>JABACA010000184.1 GCA_014237975.1 Mariniblastus sp. | reverse complement strand
GTGAAGTCAAATCGCGGGGCAAAGCGGGCACCGCCATCATCTCAATTATTCCCGAAGGAACGATGGTCAAGGCTGGAGACTTTATTTGCCAGCTTGACGATTCAGTACTGAAGGATGAACTGACGACACAGAACATCAGTGTTGCCGAGGATCGCGCCAGGGTCATCCAGGCCACCAGTGATCTCGATACGGCCCGTCGCAGTTTGAAGGAATATGAAAGCGGTTTGTATGAACAGGCCCGCAATCAATTGCGGGCATTGATTGCAACGGCTGAGGAGAATTTTCGTCGCGCTAGCGAATTTCGCCGCCACAGCGAATTCCTGACACGCAAGGGATATCGCACGCGGGCCCAATTGGACGCGGATGTATTTGCGGAAGAAAAGACAAAGCTTGACTTAGAACTTGCTACGCAAAACCTGGTTGTTTACGAGGAACATACGCGTGAAAGAATGACGGCTGAGCTCAATGCAGAGATTGCCAAACAGGAGGCAAATGTAGAAGCCTCGGAATTTACGATGCAGTTGAGCGAAAGCCGCCTGGCCGAGATCCGCAAAGAGATTGAGGCCTGTCACATTACGGCAGTCGTGGATGGGATGGTGGTGTACGCCAATGAAATTGACCGTCGCGGTGATGCTTCGTTCGTGATCGAAGAAGGGGCCTTGATTCGTGATGGACAGCCAATTATCCGATTGCCAGATCCCAGTCGGATGCAGGTCAGAACCAAGGTGAACGACTCCAAGATTAACCAGATTGAAATCGGTCAAAAATGCCTCATACGAGTTGATACGGATCCGGAGAACCCGATTGCGGGCAAGGTTTACAAGGTCAGTTCGTTTCCAATGCCTCGTCGATGGTACCAAGCTCCTATCGAGTACGAGGTCTTTGTCGAGGTGGTTGAACAGAATCCATTGATCCGATCCGGTCTGAGGGCAAAAACAGAAATATTTGTTGAACGATTGCAGAACGTGGTTCAAGTCCCTCTCAGCAGCCTGTTTAAAAACCAGTCTCAAGACAAAGGCTATTCCGTGTTTGTCAAACACCAGAATCGCGTTGAGATTCGGCCTGTTCAGATTGGCTCAAACAATGACAAATTTGTTGTCGTTAACCAAGGATTGGCGGTTGGCGAGCAGGTATTGTTGGATGCTGATAGTTACAACGACAACATTGATATCCGAAAAATGAACCAGCCGTAGGTAACCGGGACGTTGGAACATGCAGTTGTTTCGCCTTTCAATCTGGAAATTGGGGATCAAGAGTCTAACGCTGCATCCGATGCGGTCTGCTTTGACGGTTCTTGGTATTTTCATCGGGATTGCCAGCGTCGTTTGGTTGCTGGCGATTGGCGAGGGCATCAGTAAGAAAGTCCAAGAGCAGATTGAGGAATTGGGTACCAATAATATTATTGTACGCAGTGTAAAACCGGTTTCCGAAAATGCGTCCGATAGCAGTTCGATGGCCATTTACGGGGTGACTCGGGATGACTATGACGCGCTTTGGCAAACCATCAACACGGTTGACCAGGCCCTCAGGATCCGTGATGCCAGCCGGGAATTATATTACGGTGAATATGACCGCAATGTGCATTTTATTGGCTGCACACCGGAATACGATCAGGTCATGAAGTTAGAGTTGCATGAAGGTCGATTTCTGGAACACCGTGATGTCGATACCAGCGATAACGTTTGCGTGTTGTCCTACGAGCTTGCCAAAACGCTGAGGCCACTCGATTCGGCACTTGGGATTATTGTCCAGATACGGTCAACTCCGTACCGGGTCGTGGGTGTCATGAAGCGGCGCGGGATAATGGCCTCCATTGGCAGTTCGCTCGAATCACAGGATTTCAGTGATGACGTCTATGCTCCGATTACGACATTTTGGCGCCGTATTGGTGATTGGACGATGGAAGTTGGCCCAGGTACCCGGACAAATGAAGTGGTGGAACTGAGTCAAATTACGTTTCGCGTAAAACGTATGGAAGATGTTTTGAAAACATCGAAGGCGATTGAATCCGTCATGAAAAGACGGCACGAGGAAGAGGATTTTGCGATTGTCACGCCGTTGGAATTATTGGAACAGGCCCGCACGACGCGGCTGATGTTCATGGCGTTCATGGGTTTGATCGCGGCCATTTCATTGGTTGTTGGTGGGATCGGTATCATGAATATTATGCTGGCCACGGTGACAGAACGGACACGTGAAATTGGTATTCGTCGAGCCCTGGGTGCCAATCGAGCGGCGATTATCCGGCAGTTTTTGGTGGAAACGGTTGTGTTGTCGACCGTGGGAGGCGTTACGGGGATCCTGGGCGGTTTGGCATGTCCCTGGGTTGTCGTTCAATTGAGGGAAGCGCTAGTTCATTGGTTTCCGTCAACCATCGACCAGTTGCCCGCGGCTGTTCGTGATATAACGCCGATTATTGTTCCCCTTTCCATTCCATTGGCATTCATGATTGCCGTCGGTGTGGGGCTGCTTTTTGGGATTTATCCCGCCATGCGGGCAGCCAGGCTAGATCCAATCGAAGCTTTGCGGCACGAATAGGCGTCGTCGCAATTGCCAATTGGCGGGCCACAGTGGGAACGGACCTTCGTCGACCCTGGTTCCGTCAAAATTGCTTTTGGTTATCGACCCAGACTAGCGCTCCTTTTATTGCGGCCAGCCTCCGGCACTTTCTGAGAAAAACAAAAAAAGCCGCCTTTGAAAACAAAGACGGCTGGCGGAGAGAGAACGGTTAGCAGCACCACTGAAAGAGTTAGCAGTTTTCGTCCAAACCTAAACAAGTTCTCAGCTGCTCAAATTGCTGTGCATATTTGTCGGTTGAAGAATGGATGTGCTCGGCTTCTGTAATAAAATGCATGTCATCGTCATGAGTCACTTGATGACATTCCATGACGTGTTCGTAATGCTCCAGGGGACTGCCATAAACAATCAACAGCTTGTGTTCATCGAATTGGACTTCCTGCGGAGTCCTTGGATTGAGAATGGCAATGCCCGTACATCCATCGTTGGTCAACAGGTCTTCAAATTGCCACAAGGCGCTGGTCAGAACCGGCATGTCGATGTGCTCGCGATACATATCCAAATGACCATTGGATTTTCGCTCGTGGCTCGTTTCAAGGACAACGTCTACCACCGAGCCGAGTCGTTGGATGAGATCCATGAACAGCGGGAACAGGGTAGTTCGCGAGGCGGCTGCCATGACAACCGGGACTCTTGATTTCGTCGATTCGTCCATGTAAACGTCATTACGATAACCTTGGACCGGTTTGACTTTCAGGTCCATGGCTGGGCGGACCGCATCGGTCAACTCAAAAGAATCGTATGTGTTGACTTTCATATGGGCTTCGAGTTGTTTTTGATTAACGGTCTCGAAACTGTTATTCGGCTGAGCAACTGAACTTGGCTCATCGAATGGATTTTCAAAAAAACGCTCCAAAAAGGCCATTGCGCTAAAACCTCGGGTCCTAAAGTATGATCTGGTAGATCGGGAATTGTCTCTTGTCGAACGGTTGGTAGTCGATCACGAATTCCGCGTCGTCTACAAAAAACCCTAGGTTGTCATTGATGAGGTCAGGTCAAAGTTGGTTTGGAAGGTTGTGAAACTTTGAATTTAGTTTCCCCAGGGTCGTCAAAATCGTTACATTCAGTCACACTTCCCCAGAAGCCTTGATTGCACCAATAATTGCAGTGAATGTTGGACCGTCTAGAGCGTGTAAAGTCAGGCAGTACACATGGCAGACAATTTTGAACCAAGATCAGAGGATTCGGAAAACACCTTGTTACCGGATGCTGGCAATCGACCCACTCTTAACTCGGGACGTTTGGTATTACGGCCTTTTGTAACGGCCGATTCAGGCAGGGTACAGGAAATCTGCATGGATCGAGAAATTGCTGCAACGACCCGCAACATTCCCCATCCCTATCCCCAGGGTGCCGCTCAGCAATGGATTGAATCCCATCCCGAAATGTGGACGACCGGGAAGGCGGCCATTTTTGCCATTTGCCTGGCCGACGGAGATTGTTTGGTAGGTGCGATCGGATTGGAGATCAATCAGGAAGACCATAATGCAGAACTGGGATATTGGCTGGCCAGAGACCATTGGGGGCGTGGCATTTGTACAGAAGCGGCGGGAGCCGTCGTTCGATTTGGATTTGACCAATTAGGGTTGCAACGGGTCCATTCGCAATGCGTGACCAGTAATCCGGCCTCCGGTCGGGTCTTGGAAAAGAATGGGATGATCCAGGAAGGGTTGTTAAGGAAACATATCCGCAAGTGGGGCGTCTTCCAAGATGTTGAAGTGTATGGTCTGTTGCGCAGCGAATTTGACGAACGGGCATGATGGATTTTCCCAGGGACCACATCCGTGGCCGTTGTGACGCCTTACAGGATGCTCCAGCTGAGGCGATCTTGATTTTTCAGTTCTTTTTCTCGGAATCCTGAAAATATTCTCTGGACGTCATCGAATAACCGTAAAAGATTACGTTTCGAACTAGTATCGGGTGTCCCAAGACGTTTCAGCTCTTTTTGACTCGTCCCAGAACCTCCGATTTACTTTTTGGTTTTCATACAATTTCCTGCAGTTACCTTTTAATTTGCTGGATGAGGGGATTATTTAGATGGCAGATACCAGAACCCCTGAACAACAAGGAATCCGTGTAACGTTCTTGGATCAAACGGGTGCCAAGAGCGTGGAAGCGGTTGTTTCCGATACAATTACAGTGCGTCGGATTCTGCCGAGCATCATTACCAAGATGAATCTCCCAGTCGTCGGGCCGGATGGCCAGCCGATGAGTTACAGCCTGGACCACAAGGAGGGGGGGCAGCGATTGGATGAAAACCAGACGCTAGTCGAGGCGACTGTTGCGACGGGTGACCATTTGATCATTTACCCTGAAATCGTTGCTGGATAAAATCAAAGGTCGAAGGTTGGGTTGATGGTTTCACTTGGCGCTGCTCGGCGTTATTAGTTTTCCAGCCATATTTCACCAGGAAAATTCAAGGCCTTAAGAGACCTATGCGCAAGTCACCACGGGACCGTCGATTACAGGCAGACTTTGAGTCTGTCGAACGATTAAGCCACCAGAGTTCCATTTTTAGTTTTGAATCCTCTGGCCGTTCGCACCAACGGTATCGGATGCTTTTCAGCGGACGCGGGCTGGCCCGGAATTCAGAGGGTCGAATTGGATTGGCAGACCAACACGAAGTGATTGTGGAACTCGGTGCGGCTTATCCCCGTTTGATGCCCCAATTGGCTTGGCAAAGCCCCGTGTTTCACCCTAATATTTCAAATAATGGCGTGGTTTGTCTCGGCGGTTATGGGACACACTGGGTTCCCAGCCTTACGCTCGACAAGTTGTGCAGCATGTTATGGGACATGATCCGGTACAAGAATTTTGATATCGAAAGTCCTTATAACCGTGATGCGGCCTTGTGGATTCGCACACAGAATCAATTCTCATTACCCTTGGATGCTCGATCCATCCGCGATCGAGTCCATGGGGTGGGAACCGATCCGCCGCATTTGCTAAAGGCCGAGGTGATCGAAACGGGGATTGAAATCATAACACCGGAAAGCGACGAGATCACGTTTCTAGAGTAAATACAGATTCCTTTGTGAGACTCATTGGTTGAATAGTGAGAAAAATGACATTACCGGAGATGCGTTGGCCGATCGGCTTGTCGATGAGTCTGCCCAAGCTGAGGCTGCATCGACCGAGAATGAGGCGGTCGAATCACCCCCATTTCTAATTGACGACGAAGATCGTTATTCGCGTCTACGGTTGATTGGCTGGTGGGACCAGGAAAAAATCTCTGCCGCGAAGGTCTTAATCGTGGGTGCCGGGGCATTGGGTAATGAAGTATTAAAGAACCTTGCGCTGGTAGGGATTGGCGAAATCACGTTGATTGATTTTGATACCGTACAGCCTTCCAATTTGTCGCGTTCCGTTTTGTTTCGGACCGGGGACGCAGGACAATCCAAATCGGCCGTGGCAGCAAGGATGGCAAGGGATTTGAATTCCGAATGCCGTATCAACGAGGTCCAGGGCGATATCCTGACTGCCATCGGATTGGGTTTCGTTCGAGAACAGGACGTCGTCATTAGTTGTGTCGACAACCGGGAAGCTCGTCTCTGGATCAATCGGATGTGTTGGAAGGTAGCCACACCCTGGGTGGACGGAGGGATTCAGGAAATTAATGGCGTCGCCAAGGTTTTTTCGCCACCTGATGGTCCTTGTTACGAGTGCGGCATGACGGAGAAGGATTATCAGTTGATCCAGTTGCGGTACAGCTGCCCCCTGTTGACGCAGGAGGAGGTATTGCAGGGCAAGGTTCCCACCGCTCCGACGATTGCGTCGATTATTGGCGGACTCCAGGCCCAGGAGGTGCTTAAATTGATTCATCGTATTCCCACTGAAGGCGGTACGGCTTTGGTTTTTAATGGTGTTGCCAATCGTTTCTATTCAACCCGGTACCCGTGGCGAGAAGATTGCCTGTCCCACGAAAGCTATGATCCGATCATTTCATCTCCATTGAGCGCACAGTCGTCGACCGTGGCAGAACTGTTCGAATTTGTCGATGCACTGGGTGTGGGCCGCGCGACTCATATTGAATTGGATCGTGATTTGGTCGAACAACTGGCTTGCCGGCAGTGTGATGTTCATGTCGATGTGGGGCTGCCGCACTCCGATGTACCCATGACTCGTGCCATTTGTGAACAATGTGGTCAGCCCATGAAGCCGAAAATGATCAGCCAGGTTGATCGTCTCGACGATTCGGGCCGATTGCTGTGTCGGGTCGGTATCCCAAAATACGATATCGTCAAAGTCCAGGCTGAATCCGGAATGCAGTTCATACAACTGTCTGGAGATGCTTTGTGATTTTTGACCGTAGTTAGATTGTGACTAGAATGACGCAATCACTGTTTCTTGATTAATAACGACTGTCGAGCTATGGATCCCGATATCCAATTTGGTCCCGTCGAAGAGTCTTGCCCCGATGTGGCAGTACGGCCTGACCGGGACAGTCAATACCTGACTGTGGAATGTGGTCAGGTTGGGAAAGATGACTTGCCGGTTTTTGTTGATTTGGATGTCATGCGTGAGATGGAGGCTCATGCCCGATCCGATACGGAAGTTGAATTGGGCGGGGTCATGTTGGGAGGTCAATATGTGGACCACCAGGGAGATCCTTTTATCATGGTGACGGACAGCTTGCGGGCTCGTCACTATGAAGCGACCAAAGGGAGCTTCAAATTCACGCGTGATACCTGGAGCCAAATTACTCGGGAACGAGCTCAGCTGGCTACCGATATTCAGATGGTTGGTTGGTACCACACGCACCCCAATTGGGGTGTGTTCCTTTCCGGCATGGATCTCTTTATTTGCGACAATTTTTTTAATCGCCCACTGGATGTGGCATTGGTGATTGACCCTTGTTCCAGAGAACGCGGCTGGTTTCAGTGGGATGGCAAAACGACCAAGAAACGTTCCACCGGTGGATTTTTCTTGATCGCCAATCGTTATCGACAGGCTGATTTGGAACATTACAGCCGTCTTTATGCGAACCGATGTTCAACCCCTTCGGATTCCTATTGCAGCTCTCAAGTTAACAGTGACGGGCAGGATTTGAATAAAGGCACTTTTTCAACAGATAACTTAATGGTGAATAGGATGGATGTTCGAAGACCCATTTTCGAATTGGCAGTTGTTTGCGTTTTGATAGTCCAACTTGTAATGGCTTTCTGGATCGGCTGGCAGGTGTTGGAGTTGTCATCTGAGACAAAGGGTGATGGCGCTCAACCGTCATCCGACTTACGGGCTGAACGGGATGTGATGTTGGCGCGAGAAAACGCGTATTCTGAAATACTCGAGAAAGTGGTTTCCCGTCAAACGGGCCAACCCGGAATCGTCGGTGAGGTGTTGCAATTGAAGGAGCAGGAAAGGCTTTTGCTGGCCAATCTCGAGGGGCAGCTTGCCCGAGTCAAGCAAGTCAGCCAAGAAAAGGAGGCCTTGAATGAACAGCTGGCGATGGCCATGCGAC
The DNA here is from genome assembly GCA_014237975.1 of Mariniblastus sp. Classification (GTDB taxonomy): domain Bacteria; phylum Planctomycetota; class Planctomycetia; order Pirellulales; family Pirellulaceae; genus Mariniblastus. Next base: position 831 of record JABACA010000184.1, on the reverse strand, counting down.
GGACGAGTATTTTGGAGCAGGAGGTGGCGGGCCTCAATGAAAAAAACCAGCATTTCGATCGCGAAATCAAGGAACTTCGAGATTCTGCCGCATCGGCGGAAGAAAACGCACGAGATGTGACCGCGCTGGGCGAATCAGGATGGGGACAAAGACTGTGGCGCGCTTCAAATTACTGGGGAGCTGCTCTGTTTTTTCTGTTGGGAGGTATCGTTGGTTACTTTTGTTCCCGGCAAATACTGCGACCTTCTCAGCCTGAACCAACGGCACCCGTTGAGACACTTGAGCAAGTGAGTTTTGAAAAGGAACTGGCCAAGGACGAGTTCGTGCCAGAGGAGAAGCAGCCATCGTTAACGCGTCTCAAATGATATGTGTCGAATGTCATTGGCTCAGTAACACGGTCTAAACCATGCTTACATTGATCATTTTAACGTTTGCTATCATTGCACTCGGGGTGGCTGTTATGGCTGCGTTCGGTGTTTGCTCGTTGATCGTTCGGTTTGGTCAATGGTATAAGAGCTATGAGAAACTGGCTGCCCGGTATAACGGATCATTCAAGGCAGGCTCCCTGTTTTCGCAGCCCAGTCTGACGTTTCGCCATGGTGAATCGAATTGCCTGTTAAAAAACAGAAACCAGACGATTGGTCGTGGCAGTTCCAGTACCCAGTTAATCGTGGACGGTCATGATCCGAATATCAGGATGCTGATTGCAACGGCTGCCAGCGAGGGTAGAGGCAGTCGCAAACGTGGTTTGTCACCTGTTTCATTGCCGCCGGAATTTGCGGATCACAACTTTGAAGTGCAATGCAATATTCCAGAGCGAGCCACTGTAAT
>JABACA010000183.1 GCA_014237975.1 Mariniblastus sp. | reverse complement strand
TGTTGATCGTGGCTCCCAGGGGTAACACGGAACCGGCAACCGATTTATCAACACCCAGATTGTTTTCCGCACAGGAAATGGTGATCGGTAGCGTAGCGTTGGAGGAAGCGGTGGAAAATGCTACGCCCTGGGCATCGGCGATGCCGCGGAAGTACTGCTTGAGAGGCAGTTTCAGCAGACAGCCAATGATCAGGAATCCGTAGACAAAGAAGATCTGAATGCCGCAGGATAGATACAGGGCCAGCGCCAATTTTCCCATATTCCAAACGACTTCGATTCCCTGGGTCGCCATCACCCAGGCCATCAATGCCAACACGCCATAGGGAGCCAGTTCCATGACCAGCAACGTCACCCGCATGACCACTTCGGCGGCCGCTTCAAAGAAATGCTTCAGTGGGTCGGCCTTGGGGCCGGTAACCAGAATTCCGACACCGATCAGGATCGCGAAAAAAATGGTTGGCAGGACGGCACCGTTGGCCAGGGCTTCAACCGGATTGGTCGGGATGATCTCCAGCAACCGATCCACAATTCCGCCCGCCGCATCGGCCGTTTCAATTTTCCCTTTCACGCTGTCAATCGCGGCAGTATCTGCCGTCTCGTAATTGACACCTGCGCCCGGGCGGATCAAGGTTCCCATCAACAATCCGAGGCTGACGGCGAAGAATGTGGTGGCCATGTACATCAGGATCGTTCGGGCGCCGAGCGTTCCCAGTTTCTTGGGATCACCCATTGCCGTGACGCCCACCACGAGCGTGGTTGAGATCAGGGGGATGATCAGCATCTTGATCAAACGGACAAAAGCATCCCCAAACGGTTTGATGGCCGTATTGGCAAATCCTGTTGCCGTCTCTTCACCCAAACCGGATCGCATGGCCAGTCCAAGCCCCATGCCGACGACCAAACCGATCAGCACGCGTTTCCAGAGAGTGATCGATTGCCATTTGCCGAACATATTGCCGTTACCTTTGTCGAGGGAACTCGAAACGTAGAACGGCTACGATAGAGCCAAACGGTCCGGATTTCAATCATCCGGTCAGAATTTATGATGGCAGGTCGTTTTTTTCGGCTGTCGCTATTGAGAAGCAGTTCGTTGTCGTCTGTTCGGGCGATAACCGATCACAACCAGGCTGAGCACTACGGGTCCAAATCGATCAAGAAATAAACTCTGGCCAAATCACACTTCTCGCCATTTCCGTCGTCGTCATTGATCAAGATCGACCCGGGTATTAGCTCGCCCAGGATCAGGCATTTAGCGCCAGGCCGCAAGACGGGCCAGTCTTGGCTGGCTTTCGCCAAGACCAATTGTTGGGTGCCCGCCAGTTGAAATGTAATCGTCTCTCCAATTGGTTCATTATCAAATTTAAACGGAGGGCTAACGATGGCGCCATAATAAACCTTGCCAAACCCAACGAACTTGGCCGTTTCTTTTTGCATTTCGTTTTCGTATCGACGATTGAGCTGGGACTTGGTTTCCTCTGAAAGACCGTCGGCTGGTTGAAAGCCGGCTGAGAATTTTTCCCACCAGTAGTCGAGCTGTTTCTGCAGAGTGGGCACCTCTTTTTTGTCGTCAGGTTCGGCCATAATAACGCGACGAGCCGTTACCAGTTGATCCACGAACTGCTGAATGTCTGCCGCCTGTTCGTCGCTGGTGGGCCACCAACCAAACGCTCCACATTTTTGACCGGCCCGATTCAAGGCCAGGCTCAGTGGTCGCCGCAAACTGTCCTTGGGCAAGACGTCCAAGCCATCGTTACTGGATGTCACCGGAACCGATTCCATGTCGGGCTCTGATTTTGCTTGGCCCGTCTCCGCCGGAGTTGTTAAAGCGACATGGTCGAGCTCCGGTAAGGGGAGTGGCGTGGTGGTGTCGGTGGCGTTTTGTTTCAAATCATGAATGTAACTAGCCGGGATGGCCAGGCAAAGGTCGTTACTGGACGTTTGAGGAAACGACTTGACGGTCATTCCTACCAAGTCACCGTTTTCGTTGACCAGCGCACCGCCCCCGTTCAGAGGAGACTGTCCGCGGTGCAACATCCAGCGCAGATCCGCATCGCGATAACCGATTCGGTCCAGATGTTGCTGTTGGCTTTCGTCAAGCTTGGAGGTCGTTTTGCGATTCTCAATACGACATTCCGCGGCTGGCCACTGGTACTGGCTGGTGGGAGGAACGCATTGGATCAGGTGTTGACTGCCCACGACGCGGTCCTCATCGACAATCGTAAGTTCCCTTAAACTGATCACAAATCGCCGATTGACTTTCAGGATTGCCAAATCATGTTCTGGATCACTGGCGATCACCCCTCGGACCAGGTCGGTCAATTCTCCCGGCGGATCCTGGATTGATTTGCGGGACGGTGAAACCGATATCTCTTTGGCTCCCTGGATGGCTCGATAGCTGGTCAGTACCCAGCCTCGTGAGTCGATCAGAATGCCTGTCGCGGGTGTCGAGCCGAAAGACGTTTCCGCGGTTAATTCAACGAGATGAGGTTGTACTTTGAGCCATATGTCATCGATATTTTTTTTCAAAAAGATACGTGGCTTTGGCTCGGCGTACTCGATCGTGGGCTCGGTCTCAGGAGGCTTCTCGGGCGTTGCGGTTTGATCCAACAGGCCGGTCTCGGATCCTGTAGCCCGCAAGGCGAGGGGCGGCATCGGGTCGGTTTGATTTTGAGAATCGTCAAGCTCCCGGGCTTCCCGTTTCTCAACCAGGGGTTCGGGTTCGATTTGCGTTGTCTCTGTCAAATCAGCCGTTTCCGACCGACCCGTAATGGCATCCCGGATGGATCCCGAGTAAATGATCAATCCGACCAGGACCAGAGTGCAAATCCCCAGCAAACCGACCACCAGTCCCTGTTTTAATTTTCTGTTTTTACGCCGATACGTCGTCTTGCCAGAACGTGGCTGAGCGGGATCGGAATGGACCGATGGAGCCATTTCTGGACTCGGGATAATTTTTGCGGCTGGCAGCGTCGGTTTCAGGATCGCATCCGTTGGGATTTTTTGGGTGGGTTGGATGACCAGATCAGGGCTGAATGCAAAGGACTTGTTGCAGGAGCCGCATGTCATCGGGGTGGATAGATCCGACGTCGGATCCAAATCAATTTGATACTCACAGATGGGGCATTCAATTCGCATGTATGGCCTCGAAAGGTCTCAACATGGGCGGTCACGGGTGTTCCACGCCCTGGTCCGGTCTAACAACCAGGCAGGCCAAGCTCGGGATCTGCCCGCTTCAGCCCTACTCTATATATTACGCGATCAAGCCCCAATATTCCTCAGGCTTTCCGGGTAGCCTTTGGTTTTCTCCGTTTTGGGTAACATGTTTGACACAACTCACATGTCGTTCCGTCACAACCTCTGGCCGTACAAAATTCACGACCATAAAAGATAATTTGCAAATGAAGTCGATTCCATTTTTCGATCGGGAAAATTTCTTTCAAGTCGGCTTCTGTCTGTTTGACGTTTTTGCCGGACGTCAGTCCCCACCGCTGCGCCAGTCGATGAATGTGGGTATCGACAGGGAATGCGGGCACGCCAAAGGCCTGCGCCATGACGACACTGGCTGTCTTGTGGCCAACGCCCGGTAGTGCCTCGAGGTGGGTGAAAGACTGGGGCACTTGGGAGTCATGCTGCTCCACCAGGATCTTGGACAGACCGGAGATTGCCTTGGATTTTTTTGGTGATAGGCCGCAAGGGCGAATGATCGCACGTATTTTGGCAATCGGGACTGCGGCCATTTGCTCAGGGTTATCTGCCAATGCAAACAGCTTGGGCGTAACCTGGTTGACCCGTTCATCGGTACATTGGGCACTCAGCAGAACGGCGACCAACAGGGTAAATGGGTCGCTGTGCTCCAGAGGTATGGGTGGCGCAGGATATAGTTCATCCAAGCGTTGTCCTACCAGCTGAGCCCTTTCCAACCGTTTCATGACTGTCTTCGTATCTGCCCCATCAGTCTTGGTCTTTCTGCTTCGCCGTCTCGCCATCATCGGTTTTGCCATCATCGGTTTTGCCAGGCTGGGTGGGTGGCGGGTCCGTTGAGGCAGGCTCGTCGGCCTTGCCAACTTTGGTTGGCACGTATTCATGATCTCGTTTGCGGATTACTTCTGCCGACTCGATCGCGTCAGGCGTAACATCAGGCAATGGTTGATTGGTCTGAAAGTCATAAGTTCTTGTTAGCTTGTCGAGCAGGTCGGTTCCTTCAATGACCCTGCCGAACACGGTGTGTTTGCCGTCCAGGTTTTTGGTTCGACGAAACGTCAAAAAGAACTGGGATCCGCCGGTGTCTTTTCCGGCGTGCGCCATGCTGAGCGACCCGGTAAAGTGACGGCGCGCCTCGGGTGTATAACATTCACAGGGAATATTGTAATCCGGGCCGCCGGTCCCGTTGCCATCAGGATCACCGCCCTGCGCCATGAATCCTTCGATGACTCGGTGGAATTTCAAACCGTTATAGAAACCGCTCTCGACAAGGTTGACAAAGTTGCCAACCGCGATCGGTGCCTGATTTTCAAACAGTTCGACAACGATGTCACCTTGGTTCGTTTTGAGTTTTACCCGTGGCAGGTCATCTGCCTTGGCCTCGATTTGACGGATGGTCATTTCATCAAACAGTTCCTTGGAATCTATCGACAACCGATCCGCGCCAGCGGCTGCTTTAAAAAACGCGGGGTCCACATTTCCCTTGATCAAGACATTTCCAATCCGTAATGCTTCCTTGTCTCGGCCGAATTCAACATCATTCATCATGATACCCACCAGCGTCTTGGCCGCTTCCTGGTTGGAAGGGTCGGCAACGAAACTGGCCTCGGCCGCCTGTTTTATCGCGAGGACCAAGGCACTGGCCTGTTCTGTCAGCGAGAGGTATTGCTTCTTGATCGTTTCCTGGACCGCGGGATCGGTGGCTTGCCTGTATTGGGCTTCGGTAGCGGCCAGTTGTTGATCCAGATCTTGCCATTTCTTCTTTAGCGTTGCCAAATCATCTTGTCCGGCGTCGGGTGTCACAGAACTCGGTTCTGTATTTTCCGGCTTGTTGTCGGATGCGTTATTTTCCGCCGCGCCCGTTTCTTGAGTGATGTAGCATGCGGCAAGTTGCTCAGGTGAGAGTAGAATGGCGACCATCATGATCACAATAAAACAGCTTTGAATGAGCCATCCGTTTAAGCATGACATTGACAATTCTCCGGAAATGAAAGGGAACGATTGGTGTTGAGTATGTGCAAGCAAATGAGCACATTCGGGACGGGCTCTACTTGTCTGGTTCAGGTTTATTATCCGTAATTTTTCGGGGAACATAAGGATGGTCCCGTTTTCGAATGACGGTTGCTTTCAGGATCCGGTTGGGAGGCCGAGGGTGGGCCCGAGTGTTTCCCGGTTGGGCGCGACGCAGGCTGTAAACGACGGGCATTCCTTCCGTTACTTGCCCGAAAACGGTGTTTTTTCCATCCAGATGGGGCAGGGGCTGCCGGGCAATCAGGAACCGCGAGCTTCCTGTATCCGGCCCGTCATGCGCCATGCTCAAAGATCCGGTGAAATGGCGTCGCGAATTAGGGGCCTGTCCTTCACAGGGGATCTGGTAACCTGCCCCCCCAGTCCCATCCCCCTGGGGACAACCGGATTGGCAGGAAAGGGTTGAATCAACCTGGTGAAACGTCAAGCCATCGTAAAAACCGTCTTCTACCAACGCCACAAAGTTGTTGACCGTGTTGGGGGCTTGGTTTTCAAACAGTTCGACGACAATGTTCCCTGCATCCGTTTCGAATAACACACGAGGCAAGTCATTGTCAGCCAGTTCGACCGAGCGATATTCGAGCTCCTGCTTCCATTTCTTTTCATACGCCTCAAGTTCCGGCGCGGTCGTGGCGGGAACCGTGAACCCTTTGGCGGTTGCATTCTCCAAGATTTCTCGGGCTTTGCTGAACCGGTTGGAAAGCAAGTTGGCATAGTAGAGATAGGAAGTCAAATCTGGCAGATCTGGATTCGATTCATCAAATGCTTCAAGCAGTTTAAGTGCCTGGGGAGGATCAAAATAGATCCGGGAATTCTTGCCATCCAGCCGACGCTCGATCCGCAGCATCAGCAGGTTGACCAGAGCCGGTTGCGGAGGACGGGGCGTTTTCAATGCACTGACAGCCGTCTGCACCATTTCGTTTTCGATTTCCAGATTCCGTATTAGATAAGCGTTGATTTTTTTTCGTTGTTCGGCTTGAGCCTGGACAACGCCAATCGGCATGGATGCATACAGCTGGTTTATTTTCTGATGATTTTCTTTTCGTTCGTTAAAAAGTAACAGAAAATGCTGGTAGTGGTCATCGTCTGCAACCCCTTGATCGAGAGTCGCAGTGACAGGTTCCTGGTTCGTGGACTGGCTGCTGGATTCCTGGGCGTAACAAGACACGCAGGGCTGGTACGTCAGCAAGCCGGCTAACACCAGACCCAAGGCCCATTTTTTTTGAATGGCTGGCAATGGCCGGCCGGACTTAATTGAATTTGTTCGGCTTGTATTCATGGTCCCGTTTTCGAATCACCCTCGTTGACAGGATCTTGTCCTGAATGGCTCCTGGAATTTCGACCGCCGGTTCTTCGTCAGTTTCTGATTTGTAGTTGACGTTAAGTGCATCGACCACGTCCATACCGCTGATCACCCTGCCGAATACCGTATGCTTACCGTCGAGATGGGGCGTCGGGACAGTCGTTATGAAAAACTGCGAGTTTCCGCTATTGATTTCACCTGTATTGGCCATGCTGATGACGCCTCGAAAATGTTCACGATTCTCCGTTGGATGGAATTCGTCGTAAATAAAATAACCCGGGTGCTTGGCTATTTTTTTCCCTTTGTTGGTCGCGGTAAAACCGCCACCTTGGGCCATGAATTGATGGATCACCCGATGAAAATAGGTTTCTGCGTAGAACCCGGATTCTATGAGGCTGATGAAATTACCTACGGTATCAGGTGCCTGGTTTTCAAACAATTCAAGCACGATGGTTCCCTTGGTGGTGCGAAGCTCGACCTGCGGTAAATCGTGGTCCTTTTCCGCTTCCCGGATTACCAACTCGCGCTCGTGTTTTTTTGTGAGCTTGGGTAAGTCAACGTAGAGATTTTGTTCAGTAGTCGAAAAGACTTCCGTTAGTTCCGCGTGTTCCTTTAAGAATTGGTTGGCCGCCTCAAACCGATTGGTCAAAACGGAAATGCGCCCGTTAATCAATTTGGCAACCCGGTTGTCGTTGTCGATTGCAAGCAGCCGTTCACCGAGTGCGTAGGATTTATCATATGCACCCTCGGAGAAATACTTGTTCTGTATCCGCGTTATAAATTCGATCAGCGCCGCATCCGGGTTCTTTGATTCGTTCAGTGATGTTATCGCCAGCGGGATCAGGATTTCCACCTTCTGGTTTCCCTGGTTGATCAAGTCGCTGTATTTTTCTTTGAGCGCCACGCTATCTTCGCGGTCCGATTCAAAATAACGAATGCTCGTTTCTTGAGTGTCTTTCAAAATCTGCCGCCATTCGGCAATTTCCTGGTCAAGTTTTTGCCGAGCATCTTGCCCAGCTAGATTGCCGGAAAACAAAGATGTCAACGCGAGCCATACCATTGCCGGATAAATCAAGGCTAATTTTGATTTCGAAAAAGAGTTTTGCATTTTGGATCCGTCAAAACCAAGATAGGATAAAAGACTTTCAAACCATGACCGAGTCACACTTAGTATACTGTCGATTAATAGTATAACGTTCAAACGATAAATTGCAGTCCAACGAGATCGGATCTTAAGTCGATGGCGAAATTTTCGCGAGGAAAAAATCTGAAGAACTGGAGGTCTCAAAAACCGTCGGCAAAGACGGGCAAGCTGCGTATTGTCGGCGGCCAGTTTCGGGGTCGTCAAATCACCTATTCAGGAGACCCAGTTACGCGACCCATGAAAGACGATATCCGAGAGGCAGTTTTCAATTTGATCGGCGGTTGGGTCCCCGGGCGGGCGGTCTTTGACCTGTTTTCCGGAACGGGGGCGATGGGTCTTGAAGCCATCAGTCGCGGTGCATCACAAGCATTTCTCATCGAAAGGCACTTTCCCACAATACGAATTATCCGTGAAAATGTTCAAAGCCTTGAACAGGATCTGCCGGTCAATATTGTGGCGGAGGACACTTTTTTCTGGGTTCGGCATTTTCTAGAGGCTACTGATCAACTGCCCGCCGAGCCATGGTTGGTGTTTTGTTGTCCACCTTACGAAATGTTCCTTTCCGATGCGGGGCAACTGATGGACATGTTGGTATCGCTAATGCAGTCAGCGCCACCCAACAGCCTGTTCGTCGTAGAGTCGGATGAACGATTCAATACCGAACTATTACCACGTTCGGATCAGTGGTTTTCCCGCCAGTATGCACCCGCATTGATATCGATCTATCGGGAATCGAAGGGGCAAAATGCCGATCCTCTGGCGACAGAAGGATTGCTACCCGGCACACCCCAAGCCGGCCTGTAGCACCCAGTAGCTCCCCCGGACGACAAGTAGATAGGTAGATCGATCCTCAGAATCGTCACTTATTCTCAATATGGGCCAAAGCTAGCATTTACCCTGCTTTCTTTTTTCAATTCCCATTCGATTCGTCAGAAATACGTGTCCGATGAAAATAGAAACCAACCTCTTTTAACACAAAGCCAAGATGATCGCGGTCGTTGTTCCAAAACCAACTGACATTTTTTCTATTCACAAGCTGCCGCTCTATCGGTACATGATGATGGCCTTAGGTGTCCATTTATCGTTGGCTTGGGTCTGTTTTGGCTGCCAGGATACGGTTTCGACGCCTTCCGAGGCGATTTCGGCCGTTGATCAGGACTCGCAGTGGGTTCAACCGATCGCCCTCATCCGGGACCTGGAGTCGATTGA
>JABACA010000182.1 GCA_014237975.1 Mariniblastus sp. | reverse complement strand
CAACTGAGCTAATCGCCCCCGTGAAACGAAGCAAATAATCTATTGAATCAACGGCCGGCCTGTCAATTGGTAAACCCGTTTGAAGGGGGCTCGCGAGGCAGAAAAATTCGTTCGCCCTTATCTGGCCTCCATCCGCACGGCTCCGCCGGGTAACGCGACCGAAAACCGATACAAAAAGCCGACCTGATCGAGGCCGGCTTCTTTTGATTCGAATCGATCACAACGATAGAACGTTGCTTTTACTCTGTTTTATCGGTTGTTTCTTCTTTCTTGGTAATCCCGGGCATCGCACCACTCTTAATCAATGCATCGTAGGTTTCACCTGCTTTGTTCTTCTGTTTCTGAATCTTTTTTAACGCCGCGGCAAACGCAGGGATCATGACTTCCTTCTCATACTTCTTTTTCTCATCACCCTTTAATGATTTAAACGTCGCGGAAACATCCTTGCCCTTGAACTCTTTGGCAAACAGCTTACCAAAGTCATTTCGTTGCGTCTTTGGTTTCTTGTCCACGTGACAGGCGCTACAGCTAATTTTCATGGTCGGGTATTTTTTCCCGAGCTCTTTCTTGAATGTCGTATGCGCCATTAAAAGCGATGGACTCAAAAATACAGCAACGCCGCCAATCAATAATATCCATTGAAAAATCCGCTGCATGCTCCGGTTCTCCTGTTCTAAATAATTCTGCAGATGTTACCCGACAGTCAAATCCGACTGAAACACCTGGTGCCCAAACGGGCGTGTACGGTTAAATTCGCCTGCTATTTGGTTTTCGACTATTATAATACAGAAACCGAAGTAGTTTTGAGCAGGAAGTCTCAATTTCGAAAACTCTAACGCGGATTTCTCTGAGTCTCGGAAATATGTTCGGATTCAGACAAATATTCAGTTTCCGTAAAGTTGATCCAGTAATTAACTGGATCCAGCTCGGCAGCCGATTGATTCTCAGGATCACTCGCGGCAAATTCACGGCCGCAGTGCTTACAGCAGACCTGTTTTCCGAGGTAGTTCAACAGAATCCGGGCCGAACGGCCACAAGCTGGACAGGGCTTCACAAAAAAAGTTGCACCCGACATCACCACCTCCTTGCTCGGACAGCTATCGACAAATTGAAACCGGATTGTAGCCGATTTTGCCAAAATCAGCAAAAAAGAAACTGATCGACCCAAAATTGTTTTAGCAACTGATTAGCTGGCAAGGATTTAGGAAGAAACGCCTGCTTCGCCTGGCAACGTATTATCGCTTACTACCTGATTTACCACACCTTGCTCCGGTGCTTTTGACTCAAGAGTGGTGTCATTGGCCACGTCGACCAGCAAATCCTCGAGTTCTATCGTCAATTTCATCAGGTTGGTAATGATGTCCTGGCATGAAAATCGGCTGTCTTTCCAGGCAGTGACCTTGATTCGACCAAAAATCTTGCCGCCCGCGATCACAGGAAGCTCGGCATACCATTCCTGGCTTTCACCGCGGTTGGAAGCGGGCTGTTTTCGAGTGGCATGAAACGATTCGTGGATCCACGGCAAATTCAAATCAAATGTCAGCTCGTTGATTTCATGGACGTCGGCGAATTCACAAAGGTAATCCCAGGCCAACTGCCAATCGCGATTTCCTTGCAGCTGCACCAGGGTCTGTTGCACCTGCTTCGAATTTTTGGAACCGGTCGAAAGAAACGTCAATCCTGCATCAGCCATTCGTTTACTGACCAGCTGCAATTCTGCAACTCCAAAAATTCGACCTGCAAACATTACAATCACGACTATCACGATTGAGATGACAGCGTATTCACTTTCCTGATAAACAACTGCCAAAACGGCACCGGCAGCCGTTGTCGAACACATCATGACCAGCCACAACAAACTGAGGCGAGGTCCGAATCCGCGTTTCGCCATGGTGTGGTGCATATGGCCACGATCGACGCTGTAAATACTCCGACCCGTCAACCGTCGCCGGATAATGGCTGCCAGTGTATCGATAAACGGAATTGCCAGTAATGCCAAGGGAGCAAAAAACGCATAGGCGGTTGCCTCCTTGAAAGAACATCGAATGGCCAAAGCGGCCAGTACGAATCCGATTAACATACTACCGGAGTCACCCAGAAACGCCTTGGCGGGAGGGAAGTTGTATCTCAAAAAACCCAACAGGGCACCGGCCATACCGAATGCGATCGCAGCATCAAAGAACTTGCCACTTTGCAGTGACATGGCTCCCAATGCCAAACTGATAACAATGCCAATGGTCGTTGCAAAACCATCGGCTCCGTCAAGCAAATTCACCGAATTGATCGCTGCCAGCATCCAAACAAAAACAATGATGGCTGAAAACACCCCGAAATCAATCTGGATGCCCCACAATTCGGTGCCTTCAATTTGAAATCCAAAACTGACCAGGATCATCACCGCGATAATCTGACCCAGCAGTTTTTGCCGTCCCCGAATACCAATACAATCATCGACGATTCCCACCAGAAGCAGGAATGAACCGGCCAGGACCAAACCTAGAATTTCGGCGCCATCGTTAATGATGGGTATGGAATTGTACCAGTCTTCCGGGAAATACATCCGCAACCAGAGCGCCAGCGGAACGGCTGCCAATATCGAATAGAAGATCGCTATCCCACCGACCATCGGAATGACAGAACGATGCAATTTGCGATTCTCATCCGGTCGGTCAACCAAACCCAACGGTTCAGCGACACGACCCAACAACGGTACCAGGCCGATGGCCAATACGGCTGCGATCAACAATGTCAGAAATGATAAAATCATGTTTTTTCAACAGTCTGCCGCGATACTGCAGGATAGCACGCAATTGACGAGGTATTACTGTTCTTCATTCAATATGGCTAAATCCACTTGCTTGAGCAATGCTTTGTATTTCGTATTTCGCGAGTCTCCCCGCATAATTCGCACCGCATTTTCCTTAGCATCCGTAAAAGCCCCATATCTCAATTGCGCCTGGGCCAAAATAAAGCGAGTTTCATCGTCAGCTGGAATACTACGAACTGCCAATCCCAAAGGTTCAATGGCCTCTTCAAACAGTCCCATTTCCAGCTTGACACGTCCTTTCAAAATCAATTTTTTCCGATCGGTGATTGTCACGTCGGCTAACAGCTCATCGGCTCGATCCAGTGTTTGCATTCGCAAATCCTGATCATCTTCAAGTTGGTTGACTGCGAACTGAAACAACATCTCGGGATCATTGGGCAGGATTTTTTCGACGACCGTTCGCTTACTGATCGGGCCGACACTGCGAACGGGTCGACCGCTTTCGTCCAGCACCAGGCTTCCATCACTGTTTTCAAAATATCGAACACTATGGACCGACTGGTTCGCAAGAAGGCGAACTACGAAATCATACTCGCTGGGATCCAGTTCGAGATAATGTTTCAAATGCGGAGCGGCAAAATCAACATTCCCGGACCGCAGGTAGAACAAAGCTGCCTGCAGCCTATTCCTGGTATTGGAAGAAGCCAACTTGATGGCCCGTTCAAAATCGCTATTGGGGAGATTAACCTGCTCCCACTCGCGGGGAAACGGTGAGTTAATCACGGCCTGGATTTCTCCCAGACGCATATGCACTTCCGGCTGAATGGGGGCAAATTGCTTGCTGGTTTCGTACCAGGCCCGCGCAATCTCATAGTACTTCCCGATAAATTCATTACGAACAAACTGTTGTGCCGAAACGTCCGAACGATCGTATAATCGCTGGAGTCGTTCATGAATATGCGCGGGTGATGAGGATGCGTATTGTTGTTGAATCCAATCCTTCTTATTTCCCTGCTGCATTTGGCTGACCTGTTCAATGTTGGCCATCGCATTGGAAAAATCAACTCTGGATTTCTCGATCCACAAATTGCCAAGATGATTCACTCCCATCACACTTGGTGATCGCCGCATGACCTCTGCCAAACGCGTAATTCTTTCGTTCAAATCATCTTGATCTGGCAAACCCCATTGGTCGACTGCAAACGGCTTCCTGATGATCGCTTGAGTGACCCATTGACGATGAAGATCCAGCGCGACAGCAGTCGTTGCGCCAAACAAAACCACAAGGAGAATGGAAACCGCGAAATTGGGCACCCGCCAACCAATCCAGGATTTCATTTTGTGCCGGCTTGGCATGATATGGGCCTGGAAACAAACCACGCCCATCACCGACGCTGCGGCAATCATGTTGGCCGGTATATAAAGGCCAAAATCGAAAAACGAGGCGACGGCCTGGCTGCCTAACACGAAAATTCCCGTCACGCCAGCAGCGACCGTTGAAGGCGTTTTCCCTCGAAACAGTAGCAACAGCACGCAGTAAATCGCCAGTCCCCAGGCGGCCAGATAGGTTACCAAACCCGGCCAACCCACTTCAACAAGTGTTTGGTAGTACTGATTCTCGGCATGATAAAACACTCGGTCCTCAAGGTCACTTCGGTACAACCGGTGGACACTGCGATAGCTTCCCAGCCCGGACCCCAGCAAGCCCATATCCCCGACACTTTGCCAGGTATCCCGCCAGTTCCTGAAACGCAAACTGTTACTCGGTAGATTCTCAACGTTAATCTTTTCAAAACGTGATACCAGTTGGTCACTAAAACCGACCCAGGTCGACAAGGCAATGATCGCGGCCAGCAGCGGGACAATCACCACGCCGATATTTTTTGGTCGGCGCGCCATTCCATAAACAAGCAACGTGACGGCGCCGCCACTTAGCAGGCCCAGCACGGCACCCCTCGACAATGAAGAGATAATTCCGACTGCGATGAAAACAATTGCCAGCAACGTAGCAACTTTGCCAGCCGTCAGTTGGGAAACGAAATACAGTGACTGCTGCTTGAACTGACGCCAAAACGGGATCTCTTTACTGATAATCGGTACCGGACCATCATGGGCCCGTTTCAACATCAACAACGTAAACAAACCTAAGGCACATCCAAAACAGATCAATAAATAACCACCCGCATTATTGCGATTGACAAACGGTCCAAACGGAACCCCACCCTGTGTCAATGGAATCTGCCAAAACAAATCCCCATTAAACGTCAGTTTTTGCACGATGCCAAAGAATGAAAGCGCAACCCCGTTGATCGCCATCACACTCAGGAACAGCAACAAATGTCTCCGCTCTCGAAAATAACGGCAACCTAACAGCAAGGCACAGGCAGCAATGACCAACAACCGCAGCATGTGCCAGGTTTGTTCCGTGTCCAATGAAACTCGCTTGACATGCTCTGCCTCTGCTTGGGCAGGAGCCACCACTCCGTTGAGCGTGCCAAATTCAGCGTACAATTCCGCTTGGCGACCCAACAAAACCTGGGCAACGGAATCAGAGAGGGAAGTAACCTGCAGTAAACCAAAACTGATACCAAGAGCAATCAGAACTGCCAGGTAGGGAATGACTTGTGACCGTTTTTTCTGGAGTGCCGTATCAAACCACCAGAACCCCAGTCCCACCAACATCGCGAGTGACAAATAGAATTGAGCCCAGTACTGGACACTTGCAATCATCCAGGGTGACAGCACAATTGCCACCAGCAAAACGATACGCGCAGCCCAGGCAAAACGATCCGACCAAGTCAAACTTGTTCCACCGCGCCTGCGTTCGCCCGGCTCATCCACCATGGCCTGCAATGTTAAGTTATTTGGCGAAGTCATGGATGGTCCAAGATGGAAAGACGAGACTGGACGGACACTCTCTTGGGGACTGGATTCGCGCAATGGAATTGCCTTGCCTGCACGATTAAAGCACAGACATCGTTACCTGTCTTATGCTAGGTTCAGACTTTATGACTGTAAAGTCACACCCTAATATTTTGGTCCGACCGATTTTCCAGAACCGCATCGCAACCGATACGATCGTTAAAGTCCTTTGCTAGACACCTTTTATTTCAGGCGATACGTCACCCCGACGTTGAAGAGAAACTGGAACCCTCGCTTGTCACTGAACCAAATGTTCTTGTCCACCAAAAACATTGCCAGTGGAAATCGCATCATTTGGGGGGGGAAGTCGTGGTGGAACAAACAGACAACATGCAAGTCCAGGATTCGGATCGTGAATCACATCTATGTGGGTCACCCACCGATGTCAGACCCAGGGGTATCCAACCAAGACGGATCGAAAAAAACGGGAACTGCTGGACTTGTTTCAGCGACCCGTTGGTGGCTAGTCGGATGACGAATGTGTAAGAGAATAGGTGTAAAGGACTGTAATCGTCCCGGCCGCCAGGAGACTCCAAGGCATCCATTCTCTCGTATGATACGACCTCTTTACGGCAGGTTCCTGTTTGCGTTCTTCCTGGTAATAGTTTCCAGATCGAAAACCGGCATTTTGAAAAGGCGAGCTGCTTGGTTGATCTTCCTTAGCAACCCGCGCCGGAGTGGATTTTTCCACCACAACCTTCTCTACCAACAGAGACTATGCGCCTAATATCAATAAAAAGATGCCAAGTGCCATCAAAATGGATCGAATCATGTCAATTTCCTAGCGGTTAACAGTCATCATTGAATATCGTCAATGGAATTGAGGGATTTTAAGATAATGAGGTCAGCCGAGCAGATTGTGCCAGGGTGTGGGTTGGTTCCACGCATATGGAAAGAACTAACGGTTGTGGGGTTAAAAAGGCAAAGCGGGCTGAGCCAGAAAAGGCTTCGAAAAGGCTTCAATAAGGAGTTTGGGAAGGTAATTTGGTGTATAGCATTTGACCGGAATAATGGTCACAATAGATTTTGATTGGGTTGGACCTTTGGGAACAACGTGCTTGTCGATTGCCTCTGGCAGAACAAGTCGGCCCCGGTACTCAACATGATCCGCCTGCGAATCCTAGGCCGGCCGTTTTTTTTGAACCGGTTTAGATTCTCGCAGTATTTTTTTAACCCACTCGGTTTTCAACCAACTAACAAAGATTAGTCAAAACTGTGAACAAATCAGACGAACCCGAGCAAAAACATGTCCTCATAGTGGACGACGACCCCGAAATTACAGAGTCGATCCGCTTTGCCCTGAAATCTGCGGGGTTCAGAGTCTCAATTGCCAGAGACGGAAACCAGGGTGTGGCAATCGCCGAGACAAAAGAACCTCACCTTGTCATCCTCGATATGATGATGCCCAGGCGCAGTGGATTTCTGGTACTCGAACGGCTCAGGCAGAATGATCAAGACCCGGTTCCCGTAATCATGATTACGGGAAATGAAGGGAACCGGCATCAGGAATACGCGGAGATGCTGGGGGTCAACGACTATATCCACAAACCATTTACAATGGATCGCTTGTTGGATAGCGTCAACAATTTGCTGGAAACCTGAATCGGGGCCTGGTGAATTCCGTCATAACTGCTCGATACCCAGTGTGCTCTTAAACAATGAATTTCAAAATCGATAACATCGGCCGCGATTTATCCGATGTTTGCCCCTCCGATGGCTGGCATTGCTCGCATTTTTTTTACACATTTGATCGCGCTCGATTGGCCTCGCTAACGTCATCCGAAAAATCTGCCGGACGCGCGCAGTGGGGGCAATTACTCGACCCCTCGGAGCAAGATTCTCCGGCTCGGCTGCAGGTTGGGCTAGTCTCAGGCCACAAGGCCGATTTCTCATTAATGATCATGGATCCCGATCCCATTCGGGTCGAATCCGTGCATCAACAATTGATGTCCGGCCCACTGGGAGTTGCCTTAAAGCCAACGTTTTCCTACGTATCATTCAGCGAAATTTCAGAATATGTTCAGAGTAACGAGCAATATTCCAGTCGACTGATCCGCTCCGGCGAAGATCCTGAAAGCTCGGCCTTCCAGACAAAATTAAAGGCTTATGCAGATCGTCAGGAGAAGATGAACTACCAAAGATTAACGCCCAATTTCCCGGATTGGCCCGTTACCTGTTTTTATCCGATGAACAAATGGCGGTATCCAGGAGCCAACTGGTTCTCACTTGCCTTTTCGGAACGCAACCGATTGATGGCGGAGCATGCCCGTAGTGGCATCAAGTTTGCCGGCAAGGCCACGCAACTGATCACGGTCGGAATCGGCCTGGATGACTGGGAATGGGGCGTGACTCTCTGGGCCACCAACCCGCAACATCTGAAACAGATTGTCTACGACATGCGATTCGATGAGGCGAGTGCCAAGTATGCGGAGTTTGGCCCGTTCTATACAAGTTACCCGTGCGGGGCAATTCAGGTACTTGATGCTTGCGGGGTTGAATAGAAACCGGAAGTGGAATTCAATCAGTCAACCAGAACCTTGTTAGCGGCGCTGTAGACTATTTACCGATGTCTTTCGTTTCCGACGGCCCCAGGCGACTGGACTTTTGATTTTCCCGTTTAATCGCGTCGTAGACTTCCTGGCGATGAACGGGCACCTCTTGGGGAGCGTCAATTCCTAAACGAACTTTGTCTCCACGGATATCTACGATCGTGATGACGATATCGTCACCGATCATGATGCTCTCGTCTCGATGTCGCGACAAAACCAGCATGGCTGGGTCCTTAAAGTAATAGTGATTGCTAGCCTTGATCAGTTACTGCTGGACCGATGTCCCGAGTAACGTAACTACGTTGGGCAATCCCTTGCCGCGAAAAATCGAAAAGCCGCAAGACTTGCTAGCGGTTCCCGATAACTAACATCGACGCGGCCAAGGCGCTAATCGAGAAATGGAGATAAGCTGCCGTTTATGCTAACTGTGACTGATGCGCTGGCAGAATCAGTGGCAAGATACCTTTATTCGGAATCAGGCACTGCGGCGCATATCGTTTGGCAATGCGGCCAAATCGTATTGCAGCGGCTGGTTGTCGACCGTGACGACCTGGCTGCCAATCCGCCGGTCCAGGTTAATTACCAGTGGGGCTCTCAGGTTGACCGTTAATTTGTCGTTATCTCGGCTGACAATGCCCAACACGAATGCCTGTTCTAC
>JABACA010000181.1 GCA_014237975.1 Mariniblastus sp. | reverse complement strand
TCATCCTTGATGGCAACATCTCCATCGAAGTCTTGCAGATCAAGGGGAATACCGTCCGTTTGGGAATCAACGCTCCCAAATCAGTTCGCGTCTTGCGAGGAGAACTTAAACCGTTCGGCATGGCCGGTGAGAGGGTGGTTGAATTTTCGCTTGAGACTCCGGATTCCGTCGTTTCACAAGCGGGTTAGCTTGCGCCGTTCCATCGTAAAGCGCGAGGGCGTACCAATCCGTTTGAATTGGCGAGGGATGTTGACGGACGAATTCTGACCAGTCCAGTGTTCCCATCGCAATTGGGGTAGCGGGGTGCCCGTTTAGCTGATCCCCCAAACCGACTGAGGTGCTCCCCGGGAACGTTACACTCTTCTTGTTGCTGGAGCAACGGCCAGGTTTCAATGGAACCCCGTATTGAAGATCCGTGTCGAGCGCGGATTGTCAGGTCGAGTTTCTTGATTTGTGTCCCTTAGGCACTCGTTGCATTGTCTATGGCGCGCTGCATCGCCGCACCCATGTCCGCTGGACTCTGGGCGACTTCAATGCCGGCTGCTTCCAAAGCGGCCATTTTTTCTGCTGCAGTTCCCTTGCCACCACTGATAATGGCTCCGGCGTGTCCCATCCGTTTTCCCGGAGGTGCCGTTCGTCCGGCAATGAACGCGGCCACCGGTTTGGTCACATGTTCTTTCGCAAAGGCTGCCGCTTCCTCTTCGGCCGTGCCACCAATTTCACCAATCATCAGAATGGCTTCGGTTTCGTCATCGGCTTGAAACAGTTTCAGGCAATCGATGAAGGATGTGCCGACGATAGGATCCCCTCCCAGGCCGACACAGGTGGTCTGTCCCAGTCCCAAATTCGAGGTTTGCCAGACGGCCTCGTACGTCAATGTGCCGCTTCGGCTCATGATGCCCACTTTTCCTTTTTGATGGATGTAGCCAGGCATGATACCAATCTTGCATTCATCGGCCGTGATCACACCAGGACAGTTGGGGCCTACCAGGACAGAGTCTGATTCCTCAACCCGTTGGTTGACACGAACCATGTCCATCGCTGGAATCCCTTCGGTGATGGCAATGATCACCTTGATATCCGCATCGATCGCCTCCAGGATGGCGTCGGCTGCAAAGGGAGGGGGAACGAAAATCATGGTTGCATTGGCACCGGTTGCCCTGACGGCTTCTTCACAGGTGTCAAAAACGGGCAGCCCTTGCACCGTTTGCCCACCCTTGCCTGGCGTGACTCCACCGACCATCTTTGTCCCGTACTCCAGGCAGCCTTGGGTGTGGAATTCTCCGACGCTGCCGGTGATCCCCTGACAAATGACTTTGGTGTCTGAATTAATTAGGATGCTCATGCGAATATCAATCAAGCAATAGGTGGTTGGGTTAAAAAACGTCCTTGGTTAGGTGTTGCCAGCCTTTGACCGTTACAACGGCAAGCGGTTCAAGCGGGTTGCCTTAGTGTGGCGACCACTTTTTCCGCTGCGTCACTCAAGTCGGTCGCGGTAATCAAGTCAACGTCGGATTCTTCCAGAATCTTGCGGCCTTGCTCAACTTCGGTTCCTTCGAGGCGAACTACCAATGGGACTTTGAATCCGACCGATTGGGCGGCAGCCACGATTGCTTCGGCAATCGTCGAGCATTTCATGATCCCGCCAAAAATGTTCACCAGGACGGCCTTGACATGCTCGTCCGACAAAATAATCCGAAACGCCTCGGTCACCTGCTCTTCGTTGGCGCCTCCACCGACGTCCAGGAAATTGGCCGGTTCACCGCCATGCAGTTTGATGATGTCCATCGTACTCATTGCCAGTCCGGCCCCATTGACCAGGCAGCCAATGTTGCCCTCCAGTTTGACATAACTGAGCCCGGCATCAGAGGCTTTGACCTCGGACGCTTCTTCTTCGTTGAAGTCTCGCATTTCGGCAATGTCGGAATGTCGGAACATCGCGTTTTCATCAAAATTGATTTTGGAATCGAGGGCGACCAGTTCACCTTCACCGGTGATCACCAGTGGATTGATTTCCATCAGGCTGCAATCAAGATCGACAAACATCCTGCACAATGCTTTGATGAACTTGTCGGCTGCCCGCACCGACTTGCCACTGATCCCGAGTTTCTTACAGAGTTTCCGGACTTGAAAACTCTCTATCCCCTGGGCCGGGTCAAAATGTTCCTTGAAGATTTTTTCGGGCGTTTCGTGGGCAACTTTTTCAATTTCGACGCCGCCTTCCTGGCTGCACATCAATACGGGCATGGCGGCGGCACGGTCCAGCACGATGCCCAGGTACAGTTCACGAGCAATATTACAACCGGCTTCAATCAGTACCTGGTTGACACGTTTTCCCTCGGGGCCCGTTTGTATGGTGACCAGGTGGTTGCCCAGCATTTTTGCGGCAGCTTCGGTTGCTGCTTGGGCAGACTTTACCAGCTGGACACCGTGTTGCGACGGTTCCTCGCTAAATGTCCCTTTGCCCCGTCCACCGGCATGGATTTGTGCTTTGACGACCGCAACAGGTCCGCCCAGTTCATCAAATGCGCTGGCCGCTTCAGCGGCACTGGTGACCACCCGGTTTTCGAGAACCGTGACTCCAAATTTGGCAAACAGCTGTTTCCCTTGAAACTCATGGATTTTCATTGATATATTCCAGTTGGAGTCGCACGTCCTGCGACAAAAAAAAATCAAAAGCGGCAATGGTTGCCGCCTTTTTTTACTGAGATAAGTGACGGATTATCGTCCAGCCGTTTTATGGGGTCAACCGTCATTTGAAGGCTACGGCCGGTTATCCGTAAGATGCGGCGTCAGCCACCGCTTTGCATTGCATCTCGCCGGGCCCAGGGTGACATGCGGTATCGGGGTGGTGTTTTTCCGATGAACTTCGCTGCTAATCGGGCAACGCGTGGGAGCCTGCCGGAGTCCTCGGTTTAGTTGCGCCCGTTGCTTGATCGTAGTGAGCGATCTTTTTTTCGGATTGCTTCTTGTTCGGCCTTGGCGTCAAACTCAGGGTTGGCCTTCGATGGGATGGGTGCGCCAATATCTTTTTGCCATTGCTGCAGGCGAGTCAAAAGTTCTTTGGTTTTGCCAGGCTGGGCAGTGGCCAGGTTGGTGGTTTCACCAATATCGTTCTCCAGATCGTACAATTCCAGTGCGTTGTCTTCGAAATACTGGTGAAGTTTCCATTGGCCGTGCCGAATGACACTGCATGGTCGCGTGCGAAACAGGGGATCGCGCTGTTCGTCATGGACTTGGGCATAGGATTGCAGGTAGGTCGGGAAATGCCAGAACAGTGAGCGTGTTTCAGCCAGGGAAGGCTGTCCCTCGAACAGCGGCACAAGGCTGATTCCGTCCAGCGGCTGGTTGGTTGGCAATTTGGCTCCGCCAATTTCACACAGGGTGGGATACAGATCGACGCCGGTGATCGGCTCGGAATTGGTCTGGTTCGGTTTTACGACACCTGGCCAATTGACGAAAAAAGGGACACGGATTCCCCCTTCGTAATAGGTTCCCTTGTATCCCTTCAGCGGTGCCATATCGGTTGCTGGACCATAGCCACCGTTATCCGAGTAAAAAAGTACAACGGTCTTATCCGTTAATTTCAGCTCGTCCAGCTTGCTCATGATCCGGCCAACACCATCATCGACCGCCTGAATCATGGTTGCCATTTTTTCGTTGTCGTGTAACGCGCCCGGCGGTTTGGCCTGGTACTTTTTCATCAGTTCCTTTTTGGGCTGGATCGGAGTATGTACCGCAAAGTGGGTCAGGTAGAGGCACCACGGTTGATCCTTGCTGGACTCGATGAACTTGATCGCTTCACTGGCCAGTCGGTCGGTTACATACTCGTTGGCAGGCGCGTTCTGTAGGCCCGGCACGTTACCGTGGGGCGGGTAGTACCCTTTGGGTGGGCCACCGGAGTGACTACCCCCGATGTTGACATCGAATCCATACGGCAACGGGTCCTGGCTGAGATGCCATTTTCCCATCGTTGCGGTGCGGTATCCGGCAGCCTGCAGCTGTTTGGCCCAGGTCTTGATGCGGGGCGACAAGGTTTTAGTTCCGGCGATATGTTCCAAGCGGCGGTGTTTGGCACTGCCGCGAGGGTTGGTTCCCACATTGAAAATTTCATGGCGGGGAGTGTATTGGCCTGACAAAAGAGAGGCTCGCGCAGGGGCGCAGTTAGCCGCACATGAGTAAGCATCTGAAAAAATCATCCCACCCCGAGCCAGCCGATCGAGGTGCGGGGTTTCGTAAAAGTCCGAACCCATGTAAGCCGTGTCGCGCCAGCCAAAATCATCAAGATAGATAAACAGGATGTTGGGTTGATTGGCAAACGTGGTAAACGGTGTCCATCCGGCTACCGTGATCGCAATCAGTAAAACAGCGGCGGTAATTTTGTAGTTGAGTGATTGCATTTGGGTTCAGTCTGTAAACTGGTGAATCGTCAGAGAGTCGAGGTCGCGACCGTTCGCAGTTCTGTATTGTAACAAAGAACCGCGATGCCATGATTTTTTACTTGAGCGATTAAACCTGTTTAATGGAGTGGGCGACTGCCAGACATTTTCTCGTTTGGAACCGTAGAAATACATCTGACCGCTGTTTCGTTTGGTGCCTGCAGCTTACATTGAAGAGGAGAATGGACCTGGCCGTGATTGACTCACGTGGAGCAAGAGAAATGATTCCTCGAAAAACATTGTTTGGTAATCCAGAACGTTCGACTGCTCGCATCAGTCCCGATGGGAAATGGTTGGCCTATCGGGCGCCCAGCGAGGGCGTCATGAATGTTTGGGTTGTGCCTGTTGACGATCTCCAATCACCGCGCGTCGTTACCCAGGACCGGACGACTGGTATCAATCAGTATTTCTGGTCGCATACCAACCGACATGTTTTGTTCTTGCAGGACAATAATGGGGATGAGGATTATCACTTGTACTCGGTTGACCTGGAAAGTGACGAGGTGATCGATCTGACACCATTCCAGGGAATTGCAGCCCAAGTCGTTCATGTCAGTTCAAAATATCCTGCCGAAATATTGGCAGGAATTAATGATCGGGATCAGCATTGGTTTCATGATGTTTATCGGATCAACGTAGAGACCGGCGGCAGAGAGCTTGTCGAGCAGAACGACCAGTTTGTTGGCTTTGTGGCGGACGACGATTTTCAGCTCCGCTTGGCTGTCGCCTTCACGCCCCAAAGTGAAATGATGCTGTTTCGCCCAGATGCCGAAGCGGAAGTGGGTTGGTCACCGCTGATGACCATTGGCTCGGAGGACGTTTTGACGACGAGCCCGGTCGGCTTGGACAAGACGGGCCAATGGCTGTACCTGCTCGATAGCCGGGGACGAAATACGTCAGCCCTCAAGAAGGTCAAGCTGGATACGGGCGAGGAATCGTTAGTGTTTGCCAGTGACCAGGCCGATATTGATGGGATTATGACCCATCCCACCGAAAAGACGATCGAGGCCGTTTCTTACACCTATGATCGAGAAAAACATGAATTCCTGGAACCGAAGATAAAGCGAGCATTCGAACAGCTGGCCAAGGTTCACGAAGGTGAAATTGAGGTGACCAGTCGGTCTCGCGACGACGCCATCTGGACGGTGGCTTTCGCAGCAGACAATGGTCCGGTCAGTTTTTACACCTATTTGCCAGAAGCGGGGGACGCGCATTTTCTGTTCACGGATCGGCCGGAACTGGAACAGGTCGAACTGGCCAGAATGCATCCGGTAATCATTCAATCCCGTGACAGCCTGAACCTGGTCAGTTACTTGAGCCTGCCCGTGGAATCAGATCCGCAGGAGACGGGCCGACCCGCTCAACCGTTGCCGATGGTGCTACTGGTGCATGGAGGGCCTTGGGCGCGGGACTTCTGGGGATTCAATTCACTGCATCAGTTGCTTGTCGATCGAGGCTATGCGGTACTGTCGGTTAACTACCGTGGATCGACCGGCTTGGGAAAGGACTTCATCAATGCGGCCAATCTCGAGTGGGCTGGCAAGATGCATGACGATCTGGTGGATGCAGTCCAGTGGGCGGTCGACCAGAAGATTGCCATAGCGGACAAGATCGCCATCGTCGGAGGGAGTTACGGAGGTTACGCTTCACTGGTGGGATTGACCTTTACACCGGAGACGTTTGCCTGTGGTGTCGATATTGTCGGGCCCAGCAATCTGATCAGCCTGATGGAGAATCCACCCCCTTACTGGATGCCCATCATGCCTTTGATGCAACAGCGGGTGGGTGATTTTACTACCACGGAGGGGCGCGATTTCCTGAAGTCCCGTTCACCGCTGTTCCATGTCGATAAGATCTGCCGGCCACTGTTGATCGGGCAAGGTGCCCAGGATCCGAGGGTCAAGCAGGCAGAATCGGATCAGGTGGTGGCGGCCATGCAGGAAAAAGGGATTCCCGTCACCTATCTACTCTACCCGGAAGAGGGCCATGGTTTTGATCGCCCGGCCAACAAGATCTCCTTTTTTGCGGTGACCGAGGCCTTTTTGTCAGAGCATCTGGGAGGAAAGTACGAACCGATCGGAGGTGATTTCGAGGGGGCCAATTTTCGTGTCCCGGCCGGCGTTGCCGACGTTCCCGGACTGGAGGGGGAGTTGCAGGATCGGAAATCGGCTGGGGGGAACTCGGACGTTTGATTTTTCTGGCGATTGGCTGGTAAATGTGGCCAGCGGTTGATCGTTTCCAAGATTGTGTTCTCCAGCAGCGCCAACTAGATTGGGATGGCACACCATCGTTGTTTTTTTGAGGCAGGTCTGATGCTGACACGTTATTACCCTACCCGCATTGGTTGGTCTCTTGGCCTATTGGCAATGCTCGGGTTGTTCCTTAGTTTCCCCCAGATCGCCCGTTCGCAGGGAGAATTGAATCCGGCTCCCGATCGCCTGGAGGGGGAGGGACTTGGGCCGTTTGAAACACTGGTGATCAAGGATTGTATCCTGATTGACGGAACGGGGGCTCCGCCCCGTGGGCCGGTCAATATCATTGTCAAGCAGAACCGGATCGATCGAATCAGCAGGGGACGGGTTCCCAAGGATGCCGACCATGTGATTGATGCGGAGGGCATGTATCTGTTGCCGGGCTTTATCGATATGCATGCCCACTTGGGCTCTCGGCAAAAAGCTCCCGATGCGGAATACGTTTACAAGCTTTGGATGGGGCATGGGGTCACCACCGTCCGCGGTGTTCCCCTGTATGGAAACAACGAATGGGTTCTCAGCGAGAAAGAGCGCAGTGCCAATAATGAAATCGTGGCGCCGAGGATTTTTAATTACCAAAGACCGCCCAGCAATTTGCAGACTCCCGAGGAGGCGAGGCTGTGGGTAGAAGCTGCGCCCGGCCAGGGTATCGAGGGTTTAAAGCTGGGCGCTTTTCGCCCCGAGATCATGAGCGCCCTGCTCTCCGAAGCGAATCGTTTGCGTTTGGGGTCGACCGCGCATCTTGCCCAAACCGGGGTTGCCCAAATGAATGCGATGGATGCGGCTCGGTTGGGGTTGGGAACCGTCACGCATTATTACGGTCATTTTGAGGCGCTGTTAAAAGACAACGTGGTACAACCTTGGCCACTGGACCACAACTACAACAACGAACAGGACCGGTTTGGCCAGGTGGCCCGGCTGTGGGACAAGATCCACCCGCCCGGCAGCCCCGAGTGGAAAGCATATCTCCAGGAGCACCTGGAACGGGGGACCGTCTTTGACCCGACCATGACGATTTACTCCGCCGGACGTGACTTGATGAGGGCGCGGACGGCCGAATGGCATGACCAATACACCTTACCCTCTCTCATGCAGTTCTTTGAACCGAGTCGCAAGAATCATGGTTCCTATTGGTTCTACTGGACGACCGAGGACGAAGTCGCTTGGCGGAATTTCTATCGCGTATGGATGCAATTGATCAACGACTACAAGAATATGGGGGGCCGGGTTACCACCGGGGCTGATTCCGGTTTCATCTATGACACCTACGGGTTTGGTTACATCGAAGAATTCGAGTTGTTGCAGGAAGCCGGTTTCCATCCGTTGGAAGTCATCCAGTCCGCGACGATGAACGGAGCGATGACACTGCATGAACCAACGCGGCAACCGATCGAGTTCGGGGTTGTCCGCACCGGTTTACTGGCCGATATGGTGTTGATTGATGAGAACCCGCTGAAAAATTTCAAGGTGCTCTATGGCAATGGCGCGGTGCGGCTGGATGATGAGACGGGCGAGCCGGGACGGGTCGGTGGTGTTAGATGGACCATCAAAGATGGCATTGTCTACGATGCAAAACAGTTGTTGGCCGACGTTCGATCGATGGTGGAACAACAAAAAAAGGACTTCCAAAACAAGGCCGAGGTTGAAACGAAGCCAACTGTCATACCTGCGGTGGAGCCCGAAACCAAGGAGACCGGGACAGGGGTAGAGTCGAGCGGGGAAGACCAGCGAGACAAGGCCGGGAAGTTTTAAGGCGGTCGTTTTTTCTGCCTGGCAATCGGCTTGGCCGGAGTGGGATACCTGGAATGATGGATGCCGTCGCCAGGCTTTCAGGCTTCAGGTGGTCCCGACCAGTCGCAACCGCAGGCCCAGCAAATGGCGAACCCTTCATCTACTTCTTCACCGCATTTGCATTTCCAGGCCGGTACGGATTCCTTGACGTCGTCCGATTCGGCATTTTCAAGCAAGTCCCTGGCGCGTTCAAACAGGTCTTTTTGAACCACAAGTTGAAACGAGGCGGCATTGGTGAGGCCGCCAAAGCCGGCCGTTTCCGATCCCAAGACCTTGGAATCGATTCCGTCGGCATCCAGCACCGACCGCGCGAGATGGGCTTCGTCTTCAAACTCGTAAACTTGGACAATCACCAGTTCTTCAGGGTTCATGATCGATGGGCCAAAACGGGGTTTGTGGGTTTGTGGTTTACTGCTGGTTAATATCCGCTAT
>JABACA010000180.1 GCA_014237975.1 Mariniblastus sp. | reverse complement strand
AAGACAAGGACTTGGAGGTGGTCCGGGAATGGGCCCGTAATGCCAAACCTCACAGGTATCCCTGGTACATTGGTTATGGTGGAATTCCGCTCACCGAGTGTTACCTGCGTACGGGCGACAAGGAAATTCTGGCCAACATTCAGAAGTGGGTCGACAGCGCGGCCAAGACACAACATAACGATGCCTGGGCCGGTCGGGGATCGGCTCTCACCGGATACGGCTCCGGACATCTCAACGCGGCCGGAACCCATGTGCTGACCTTCCTGTTGTTGGCCAAGGAATGCGGAGCGAACGTTCCCGATCGCACCCTGCATCGCGCGCTAAGACATTTTTATCGTTACGCTGGCCGGGGCAACAATCCGTACGGCGACAACCGGCCGTTTACCGGATTTGTCGACAATGGCAAGAACGGCAAGCTGGCCATCGCTATGGCAGCGGCCGCCGCACTGACACCCAATGGCGAGGACTCTGTCTATGCCAAGGCGCGTGACGTTTGTGCCATGCAAAGTTTTTACACCACGACCTTTATGCTGCACGGCCATACGGGCGGTGGCATCGGCGAGATCTGGCGAAGCGCCGCCATGGGGCTGCTGTATGATAAAAAACCGCAACAGTATCGCGAGTTCATGAACAACCGCCAGTGGCACTACGACCTGTCACGACGTTTTGATGGTTCGTTCGGCATTCTGGGCGGGGCGGGCTATGACAAAGAGCTGTGGGGAGTCGCCTTCCCGCTGGCCTACACGATTCCGCGGAAGCATCTCCGCATCGCCGGCGCACCACGGAGCAAATTTTCCAAGCCGTATTCACTGCCCCAACAGCCGTGGGGCACCGATGCGGACGACGACTTTCTCTCTCTCGAGGCAGTTCCGGATGACCACGGCAAAAAGCAGGACCTGTCGGGCGAGACGTTGGCCAAAGATTCGAGCCTGCATTTCCTTCGCCGTTTCCATGGACCCGATCAACCGAGCGACGACCAGATTCGTCAAACCATGCGGCACCCGGATTTTAATATCCGCAATATTGCCGCCTTCAAGGTGTTGGGCATCAATTCCGGTTACCTAGGTCGCAAGACGAGTGGCGGAAACGTCCGCCCGGCGCTGATGATGGAGTTCCTGCAACACCAGGATCCGCGTATACGCCGGGCCATGTTGGGAGCCATCTTGCACCGCACCGATCTGCTGACGCCGGAGATTTTCGACCTTGCCGTCGCGGCGGTCAGGAACCCGCAAGAATCCTGGTGGATCAAAGACGCCGCTATCCAGCTCATCGGCCGAGGTTCGCCCGACCAGATCGTACCGCTGGTCGATCTACTGCTGCCTTACCTGCAACACGAGGAGGCCTGGCTGCGCAACGCAGCCTTGACCGCATTGACCCCCGTGGCGGCGGACGAGCGCTGCTATCAAAAGGTGCTTCCCGCGATGGGGGAGCTGGTGAGGAATAACCAGCGAGTCTCCGTGACTCATGGCTTTGCACCTGCCATTCGGGCCAGGATCAAGGCAGCCGGACCCGCGGTGCAGCAGTTGGCAACCGAAACCTTGAAAGAGACCTACACCGGATACGCCGGACAGAAGACGAGTCCCGCCGGGCAAAACCTGAGACCGACTTACGACTACCATCTCGAAGCGATCGCCGCCTCGCTGGCCGATGTGCCCGGCGGCTTCGACGTGCTCTATCAGATTGCCCGTGAGAAATACCCCGACGAAATCCTGCCCTACAAGCAGATTTTCCTGGCCGCCGACTCGAGCAAATTTGGTCCCGAGCTGAAACGGGCGATCACACCGATCATCGTAGAAGAACTCATCCCCGAATACGTCGGCCGGAACCGCCAGCGGCTGTACCCGTTAGGCGACCAAACAGTCCAGTCGGAATGGCCAGGCGGCCGCGGCGAACCGATCGACGAATTGGCAGCCCTCTACCAACGGGCCGGCCAGCACGAATTCGGATGGCATATGTTTGCCGACCTCCGCAACGCGAATTGGTCTTACCACAGCTTTGACCCGATACCCAGCGAACAGGTCCCCTTTGACCAACTCATCACGCGTTATCGTGAAGTCACGCTGCCTGCCGGAATGGAAAACTGGTTTACGGCCAACTTTGATTCCACCAGCGCCGGATGGAAAACGGGCAAAAGTCCGTTTGGTAATTACCAGGGAAAAATCCCCGACCGCCCTATTACGAAATGTTCGGCCGGCTGCACGGGACCCGGTTGCTATGGTGCGACCCCGATCAAGACCCTGTGGGAGAAGGAAGTCCTGCTCATGCAAGGCACCTTCAAGATCCCGCCGATCAAAGAGGGCCACCGCTACCGCTTGCGGGTCAAGTCGGGTGAACATGTGGGCGCTGGCGGCGGACATTTGATCTACATCAATGGCAAGGAGTTGGTCGAAGCCAAACAAGGTGGTGGCCGAGGATCGGGCGGTCGACCCAAGGGCGGTTACATCACCCAGGAATTCCTCGAAGATTTCCGACGGGGTGAGGTGACGATCGCCGTCAAGACCTTCCTCCGCAACAACGACAAATACAGCACCATGCCGTCCAGCCGCATACCCCAAGGCAAGATAAGTATCCATCTCGACGAGCAGAAACTACCGCCGATGGGCGATCGACTCGTGTTCCAGTCCGCCAAGGTCGTGCCGATGCTCTCTTCCAACTGGCAGGCAAAGCAGGACCCGGAGGTCGCGGAAAACGACCCCAACGAAAACCGTTTTCGTTACGATGGCAAGTTTGTCCCGAATTCGAATATCAACGGCAGTTGGAAGCTGATCGCACAGGTTACCGAGATCTCCGAGTTTGATCCAACCAAAAAACTTGGGCCTGTCCGCAACGCGCCATTCTCCACCATCTCATTACGAAACGGCGGCCAGACTAGCGAAACGACCTGGGCCTGGTCTGGTGATACCTTGATGGACCTGAACCGTTATCAGGCGCTGAAGATGAAGCTGAAAAAGGTGGGGCAGACTGAATACCTGTTCGTCGAGTCAGGTGGCTTCAGCACTCGCAATAAACCTGACTGGCGTTCGAGGTGGTACGTTTTGGAAAAACAGGCAACCACACAGCGCCCGTGATACCGGATTCGCCTTGGCGGCACATTTTTATGAGGCCATTCATCACCAGACGGAATGCAATATGAAACCACAAACGCCATGGATCACGTTCTCAATACTGCTGTTAACCCTTCCCGTTTTTTCGGACGTTCCACCTCGACTGCCCGACCCAGACGGCCAACCGGGTGACGCCACCAAACCGGTCAAGGTCTACATTCTGGCTGGCCAATCCAACATGGTTGGGATGGGCGCCCTCAGCGGGGCAAAGAACATCTACGACGGGGTCTACCTCAGCTCCGATCCGGCTGTTCCGACTGGCCCATTTCAAATCTATCAGGTCGGCAACTATAACATCCTGCCATTGCAGGTTTTCGGTCCCGACGGTACGTCAACAGAAAAACCGGTTGCCAATGGCTGGCTCGAGGTGCCCCGCGGGGGAGTCTACCAGTTGCATTGCGGTTTCGGCGACCATTCCAATTGCGTGATGCGGCTCGACGGCAATGAAGTCTATCGGCGGGATGCTGGCAGCGCACCGGTCAAACAGGAGGTGACCCTCGAACCGGGCAAACGGTACGCGTTCCAGCTCTCTGGATTCAGCGGCGCCCCGCCCAGGTTTTGGATGCAAAAGACCGACTTGTTGGGAAATGGCGATCTCGAGTCGGTGGTCAAGCGGGATGGAAAATTCCCCTGGCTGGTTGATCAAGATGGCAATTGGACAGTCCGCAATGACGTTTACTTCCAGGAGGCCCGGTTGGCCAAAGACGGTCAAGGTTCACCGTTGAGCGCCACGTCAAACGGCAACACGCTTGGACCGGAACTTGGATTCGGACATGTGATGGGCACCTTTCATGATGAGCAGGTCCTGCTGATCAAAACGGCGCAGGGAAATCGCTCGCTCGGTTTCGATTTTCGCCCCCCTTCGAGCGGACGAACGGATCCCGACAGCGAGTTTGAATCGGCCGAGTACCGTCTAATGGTCGAAGGAGTTCGCAAGACGCTGGAAAACATCGACAAGGTTGTTCCCGGTTACCAGGGCCAAGGTTATGAAATCGCCGGCTTTGCCTGGTTCCAGGGTCACAAGGACAGCTTTGACGAGCAGTCGATTGCGGATTACGAAAAAAACCTGGTCAACCTGATCGACGATGTCCGCCAAGAGTTTAAGCAGCCGAAATTACCGGTCGTGGTTGCCACCGTTGGGTTCGGCGGACAAAACATGCAGGACAAATTTTTAAAAATTCTGCAGGCGCAAATGGCGGTTGGCGACGAAAAACAACATCCCGGGTACGACGGTACCGTGACCTCGGTCGACACCCGCAGCTTCTGGCGCGAAGTCGACGAATCACCCAAGGGAGAGGACTACCACTACAACCGTAACGCCGAGACTTACCTGCTGATTGGCGATGCACTCGGTCGAGCAATGGTCCGATTACAGGGCGGCACCGCGAAATCGCTTCCGCAACCCGCGCGGCCCAAGCGTATTGCCAAGCAGCCAACCGCCGAGCCCACGGATGAACAAAAAGCAATCGGGCAAAAAGCGTTAAGGCCAATCATCCTCGACGGCATCGCAGCCTCGTACGTGGCCAACCCACGCTACCAAAAGGCCCTGCAAGCAGAAGCGGCTGGCCAACGACCAACACGAGCGAATCAATTTTTGCGAGGCTCCATGTACGGCCTGGTTAATTGCTACCGCACGGCTGGCATCGACGATTACGAATGGCGCCCGTTCGGTCCGGATTTCGACGACGTTCAATGGAACTATTACAGTTTCGATCCGCCCGAAACTCTGCCAATCGAAAAAGGCAACCGCTACCGCAAGGTAACGTATCCTTCGCCCATGGCGAATTGGTTCGCGGCGGATTTCGACGCAACTCAAGCGGGCTGGAAGCATGGCGGTCAACCGTTCGGGCAGCTCGATGGCAAACTGGCACCACTGTCAGAGACCTGTAACGCAGCTTTCTGTCGCTGTGGTGAAAAACCTGAATCGCTGTGGGAGAATGAAATCCTCCTGGTCCGCGGCACGTTCGATCTCCCACCGCTGAAGGAGGGGCACCGTTACCGAATCGTGGTTGGCGGCTCGGCCCATGTGAATTCGGGCGAAGGTTTTGCGATCTACGTTAATGGGGAATTGCTGGCGGAATCGAACACGGGCGTCGCGGTCCGACAGGGTGGTCAGCCTCGCGGAGCACATATCTACGACGATTTCCTGCCGGAGTTCCAATCGGGTAAAGTGACCATCGCCGCCACCAGTTTCTTGCGATACAACCATCCAAGAAGGGGCATTCAACCACCACGGGGGCACTTCAGCCTGCTGTTGGAGGAGCAAAAAATTCCCCCTGCCGCTAAAATTAAATGACCGAAATTCTGTCGGAACCAATCGTCATACGAACCGCTCGTTTTATGGGACTGGATGGCACGGTCCGAAACTGTAACCATTTACCCATTCATGAACCCCTGCCATCATTGCTCGTTGCCAAGCCGAAAAATTAGACGAGAGGCAACCTGGCATACCAGGCACGCGTTTTGATACTAACCTGCGGCTCGGCCGCAGTACCGCAGTCCATTTACCAGGAAGATCAGCCATCATGGTTTTTAGACCGACGACCGTTTCTGTCTTGTTCGTAATGTTTTCGCTGACTGCCGTCACGGCAGCTGAACAGAAGCTGGAACTGGCCGTTCCTTTTACCGACCACATGATATTACAACGACAGGCGGAGGTTCCGGTTTGGGGCTTTGATGCAGCGGGGGCCCAGGTCACGGTTGAATTTGCCGGGCAAACCAAAACGGCCACCGCCAACAAGCATGGCGACTGGATGGTGAAGCTCGACCCACTGCCCGCTTCACGCGAGGCACGCTCCCTGACGGTGACCAACAATCGGGATGAAACCATTCGTCTGCAAGATGTTTTGGTCGGTGAGGTTTGGTTTTCATCGGGTCAATCCAATATGGTTTGGGTCGCCAATAAAAGCATGTGCGGCGAACTTGCCAAGGAAATTGCCACCTCTCCGGTCGACATTCCGATTCGTGAGATCAGCATCAATACGGTATCGGCTATCAATAAACAGAAAAAAGCCACATCGGATGGCGGCTGGAAGACGCACAAAAGCGCAGGGAATTTTTCGGCCTTGTCGCTGTCGTTTGCCGACGCACTTTACAAAGAACTCGATATGCCAATCGGCATACTGCTGAGTGCTCACAGCAATACCCGGATCGAAGCCTTTACCCAGCGTCAAGCGATCGAGAACCATCCACAGCTCACCACCGATGCAGACCTGATTCGCAATGCCGACCCCCTGACTCACCAGGGAACCAGGGCTTTCGATCAGTACATCGAGGATTTAAGAGGTTGGCAAGACGTGGCAGGCAAGGCCGCGGTAGCCGGCGGTAAACTACCTGCCCGTCCAAGTTTGCCCGGCATTGCCGGCATGTGGCGGGGTCCCTCGCAATTCTTTAACGGCAAGATCAACCCGGTGATTCCGTACGCGATTCGCGGCGCGATATGGTGCCAGGGAACGAGCAACTCCGGCGATGGCAGAATTTACGCTGCACGGATGGAAGCCCTGGTTCGCGGCTGGCGAGATGCCTGGGGCATGCCAGAGATGCCATTCTATTTCACTCAAATGCAGTGCTATGGTTCTCCCGACCCGGACGCCGTTGGGTTTGCCGACATTCGCCAGGCCCAACACCAGTTTTTCATGAACAACCGAACCCATGTCGGGATGGTGGTTCAGTCGGACCTTAATTCTGCCCGACCGCAGGGAATTCATTACTACAACAAACTGCATCCTGGCATGAGAATGGCCCGTTGGGCCTTAGCCCAACAGTATGGCAAGGAGATCCCTTTTACCGGCCCCATCTACAGTGGCTATCAAGTCCAGGGTGACCGCGTCATCGTGTCGTTTGAGCCGGACAGTTTGTACGGTGGCCTGGCGGTTGCCAATAAAGGCATGGCCAAAGATTACCGCGAACCGGGCAAGTTCGTTGAACCGGCCAAACCAACTCCAGGCAGCCAACTGAATCATTTTCGTCTTTGCGGGCCGGACAAAAAATGGCACGCTGCCAAAGCGACCATTGTCGGTCAGACGGTGGTTGTCACATCCAACAATGTTCCCCAGCCAGTGGGCGTTCAATACGCCTACAGTGGGGTACCGGAAAATTCGAACCTTTATAACCAGGCCGGTTTGCCCGCCACTCCGTTTGCGGCGGTTGAGGGTGAGTTCATCTTTGAAGAAGACGACCTGGAAAAGGTGGCAGCGATCAAGGCGAAGTATGCCCAATACACCGACCCCAACTACCCCATTTTGCAAGTCGTGGAATATTTTCGAGACGGTGCCATCATCCAACGGGATAAGGTGATTCCCGTTTGGGGTCACGCCAACCAGGGCGTGCAGGTAACGGTTACCCTGGGCGATGTCACTCGAACCGCCATTGCCAACGATCTGCAACAATGGTCCGTCGAATTTCCCGCCCGAAAAGCTTCGCTCGAGCCGATCTCCTTAAACGTCGAAGCGAGCCATGGGCACAGCAGGACGGTCAACAATATTCTTGTGGGTGACGTTTGGTACCTGACGGGCTCTACGCTGCTTAATGGCGAGTGGGCCTACGACCTGCGTGATAAGGATGCGAATATTCCCGAGGCGATGCCGCTGGTTCGAGAATTCAGAAGAAAGACGGCGGCGAGTTCATTTCCCACACCCAGAAAACGCAAGTTCGAGACGGGTGGTGGAAAATACCGTTCTTCATGGATGTCGGCAGATTATTCAGAGCCGGAACAGGGCGTCACCATGTTCGCCTATCAATTTGCAAAAATGCTGAACCGCAAGGGAATACCACAAGGTTTTATTACGATGTCCTCCGGTCACGGTGGACGCAACCGGCAAATGGCATCGCCCCTCTCGTGGACCTCGTTTAACGGTGTAAAAGATATCGATCATCCAGCGCTCGGCGATCGCCTTAATCAACTGTTCCTGCAGTACCCCAATACCGACATTGCCAAAACGGCGGTCGACCGTCATGTCAAGGAAGTCAAAGGATTTGTCAAAACGATCGTCGAGGCCAACCAGCAAGCCGCCGACCTGTCCCAGGCCGCACCCCTGGCTGGACCCGCATTTCCGGAGGCTGGCAAAAGCAGCACTGTCAAATCGGATATGATACCGACTTACGCTTACAACTGGTGTGTCAGCCCGCTGACCCCGATGGCCGTGGCTGGCGTCATCTGGGTCCCTTCCCAGGACAATATTGGATACACACCCGCCGACTATGCCGTCGAAATGGAAACCTATGCCAAGAGTTTGGCGGCGACCTATGGACAGGCCAACGTGCAATTTATCTACGCTCAGCCAACCGGTTCACTCGTCGAAGGAATTACGGTTCCCCAGATCCCCTGGGCCAAGAGCACGACGTTCGAGCAGTGGCCCAAAAGTTTAAAAACCATTGCCACTGAGATGGCCAAGCTTGCCGAATAATCGACAACTGGGATCCATTTATGCCGCCCGTTTACGGCAGGTGCGTTCCCATCTTGTTCGAGATCCCTTACGAATCCCGCAACGGGAAAGACGACGGGAACACTTTCGTTGCCAGGCGGGACATCACCTGTTTTTTTTCTCCTGCAGCGGAATCCGCTTCTTTGCCAATCCAGGCGAGCTGGGGCAGGGGACCGGTCAATCCGCAGCCACACCGACACCGTGGAATGCGTGGTGGATCGACGAGATGAATAATTGATCGGGCAGCAGGCATAAAAAAAACCACGGTGTCAACCGTGGTTTTTCCTTGACCAGGATGGTCGATGCAAAACTCGCCGTGGTTATTTATCGGTGGTGGTCTGAGTCGTACCTGATTTTCGATACGAGTTCGATTCTTTTAATTTGAACAGCAAACATATTACC
>JABACA010000017.1:39368-50703 GCA_014237975.1 Mariniblastus sp. | reverse complement strand
TGGCCGTCTTTGGACTCCTGTTGGCAACGACGGGTTGGCTGGTTGCAGCTGCATCAATTGCCTTTTTGTTGGCAGCCGTTGTCAACTACCTGTTGTGTATTTGGCTGTTGTTCCGTCATGGCGCTCGATGGAGGACTGGGGTAGAACTGTTAATCTATTTTGCCGTGGTTCTATTGGTTGGCCTAGTGGATGTCTTGGCGACTACCCTGTTGGCCAGTATCGGACTGTCGCCATGGTTAGCCAAGGTGATCGCATCCATGATGGGTTTATTGTTGAACTTCGTGGGGCGTCGCAATTTGGTATTTCCCGAGCCAAAACGGGGGCCATGGCAGCCGCAGGTTGTACCAGAACGAGAGTA
This sequence comes from Mariniblastus sp., assembly GCA_014237975.1. GTDB lineage: Bacteria > Planctomycetota > Planctomycetia > Pirellulales > Pirellulaceae > Mariniblastus. The sequence continues at coordinate 50,345 of JABACA010000017.1, read as the reverse complement.
GCGAAAACCAGATCCCCGCTTGCGGCTGTGGGTAAGCCGCCGAGAGTGTTCTCGCTAGCCCTGTTTCATGATCAAGTCATTACAGCGGCTGAAACCAAGAATGTCGGCTTCAGGTCGTTTAGTCAAATACCTGCCCGTGAACATATCGTTCGTCGTTGCCGGCAGCCTGGGTTAGCGAGGCGACATTTTGTTTGGTAAAGAAACCCTTGAACTTATGACACCGTTCAATGTACTCCGTGATCAGGATCGAGTACTTTGAATGTTTCGAGAAAATCTGCTTTAAATCGGGTGTGTCTTTACATTCGCCGACGACATGCGCCAGGAAGGGGATTTGCAATTTATGCAATTCACCGACGACGTAATCAACATTCTTCATGCCCGACGAATGGTCGCCGTCAGTGACTTCGTAGGCGATATGGTGCATCCGCCGACCATAGTTGCGGACAAAATCCTCGGTTGGCATTGGCAGGTTTTCAAACGAGTTGATGAATGAGGCCGTATTGTTGGCAGTAAAAACCTTGGCCGGCGATTGCTTGTCATCAGTGACATGGTGATTCCGGTTGACGTTGGTAGACGAATTCATTTCCGAAATGTTGTAGGCGCCCCAGAAGTAATAATTCGACATGGTCAGGAACTCAAGGATCGCGTCTTCGCGCTCCCCGGCAAGGATTCGTGTCGCCATATGGTCGACACCTTTCAACAATTCCGGGATGCCCAGCTCGCGGACGACCGCATCATGCGCATTCAGCACCGATAGTTGTTCTTCTGTCAGATCGAATCGCTTGCCCAATTGCAGTTCGTCGTAGTCTTCCATGTCACAACTGGTGTAGCCAATTCGATTAAAAGTGAAATCGGAAGGGAACGTAAACCAGAAATGTTCATTGGCATAAAATGCGTTTTCTGTTTCACCGGGGTAGTGAAAACGAATGTTCTGCGATTCCAGCACCTTGCGGGTTTCGGCCATGTCTTTGGTATGGAAAATTTCCCCCACATATCGGGCGTTCGGTTTTGCACTGGCCAGCGGATACATCATGTTCATCCGGCGCAGGTCATCCTCGTAATCGGGGTCGAGTGGTTCAAGTAAAATGAACCTTGGATAATCGGGATTCGTGGTCAGGATATAGATATTATGGGTGTCACTCCTGTAGGCAGCCGAAAACCTGTAGGGCGTCATCGTGTAGAGTTCTTCCATGTAGGCCATTCCGTCCCCGGCGTCCACCTGGACGGCCAGCGCCCGGATGTTCCCCAGCAGATCATTGACGCCGCTGGACTCGCGCCGGTCATAGATCTTCAGACGATACTCGTTAAAGAAGTCGGAATTCTTTTTGTCACCTACCGGTTCATATTGCATGATATCAAAGGTCATCTCAGCTACTCCCTGCGGTCAGAGTGTTTTGGTCTCGAACTTAACTTAAACGGTGATGAATGATGAATGTTACTTATTTCGAATTAATGTAGAGTAGCTTGGCCGCCACATTTTTTCATCGACGCGTCGCTCGATATCCTCCGCGCTGGTCTTGTCGGCCAGCCCTTGCTCCTGCGCTTTTTTGGCAACCGCAATTGCGATGTGACGAGCCAGTTTTCGCAAATCCTCAAGCGGTGGCAACAGTTCGCCTTGAGGATCTTCCATGGCTGGCGAAAATTCTTTCAGGGCGATGGCGGCTACCATGAACATTTCATCACTTACCCTTCGAGCGTTGGCCGCCCGAACTCCAAGACCCATAGCTGGGAAAATGTAACTGTTGTTGCATTGCGCGATGGGGAAATCGCGGCCGTCGTAATGCACCGGATCAAAGGGGCTGCCGGTTGCCATGATCGCCTTGCCCTCGGTCCAGTTGATTAGGTCCTGAGGATCGGCCTCGCAGCGAGAGGTTGGGTTGGACAACGGGAAAATAATGGGCCGATCACAATGGGAGGCCATTTCCCGAACGATATCTTCTGTAAAAACCCCAGGCTGTCCGGTGACCCCGACCAAAATGGTCGGTTGAGCATTTTTGACAGTATCTGCAAAGCTGATTTCATCCCCCTCGGTACGTTTCCAGTCAGCGAGATCTGCCAGCTTTTGTTGAAATGGAACTTTGTAGGGAGCCAGGCCGGATCGACCGTCGTGAATCAATCCATGGCTGTCAATGACGAAAAAACGGGATCGTGCTTCTGCTTCACTCATGCCGGTTGCAACCATCGTCGCAACGAGTTGATTACTGATCCCGATACCCGCTGAACCGGCACCCAGCATGACGATACGGTGGTCATCCAGTTTCCTGCCAGTGAGGGCTGCTGCTGCCAGGATCGTTCCGGTGGTGACGGCTGCTGTCCCCTGGATGTCGTCATTAAACGTACAGAGACGGTCGCGATACTTGGCCAGGATCGGAGAGGCATTTCGGGACGCAAAGTCCTCAAATTGCAACAAGACATCGGGAAACGCCTTCATGATGGCCGATACGAACGTCTCGATGAAATGATTGTAGTCGTCACCCGTTATCCGCTCATGCCGCCAGCCGATGTAATTGGGATCCTTCAATCGGTCTTGGTTGTTGGTGCCAACATCCAGCATGATCGGCAGTGTCGTTGTTGGGTCGATGCCGCCGATTGCGGTATACAGTGAAAGCTTACCGACCGGGATTCCCATCCCGCCGGCACCTTGATCACCCAGTCCCAGTATTCGTTCGCCGTCGGTGACGACGATCGCCTCGACGTTGTCCAGAGCACAATTGGCCAGGATCTCATCCATGTCGTCTCGCTCTGGATACGAGATGAACAAACCTCGTGGGCGTCGATAAATGTGACTGAATTTTTGACACGCTTCACCTACCACCGGCGTGTAGATGATCGGGAGCATCTCGACGATGTAATCCAGCACCAGGCGATAGAACAATGTTTCATTGGTGTCCTGTAACTCGCGCAAAAAGATATGTTTGTCCAGATTCGTTGGCTCAAGTTTAAATGACTCGTAGCAACGTTCGACTTGCTCCTCGATCGTTTCGACGCGAGGTGGCAAAAGCCCCATCAATCCCAGGTCATGTCGTTCCTCGATCGAAAATGCAGTTCCCTTGTTGAGCAACGGCAAGTCCAGCAGGGCTTGGCCGGATAATGAATCAGGAATTTTTTGGGTTCGTTCTTGCACGTTATCTAATTCGTTCATTGATCATTTCCGATTTGAAATATTTTATAGGTTTGCCTTGAATTCATCTCGCCAACCCTTCCATTGCTCATGGTCGCCTTTTAATCCCATGATTGCTTCCTTGACCTTGGAAATTCCAAATCCCCAAGCCTCTTTGATCGTGACCGTGGGTGGCATGGTCAATTCACCTGGACTGACCATGGCATCAATCAAAAACGGTTTGTCCGAAGCGATTGCCATTTCCACGGCGGGAACGATTTGGTTGACATGATCGACCCTCACTCCATCGCCACCACATGCCTTGGCAAACTCGGCGAAATTGGGATTAACCAGGCCGGTTGCAGCCGGATAAAGAGGTAGTCCAGCGACTTCCATTTCCATTTTCACAAAACCGAGTTCCGAGTTATTGAAAACGATGACTTTGATCGGCCAATTGAACCGCACGGCCGTTACAAAATCCTGCATCGACATGGCAAATCCACCATCACCGCAAAATGCCCAAGCCTGGCGTTTCGGGTCAACGGAGGCGGCACCGATGGTGACGGGCAAGCCTGCCCCCAGGGAACCATGATTGAATGATCCCATCATCCTTCGCTGCTCGTTCATTCGAACTTGCCGGGCAATCCAGACAACGCATTCACCCACGTCGACACCGAAAATCGCGTCATCCGCCGCGCGATCACTGATCGCTTTGGCAAACAACTGGGGGTGTAATGGCTCGTCGGTTCGCGACAGCGAGGCCTGCTTATCCATCTGTTTCAACCATTTGTCCTTCAGGCGTTGGAGCCCCGGCAGGAATTTATCAGGCTGCTTCGATTCGACGCGTGGTTCAAGTTTGGCAACAGTGTCTTTAATGGTGCCTACCAGGCCAACGTTGACGGGAGCCCGGCGGCCGATGTTTTCAACCTTGTAATCGACTTGGATGATTTCGATACCGTGGGGAATAAAGCCGTCATATGGAAAATTGGTTCCCAGCATGACCAGCACGTGGCAATCCCAAATGGCGTGGTAACCCGAGGGATTGCCGATCAGGCCGGTGAGTCCCACCACGTTGGGGTCACCGTAATCAAAAATGTCTTTGGCCCGCAGGGTATGAACAATCGGCGCTGATAGTTTTTCAGCAAGCTGGATAACCTCCTGCTTGGCGTCACGACAACCCACTCCACAAAAAAGCGCAACCCGCTTGCCTTTGTTGATGATTTCAGCCGCTTTATCCAGTTCGTCTTCCATCGGGATCACGCGGGAATGTTGCATGACCAATGGGTGCATGAAGTGCTGTGAAGTGACCTTGGCGGTTGTTACATCGATCGGTAATTCGATACGGGTTACACTCCGCTCGATCAGCGCTTTTTGGACCGCAATCTCGGCAAGACGTGGCATTTGCAGGGGTGAGTTGATAACGGCCTGGTAGGAACAGATGTCATTAAACATCTTGCACAGGTCGACTTCCTGAAAGTAACTGGTGCCCCGTTCACTATGGGCAACTTGACCTGTAATGGCGACAACTCCGGCGCCTTCGCGCTTGGCATTATAGAGACCATTGATCAAGTGCAGTGCCCCCGGACCGACGGTGCCGGCGCAGACGCCGATTCCACCGGTCAGCTCGGCTTGCGCGTAGGCCATGTAAGCCGCGTTCTCTTCGTGACGCACTCCGATCCACTCGAATCGGTCGTCTTTACGAATGGCGTCCAGAAAGGCATTCAACGCATCTCCGGTAACGCCAAAAATTTGCCGTACCCCAGCATTAGCCAAAATATCCAACAAGTTTTCACAAACATTTTGGTGCATCAATTTATTCCTTTTGCTCCGGGCGCAAATTTTCAAAGCTGCGGCGGATTTCCGGCAGCAACAAGAGCGGTTCCAATTCCTGCTGGTTATAAGTCACGATATCTAGTGTTTCGGTACAGCGGATACTGTTCTGGGCTAACGATTTGTCCAGGAATTCGATCACACCAAAGCAGTCTCCGGGTCCCAGCTCGCCAACGACTTGCGGTTCACCATCTCCACTCTCACTTAAGATAACAGCTTTACCGGCCAGTATGATCGACACACCCGTCCTTGAGTCTCCCTGCCGAACCACCATTTCATCCGTCTCAAAATGAGCTTCAACCAATGAAGTTGGTTGGTCCATACCCGTTTGCACCAACTCACGACCACAAACGATGTCCATCAACCAGGACATGCCAACCTTGATCTTGCGATCGAAACCGGGGAGTTTGACCCAATAGGCCATTCGCCAAACCATCCACGCCACAAAGCCGTGTAGATTCACTCTGTCAAACATCCGGATAATCGCTCGCCGATGCCCAAGCGATGCCATTTTGCCCAATTCGGTAAAGGTAAAATCGGATTGGGGCTTTCCATCGATGGCTGCCACAATGTTGTTTGCACAAGTCTTGGCCTGGCGTACTGCGAATTGCGCGGTGGGCGGACAAAAACCTTCCTCTTTGGGATTGGGGATCAGGGCACAGTCTCCCAGTGACCAAATATTGTCAAATCCTTCAACTTGCAACTTAAGATCGGATTTAATTCGGCCTCGATCCAAAGGTACGTCAAGGCGAAGGACGACTGGATTAGGGCTGGACGGGACACTGGAAACCAACGTTCTTGTCGGGATACGCTGCCCATCTCCCAGGATGGCGAATTCGGGTGTCGCGGAAGCGAGCAACATATTGAAAATGAATTCGACTCCGCGCTTCTGCAGTAGGTTTTGGGCATACAGAGCCAGGCATTCCGGCATTTCCCGGTTGAGAATCCTTTCACCGCCATGCACGAGAAGGACACGGATTTCACTCGGGTCAATCTTGAAGTAACGCTTGGCACAGCTTCGAACAAAGTCGTTCAATTCGGCACAAACTTCTACTCCTGAAAATCCACCTCCACCAACAACAAAGGTCAGTAATTGTTTGCGGAGGGCCGGGTCATCCGTGATGGCAGCTTCGCTTAACACGCGAATCAGGTGATCACGTAGTCGCAATGCATGTACCAGGTTTTTGAAAGGAAACGCGTGGTCGTGCAACCCTGGCATTCTGCGAAAATCGGTAACATTGCCCAGAGTCACGACCAGGTGGTCAAAGTCCAACACGGTGGATGCTGATTCGAAACCGGGTGATAACGTGACCTGTTGCTTTGCGATATCGACATGTTCAACGTCTCGGATAAAAAGCTCGGTCCGTGGAGCCAACCGCCGGATCGGGGTGACCGTATCGAGAATGCCGATATTGCCAGAAATGATCTCCGGCAACATCGGTTGAAATACCATGTAATTTTCTTTGCTGACCAGGACGATCTCTACATCCTCTCGGCGGCGCAATTTTCGTTCCAGCTGCAGGGCCGTGTTGGCCCCTGCAAAACCGCCTCCCAGAATGATGATTCGCTTTTTAGACACGATTTAACTTTCGGTGATTTACGTGGGAACGGTCTGCTTGGTTTCAATTATTAGCAACCGGGGCAAATGTCTCGGGTGAGGCAACTGACCACGCATGAGCCAAAACGGGGTGATGGCAAGGTCCGTCCAACAGGTCGCCCGAATTCAAAAAGCGATAAGCCAACTCATACGTCATGACTTTGTTAGGTTCAATTCGCTTCGAGACGTGATAGGGCCGAAGTTCATCCGGACCATTCAACCCCATCGCAGCGATCAATTCATTGAAGGATTCCATTGTGTTCGTGTGAAACTGCTTGACTCGTTCGGCCTTGTTGGGAACATTCAGCGCGTGAAATCGACTCGGCTCCTGGGTTGCGACTCCCACCGGGCAAGTATTGGTGTGGCACTTTTGGGCTTGAATGCACCCGACCGCCATCATGAAACCGCGGGCGGCGCAACACCAGTCTGCACCGATGGCAATGTTGCGTATGATTTGAGCCGAAGATGTGACCTTGCCGGCACAGGCTACTTTTATCTTGTCACGCAATCCGCAGCCTACCAACGAATTATGGACAAACACGAGTCCCTCAATCAGCGGTGCGCCCATGCTGTTGGAGAATTCCGGCGGGGCCGCTCCCGTTCCACCTTCACCACCATCGACATTGACGAAGTCAGGAAAGATACCCGTTTTGATGATCGCCTTGCAGATCGCCAGAAATTCATGAGGCATCCCAACGCAGAGTTTGAATCCAACCGGTTTACCCCCAGACAATTCCCGCAGTTGCTGGATATAGTGACAGAGCTCGACGGGTGTCGTAAAGGCGGAATGGCCGGGTGGCGAAAGGCAATCCTGACCCATCGGTATTTTTCGTGTTTCGGCGATTTCGCGGGTGATTTTTGCAGCTGGCAGAACTCCCCCGTGCCCCGGCTTGGCGCCTTGAGAGATCTTGATTTCGATCATCTTGATCTGCTCATCGACCGCCTGCTCTCCAAACAATTTGGCATTGAAAGTGCCGTCGTCGTTACGGCATCCAAAATATCCAGTGCCGATTTGCCAAACGATGTCGCCACCATATTTTTGATGGTACGAACTATATCCTCCCTCTCCCGTCCAGTGCGCAAAACCGGCCTGTTTGGCTCCCTTGTTCAACGCCATGATTGCGTTGGGGCTGATGGCACCAAAACTCATTGACGAGATGTTCAATAGTGAACATGAATAAGGCTTGGTGCACTGCGCACCGCCGACCAGCGTTCGGAACTGTTCACTCGATTTCGGTTTCGGAGCAATCGAGTGCAACATCCACTCGTACTCTGCTGAATAAACATTCAGTTCTGTGCCAAAAGGTTTTAGACCTTCGATATCTTTGGACCGCTCGTAAATCAGGGATCGTTGGTCCCGGTTGAAAGGTCTGCCACTGGTGTTACTTTCCAGGAAATACTGCCGCATCTCGGGGCTAATCGATTCCATCAGGAAACGCAGGTGCGCGAGAATGGGGACACTGCGGGTGATACTGTGGCGGGTTTGGAGCAAGTCGTAGATGCCCAGTAAACAGAGTGGCCCGGTAATTGCCCATCCGATCCACCACCAGAAACTGATGACCGCTGTCAAAACAACAAAGACGATGGTCAAGACGATGGAAACGATAAATGCAACATACCGCATGGGTGGTACTCCTGAGCGATGAATCACTGAGATGGCTCAGTGCTGCTCGCCTCTTTTCGCGTTAGTAAAAAATCTACAATATCGGACAGTTCCTGCGTGCTCATCGACCCTGCAAATGAAGGCATGTTGTAACCGCCATTCATGATTCGAATCGTCAAGTCTTGCCGCGTCAATTTTTGGCCGATGTTTGAAAGGACCGGACCGCGGTGTCCGCCGTGACCATCAATGTGATGGCAATAGAGACAGCCTTTCTTGTAAACCAGATTACCACCTTCAAAAACGGGCCCCGAACTTGCACCAATCACTTGCGGGGGTAGACGCTGGGCACCAAAATCGGGTGACCAAGGCTTGTAGTAACCGTAAATCGTCAGGACCACGAAACTGGTGATTCCAAATACGATGATGCCGACGGACCAAGGGCGTTTGCTCGGCGCCCGGTGCCCTTTGTTGGAGAAAAACGGGACTAAAAGCAATACCAGGAAACCGAGGATTGGCGATCCCAGGATAATCCATGTTTCCAGACTCGATGGCAGGGTAGAAAGAATGGTGAAGTACCACCAGAAATACCAATCGGGCATCGGGTTTGAATGAATGTTACTTGGATTGGGAGGCGTGCTCAGCGAAGGCGCTCCAAAAATCACAGCACAGGCAAGAATCCCAACCACGACCACCGTTGAGAACACCACATCCCGCCACATCGCATCGGGCCAGAATGGGACGCCCGTCTTTTTCAGACGCCCTTCATATTCTTCACGATAGGTGGCCGGGTCGACCGGCTGATCCGGATTGGGCATTTCGGAAACGCCATGCCGCAACAGTAAGACCATGTGCAATCCTATGCCGGCAAAAATGATGGCCGGCATAATGAACACGTGGAACACATAAAACCGTGTCAGGGTTGAACCACCGACCGTTTCACCCCCGAAAATAAAATGGGATAACCACGATCCAATGAATGGTACTCGGGCAGCCATTTCGGATGCCACCATGACCGACCAGACGCCGTTATCGTCCCATCGCAACAGCTGTCCGCTAAAGGCCATTCCCAAAACGACCATCATCAGGACCACCCCGCTCATCCAGTTCATCTCGCGAGGATATTTGTAGGTGGCATGCAGGTAAACCTGCATCATGTGCATTACCGTTAACATGACCATGGCCGAGGCGCCGTAGTAGTGCATCCCCCGGATGACGTGACCCATAAAAGCGGTGTCAGTAATGTACTTGAGGCTCTGGTAGGCTTCATCACCGCCCGGTACATAAACCATCGCCAAACAGATCCCGGTCAGAACCTGGACAAAAAACGCGGTTAAGGTTGCGCTGCCGAAAACATACCACCAGCGCGCATCGCGGGGAACGATGTGTTTCATCAATGGAAGCACGTAATCGGAGTAGCCCGATCGGTCGTCAATCCAATGCCAAACTTTTTTGATTCGCTTCATGGGTTCATTTTCGCGAGACTTGATCTTAAACGTCCGATTCTTTCAGGGGTGTTGTGGTGAGGGGAACCGGGATGGTTTTGATTTCTACCTGGCCCTTGACAACACGTATTTCCATTGTGTGAAGCGGTTCTGGAGGTGGGCCGGCCGCGACCGTGCCATCCTTGTAATAAACGCCTCCATGACAGGGACACATGAATAACTCCGGCCCTTTGACCCATCGCACAGGACAACCCAGATGCCGACAAGTGATTGAGAATGCTTTGAATTGAGTATCACTGATCCGGCGGACCCAGGCGCCCGATTTGGACGTCACACCGGACCACGGAACCGGCGACGGATCTTCGTAGGTGACCAGCGAAAAATCATCGTCAATTTTGAAGCTATCCAAACTGCCGATCCCACGCCATACCTCTTTCTTCTTTTTGACGACTGGACCGAGGATGAACGCCGCGCCTGGCAGGACCATGATCGCGCCAATCACGCCGGACAGTCCCAGGGTCAGCTTGGTCAGAAATGACCGACGCGCCTTGCATTGTTCGCAAGAAGACTGATCAGTTTGTGATTCAGGATTCATCTTGAATACTCCATTCGTGGCAAACTTCTTTCATCCAACTGAACAAAGCCCATGCCAACAACCCGCCACCGGCAATCGACATGAACCAAATGCTGATGCCAAATGGATGACACAGGATTCCCCAAAATATCATCGCGATCCCCATCGCCGAAGCGATAGGCGCGTACGTTTGACGAATCATCTCGGTCGATTCTTGTGTTTGATTCGTGTCGTTCATTGTTTCTTGTTTTCACAGTAAGTTTCATTTGACAGTCGGCCAGTTGGGTATGCCAAACCGGTCAGGTCGAGTGGGCCATGGTGCTTGGTGGGTGATCATGTTCAACGGTGGTGTACCAGCGAGCGAGTAAACTGATAATGGCACCGGTATAAAGCATGCAGGGAGGAATCCACATTAGTAATCCCCCGATGCTCTGATCCACGGCCGGTGTCATACCTGCTGCGTACAGCTGGCCCATAATGCCGATGCTGTCGGTGGGATTTGCAAAAATGGGGCAAACCGTGGTTGACGTAAACGTGATATAAATTCCCAACAAACTACAACCCAGGCAGGCGGAAAACAGGTACAGGATTCCGACGGGGGGCTGAAGCCGGGTTCGTTCCAGTGGACCGTAAATGGGCCACCAAAAAGCCAGCCCGGCCAACAGGAACGAGGCGTCTCGCACAATGCCCAACGCAAGCGTCTGTGTCGAAAGAGTGCAGAGCGATGGGACGTGCCAAAACCACATCGCACCTACGCCGCCGATCCAGCCGATCGTGGCAATGATCTTCAGGGCGGGTAACTTGTCGGCTGAAACGGACGTGCCTTTTGGT
>JABACA010000017.1:0-39270 GCA_014237975.1 Mariniblastus sp. | reverse complement strand
CTGGCCACCAATAAATGCGCATCCCAGAAGGATGGTGACGGCCAGCCAGATCTTAAAGGCGGACATGCTCGCCCGCCGCAGGCAACGTTCGGCAATCCAGAATGTCAGGCTGCTGGCCAACAAAATCAGTGTAAAGACGCCCGTTCTGGGTACATCCAGCGCGGAACTCGCGGTGGGCCCTTCCACTTGCTCACCTGAATTGAAAACCACGTAACTGACCAATAACAAGACGAAAAAAATCGCTTCGGAAATGACAAACGACCAGGCACTGGTTTTGGCGGCCGATGGACGGTGCCCTTTGTCGGCGGGTGTTTTTTCCGTTTTCCAGTCTGCCAGGTCAGGGTGGTCCATATCCCAGACGGGCCGTCGACTGCGGATCTCGGGTACCTTGTCAAAATTCTCGACAGGAGGCGGTGACGTGGTTGACCATTCCAGGGTGAACGCTTGCCACGGGTTGCGACCGGCCACTTTCCCATGTCGCAAACTCCGCAAGATGTTCCAGATCAGCACCAAGGTTCCCACGGCCATCAACACGGCCCCGGCCGATGATATCATGTTCAACAGGAACCAGCCCGGGTTGTCGGCGTACTGGTAGACGCGCCGTGGCATGCCCATTAAACCGAGGAAGTGTTGGACGCCAAACGTGGCGTTGAATCCAATGACCCATATCCAGAATTGGAATTTCCCCAACCGCTCATCCAGCATTCTGCCAGTGATCTTGGGGAACCAATAATAGGTTGCCGCAAACAATGAAAATACGATTCCACCCACCAGCACATAGTGGAAATGGGCCACGACAAAGTAGGTGTCGGTCAATTGCCAGTCAACCGGTACGGCCGCAAACATGATTCCCGTCAACCCGCCAACAACGAACTGAATCAAAAAGGCGATGGCGAACAACATGGCCGTGGTTAATTGGATCGAACCACCCCACAACGTTGCCGTCCAGTTAAATATCTTGATGCCGGTTGGCAGCGCAATCAGCATCGTGGTTGCCGCAAAGAAAATGTCTGGCCACATCCCTAAACCGACAGCGAACATGTGATGGGCCCAAACGGTATAGCTCAACAGCACAATCACCGCGGAAGAGCCAGCGATAAACGCGTAGCCATAAATCGGTTTCCTGGAAAATACGGGAATGACCTCGGAAACAATGGCAAACGACGGCAAGGCAAATACATAGACCTCGGGGTGACCAAATATCCAAAAGAAATGCTGCCAAAGCACCGCGTTACCACCACGGGCCGGTTCAAAAAAAGCGGCTCCCAACCACCGGTCGATCAACAGCATCGCCAGAGCTGAATTTAAAGGGGGTATGGTGATCACGATCAGGATTGCTTGCATGAACATGATCCAGGCGAACAGCGGCATCCTCTGCATGCTCATGCCTGGCGCGCGGCAACAGATGACGGTCGCCACAATATTGATGGCGCCCGAAATAGATCCAATACCCATCACGGCCAAACCGATGATCCAGTAATCCACGCCGGGCAGGGAACTGAAAGGTTTGGTGGAAAGGGGTGCATAGGAAAACCAACCCGCATCGGGTGCCGAGCCGGTAAAGAAACTGAAATACAAAAGCGCGCCACCAAAGGGCAACATCCAGAAGCTTAGCGCGTTCAGTCGCGGGAAAGCCACGTCTTTGGCCCCAATCATCAAGGGGACAATGAAATTGGAAAACCCGGTAAATACCGGCATGCCCACCAGAAAGACCATCGTGGTCCCGTGCAGCGTGAACAGCTGGTTATACATCTGCGGTGTCACGAAATCGTTCATCGGGAGTGCCAGCTGGACTCGGATCAGCAAGGCCTCAAATCCGCCCACCAACAGGAAGAACACGGCCAGCATCATGTACATGATGCCAATCCGCTTGTGATCAACCGAGCAAACCCAGGAAAACAAATCCCAGGAAGGTTTGGTTTCGATCGGTTCTTTATTTAACATGCCCGCGGTCAATTCAACGACTCCAGAAATGCAACCAGTTGATCGACTTGTTTGTCCGTAAATTTGAAGTCTGGCATCTTGCATCCCGGTTTGTAGGTTTGCGGGTCACTGAGCCACTTGGCCAGGTTTTCTTTCGAGTTGGGGAGCACGCCAGCACCCAACATGGCGCGTTGGGAGATGCGGGTCAAATCCGGTCCAATATTGGGAGTTGAAAGACCCGCGATGGTATGGCAATTGACGCAACCTTCGGAAAGGAATAGTTGTTTTCCTTGATCCGCAAGTGTGTTGGCTGGGGCAGCGCTGGAATCGGTGCCGGTCGCCGCGACTGCTGCCGCGGCCGTCTTTTTGATGGCTGCTTCGGCATCCGACTTCCATTGGGCATAGTCCTCAGTCGATTTGACAAATACTTTGAACTTCATCCACGTGTGCTGGGTGCCACAATATTCGGCGCAGCGTCCCTGGTAAACGCCCACCTTGTTGGCCTCCAACCAGATGTAGTTTGGATGGCCGGGAATCGCATCCATTTTTCTTGCCAGTTGCGGTACCCAAAACGAGTGGATGACGTCCGCCGAGCGGATCTCGACCCGGACTTTTTTTCCGACGGGAATATAAATTTCATTAGCGGCAACAATCGGACTTCCGGAATACTGGACTTCCCACCACCATTGGTGACCGATCACCGTCAGTTCGACCTCCGCATTCCCATCGGTCGGATGGATTTTCGGTACGGCGTTCATGGTAAGAACCAGTTTGGCACTAATGACAAAGATCCAGACAACGATCAGAATCGGGCCCGTCATCCAGAAGATCTCGGACCTGGTTTTGCCAAACTCCTGCTCGGGGATGCCGGTTGACGATCTTCCCCGCCACAAGGCAATTGCGATCAAGCCTGTGACAATAATGAAAATACCAAGGCTAATCAGAACGACCGTTACGAATAGGTCGTACATTGCCTGGGCTTCGGGAGATTCAGGTTGGAGCAGGGGAAAAATCGACACGACGCATTTGCAGAGCTATGAATCAAATTTTGCGCCAAGAACGATCCTCGACGTCCTTGTAATGTCAGCATTAGAGCAGCAAAGAGAAGGGATACAAGTCACAGTAAAATATCAACATTTGTTTTTACTGTGAGATTCATCTGGTGAATTTGTTTTTTCTTTTGTTTTTGACCACGGATTCTGGTTCCGGACCGTTTTGTTATCGGGAGATGCGTTGTTGGCAGCGATATGGGTTGCCAAACTAATTCAAGTAGGGGCAGCCCGTTGAAGCCTTTTCGCTCTTGTGAACTTGGCCGAGGAGAGGTGGATATTTACGTCGGTATGACGGCATCGCTACCCGTTTTAAACGGGACTTAATCCTGTCTGACCAGTTGTGTGAAGCGGGAGCGTGGCGGTTGGCGGCGATGATTTATCAAGCCGTCGGCGGTCTACCAGGGTGCCCAATAAATTCCATTGCCACGAAAGCCAATGTCGCCGTTGGGCACACCAAGATTATAGAATTGGCTGGAGTGAAACCCACCGATATATTTGGGAATGGGCGAGTTGGGACTGGCGTAGTAGTTGGACCAGGCACGGCCTTCGGCGGTTTGATGGTCCTCAAGCAGGCAACGGATCGGCGTCAGGTGTTTTTTTTGTTTTGCCGTTGACCGCGAATGCGAATGACGCGATCCGTGGGCGGATTGGTTGCTTTTTTTGAACGGTCGAAAACGTTGCGCTTGACAGTCGGTTACCATCAGGATGACGGTTACAAACAACAGGATTGATGCAATTCGAACCATGAACCATTCTCCAGAAATCTTGCAAGCTTCGCCCGGCGGCCTAATTGATTCTTCGGTTCGAGAGCACTTGATCCGGGCCAAGTAACGTCAAATTGTCTGTTGAAACAGAATTGTACGTCGTTTGACTGCGTCAAATCAGACAAACGTAAAAACCGAACCTGGGCAAATGGATGTCGATGGGCAAAAAAGAACCGTTTCCGGTGGGAATGTTTTTCTTTCCAGGCAACATGGTGGCGGGATGGTGGTCATGTACAGCTGGTTTTTTGGCGATCAAAATGATATGGTTCTGCTGGATCACGAGTCGGGTGATCCAGTTCACGACGGAAACGTTATCGTCGCTAAACAATCTTGCAACGGATTAACAGCAATGAAATTCAATGGGATGACACTATGTTCCTGGGGGTTATGCGTGCTGTATCCCCTGTTGGCTGTTGCTCAGGATGGTGACTACCCGTGGGGTCGGATTGAGCTGAAACCGGAATCGGCCGAATTCCAGGTAAAGGACGCTGGAAATCACACCCAATTGGAGGTGCCCAGGTTCCAAAATCCGGTGACTAAGTTGTTTTTGAAATCGGATCCGCAGCAACAACCGTTACGACTTAAACCGGGTGTGACAACTTGGCAAATCACGTTGCCGAAACATGTCCAGGGGCCGGCCGTGATCGTGATGCAAACGGTTGGCCCGCCCAGGTTGAGCAGCGAGCCGCTGATTTACCGGCCCGACGCTCAAGGAGAAGTCGTTCTACCGGCTCACGGGGCTGTCGTGCATGGTGAAAAGCTCCGATACGAGCCCCAACCTCACAAGAACACGGTCGGCTATTGGCAAAACGAGAAAGATTGGTGTGAATGGAAGCTGTCAGTTCCCAAGCCGATGAGCTACCACGTCTATATCCTGCAAGGATGCGGCAAAGGGCATGGCGGCTCCAGAGTGAACGTCATCGCTGGGGATCGCAAGTTGGAATTCGAGGTGGAAGACACTGGGCATTTTCAGAACTTTCGCGAGCGGCAGATTGGCACGCTGGAATTTGGATCCTCGAAAAACCAATCGATCAAGCTGGTTCCGCTCAGTAAAGCCAAGGGCGCGGTTATGGATGTTCGCCAAGTTCGACTGGTGCCCGTTAAGGCCAGGAAATGACCGTTTGAATCATGCGTTTCTTGGAGCGGTTCTTTTCGACTGGAGCAGCGATCGGAGGAACTGATGATCGATGGTGAACAACCTTCTGAAACTTAACAGGACTGCGCCAGCTGTTCCCAGCGCAGTGGCCGATGCAACCAGGAACATGATGGCGATCTGGTATTTGACAGCTTCGGATGGCTCCACTCCTGCCAGCAATTGACCGGTCATCATGCCGGGCAAGCTGACCAGCCCGACGATCATCATCGAATTGATGATCGGGGTCATGCCGGTTTGCAGGGCATGGCGGATGGGCCCCAGATCGCTTCCCACCGTGTTGCCCCCAGGGTTAACATCGTTTCAATTTCATCATTTCGTGTGTAGGCCGTTTCAGTGAAGGTACTCAGACCGACCGAGATGCCGTTCAGCGTGTTTCCCAGCATCATCCCCATCAACGGGATTGCGTATTGCGGTTGGTACCATTTGTCGATCCCGTTGAGGACGATCAACAGGGCAAAAGCGGTAATCGCCCACGAGCTGACCCACACCGATAAAATGGTATCCAGCCAGATTCCCGGGTAACGCCGGTCGTTTCTTTGAACCGCTGTGACGCCGGCGATCATCGTCATGATCACCAGGATTCCGATAACCACATACCATTGATCGAATTGAAATACCCACTGGAGAATCAACCCGATCAACAACAGTTGAACGATGGTTCGAAACGAAGCGACCAGCAGTGAACGCTCCAGTCCCAATCGCAACCAGATCGAGATGGCTGCGTTGACCAGGATCAACAAGGATGCAAATCCGACCTGGACGTAACTCAGCTGCAAATAATCCATGGGATTTTCAATCAGCCTCTTGGTTGGAGATGTGCAGACGCAGGCGCCCTGAATCCATGAGGTAAAGCGTGTCGCAAACCCGCTCTGCCTGATTCATGGAGTGCGTGATCCAAACGAAGGCCGCCTGCTGTTTCGATTCGTTAAACCAACAGTCAACGAGTCGTTCGACCGAGGTTGTCAAGCCAGCGTCCAAGGCGGCCGTGGGCTCATCCAACAGGAGGACCTGGGGTTCGATTTGGATCGCCCGCAACAAGGCGACGATTTGCATTTCGCCACCGGATAGATTTTCCTGGTTCTTTGACAGAAACGTCGCGTTGCGCCCCAAGGCCTCCAGCCAACTTTCAATCCTGCGTTGATCGTATTGGCGATCCGCATTCGACTTTAACTGAAAGGGCAGTTGCAGGTTGGATTCAACGGTTCCCTCGAACAGGACGGGTCGTTGCGGCAGATAGACGACAGAGGCTCGATACGGCGGAACCTGGTTTCCATGAACGGCTCGCCCGTGAAACCTGAGCTCGCCACTTTGAATCGGATCCAGCGCCGCGAGTGAACGGAGTAACAGCGTTTTTCCAGATCCCGATTCCCCGACGATTCCCAACCGGTTTCCCGGAAATACATCCAATTGGGTGGGGGACAGCAGGGGCACTCCGTCTTCGGACTGGCGAGACAGGTTTTGGATCCCGATGATGGGTGGAGCGTTCATGGTTACATTGTTTTTTTGGTTGGACCCTGGGGATCGGTTTGGCAGTCCATTTTCAACTTTCAGCCGGCTCCTAATGATCAAACCCCAAGAATCAACCTAAAAGTCTCTCAGGATTTCCACCGCTGCATTACGACCACAGGCTCCCATAACACCACCGCCCGGGTGGCTCGCCGCACCGCAAAGATAAATCCCTTTGATGGGACACCGGTGGTCGGCCCATCCGGGAATGGGACGCATCAGGAACAGCTGGTTGAAATTCATGGCACCTTGCATGATGTTTCCGCCCGTGATGCCATAGACCCGCTCCAAATCAAGTGGACTCAATACCTGTCGGTGCTCGATCGCGTTGGGAACATTTGGGGCGTACTCGGAGAGTACCTCGATACACCGATCCCCAAAGCTCTCCTTAATGTCATCCCAATGAAGACCGGGTGCCAGTTGATAGGGGGCATACTGAACGAACATCGACATGATGTGCTTTCCGGCCGGCGCGATTGTCTGATCCACGCTGGTCGGCAAAGTGATTTCCAAGATGGGCGTTTCACTCGGCCTCCCGTACTTGGCATCGTCATAACCTTTTTCCACGACCTCCATCGTTTCACCGATATGGATGGTCCCTCGATGCTGGGGTCCGATTTGAGTTGAAGGCAAACAGGTGAAATTTGGCGGTTCGGATAACGCGATATTGATCTTCGCAGATGCCGATGAATAATCGATTTTTGAAATGGCATCACTGAATTCCTTTGGGAACTGATCTGGTGACACCAGTTTCTCAAAGGTCACATGGGCATCGGCACACGATCCCACCACCTTTGATTCGATGAATGTGCCATTGGATAATGTCACGCCTTTTGCGACACCCTGGTCAACCGAAATCTCTTTGACTTCGGCTTCGGTAATGATGTCTACGTTCAAGTCCTGGCAGGCAGCAGCAAGCGAGTCGGCCAGGCCTCCCATTCCACCTTGGACATATCCCCAGACCCCTCGAGCACCCCCCGCTTCCCCCATGACGTGATGAAGTAAAACGTAGGCGGTCCCGGGAGCCGAAATCGATGCAAAGGCACCAATCACTGCATCCGTTGCCAAGGTTGCTTTGAGGACTTCGGTTTCAAACCAGCGCTCCAGGATTGGCCGCGCTGCACCGGTCAGCAATTCCATCGCTTCCGGAAGGGAATCCCCCAATGACTTCAGGGTCGATTGCATCTTCCAGGCTTTTTGCATATCCCGCAGTTTTTTGCCGAGGCCAATTTTTCTCAGCCCTTTGGAAACCGGGAGGATATCCGGTGCCGTTTGAGACAGTGTGGGCTCGAGGACGGCAGCAACTTTTTCCAGCAATGATTCATATCGGGGAAAGGCGTCCGCATCTTTCTGACTGAATTTCCCGATTTGTTCCCTGTTCTGTTTTTCGTCGGGCCCCAAAAGCAGATGCCTGCCATCTTTCATGGGAGTGAACGAAGATGGATTCCGGGGAAGGATTTTCAGCCCATATTCCTTTAGCTTCAAGTCACGCATGATCTCCGGCAGAAACAGGCTTATCACGTAAGAGGCGGTCGACACCTTGTAGCCGGGCCATAACTCCTCAGTAACAGAGCAACCGCCAATCACGTGGCGCCGTTCCAATACACAAACCGATTTTCCGGCTTTGGCAAGATAGGCAGCAGTCACCAGCCCATTATGTCCGGCACCCACAATCACACAGTCGTATTTTGATTTTGGTTGGTTCATCGCTCTTTCGGGGTCAAGTTGCTGTAGCACTCGGGGGCAAGTTGCTGCAGCCCAACCTATTCGATTGCATCTCAAATGCAAAGAGGATGCCTACTCTTCTGTTTCCACCAGGATCTGCACCAAGCAGGGATTTGCTGAGAAGTTCATGACTCGGTTGTCCGTCAACTTAGGATTGTGCCGGAAACGCGTCGCCTATCGAGCCTGCTCGCCCTGGTTCATTCCAGGAACCTGAAGAAAGCGATGTATCCATTACGGACAGTGCATTGCCCTATGTTCTCATATTCTACCGTGGTTGAAAATCACAACCGGCGGGGTTAGTGTTGAATCATGAACCTGACGGTCCAACCTGTTACAGCAGAAACATTTGAAGCGTCCTGGAATGTTCTGACAGATGCGGTGGCCTGGACCAAGTCACAGGGGCGGCGGCAACGAATTTCCAACATTACAATCCAGAATTACATGAACTGGCAGTCACGGGCGGTGAATTTTGCTGTCTGCAGGGAGGGTTGTATTGCCGGTGTTTTTTCCCTGCCTGTTCAATCTTTTCAGAGCTGGCCCAGTCACGATACGGGCAAGCCTGTCGTATGGCTAAGGGCGTTGGCAACCCACCCCGATTTTCGTGGCATTGGCATAGGCCGTTTCGCGATTCAGTCCGCGCTCGTCGAAATTGGCTGTGGGGCGAACCTGTACCTCGACTGTGTGGCAGGTTTTTTACCCGGGTATTACCAAGAAATGGGTTTTGAGTTTTTGGATGAACAAAGGACGGATGGATATGAAATTGTCTTAATGCGACATTCCAATCACGGACAGGACTAAACGAGGCGCTGCAGAATTCTGTTTTCACGTTTGACGAAACGTTTCAAGTGATGATTCCCTTGGGTTTGCCACAGCCGCCTGTTGAACTAATTTGGTTTTCAGCCGGATAATGTCTGCTGGAATCTTGCGGTTGGGCATCGCGAAATCGGTAAGAATGGATTATAAACGTCAATTCACTGGCCAGTTTTCCGCTCCACTTCTTCCCATTTTGTTGCTTTTAAAGATTCATGTCTCGTATTCTCTACCAATTAATTATCCGCTTGTTGGGCGTGCAGGGGTTATACAAAAAAATTGTTCAGCAAGATCGTTTGGAGAACATTAGGCCGAAGATACGCAAAGACCTGGAAATGCTTTTGTCCGGGGTGAATGAAAACAATCCCTTTTTTGAAGGTCGCTTTACAGAGTTTCTGGATGCGAATCGTGATGTTGATGATGACACATTTTTCAGCGCGTATTCGCAATTACCGTCTTTCAGTAAAAAGGACTATGCCGAGGCCGGCCAGTCCGTGATGAGTCGGGAACTGGCGAATCTGGACCACAAGTCAATGGAACTTGAATTCCGTGGCAGGCCGCTTGAATCGCTGCGCCGTTTGAGAAAAGGTAATTTCCTGATGCCGATGGCGACGGGTGGCTCGACAGCCTTGCCGTTGATCACTTACATGACCAAGCACCACATGTTTGCGATGCTGTTCACCTTCTTCAAATGTTGGTATCGGATGGGCTGGCGACCGGGCGACCGGATGTTGGTTTTTTATCCCCGCAATACCTACAACATTGATGACATGGTTAAATTTAACCGTTTTTCCAAACTGATCGGTTTTCGGTATCACCTGTTCGATCACGTCAATGAAGAAACCGTACGTGGATTGGTTGACGATTTGAATCGCTATCGCCCCAGGTTGTTGCTGGTGTTTCCGTCGCCCTTGAACATGATTGCGCATACCATTCGAAAATTCAATTTGCCACTTCGTCACCATCCCTCGCTGATCAATGTCAGCGGTGAGACATTTTTTGATTGCCAGCGCCGTAATATTGAATCCGTATTTACTGACAGTAAGGTGGAAGATTCCTATGGCTCCGTCGAATTGGGCGAAATCGCCCACGAGAGCCGTGGTGGACTCGAAATTTTTGCCAACGCGGCCTACGTGGAAACCGAGGCCAACGAGGCGGGGCAACCCGAGATGGTCATTACGCGACTGGATATTTTTGATTTTCCTTTTGTCCGCTACCGGATGAAGGATATTGCCGATGTCGAATTTGTCCGCGATGAAAATGGAAAAGAACGGTACGTGATCACCAAGATCGAAGGAAAGGATTCAAATTTCGTCATGTCGGATCAAGGAGAAAGGTTCTACCCTTCCTTCTGGAACGGGTTCGTTAACCGGCTGAATGCCAAGTTTGAAAATGCGATTATCGAAATCAAGGTCTATGAACGGCGGCGGCAGGAATTGGAAATACAGTTTATCGTGGCTGATTCAGATCTTTGTTCCAGGATTAGGGAAGCTGCGCTGGCCATGCTGATTGAACAGGTGAGTACCAAGATGACCTATGCCATCACATTTGTTGATTTCATTGATCACGACTACCGCAGGAAATACCGAGTGATCGAACGGGATGGAGATATAGAGTTTGCCGGTGGAATGGTTGGCGATGCAGGCAAATTAAAGACGGTTCAACAGATTGAGGCCAGCGTGGTCTAAAACCAGGCACTGTTAGAAGGCTCGTCAAATGATAAACGAGGTGTTTTTTTTGACTGCCGGACACCGTTTTGTTTTGTTTTGCGGTAAGCTTGAAGGTAGAGGGTGTTTGTTCGAGCGGCCGCACAGCCGTGTTGTAGAAACGGATTGCAATTTTTCGTTTGTCTTGAGTTTGGGAATGAACCGATCGTGAAAGTGTTCAAGAAAATACTGTGCCCCGTAGACATGTCGAAAAACAGCCTGTTGGCCGTTGGTTTGGCGACACGTTTGTCATCACAGGCGTCCGCCGTGCTGACGTTTCTCTATGTTGAACCGCCCTTGCTTTCAACGGAGCCGAGGGTGAATCAGTTGGTGGAACAGGAAACTGCTGAACACGAATACAGGCAATTGGAAGAGATTCGTCCCGAAGACCCCTCGGTCCGTTTTGAACACGAGGTCCGACATGGAAGCCCGGGTCCGGAGATTGCCAAGTACGCCAAGGAAAACAAGTTTGACCTGATTGTCATGTCGACACATGGACGAGGTGGACTGCTTCGTTTGTTGATGGGTAGTGTTGCCGAGTATGTGGTCCGTCATGCCAGTTGTCCCGTTGTGACATGGAAAGCCCCACTGGTAGCGAACACGGATGTTTCGGAAAAAACCTCCCTCTCCATTACCGAGGTGATGCGGCGGGCCGAGCCTATACGCTCCCATGATTCCATGGGTGAGACGATTGATACATTGAGCTCCGACGATCTGACGGCTGCCCCCGTTGTTAATGGGCAAGGCGAATGTATCGGGATCCTTACAACCACAGATATCGAAAATTTTTACGTTATAAAAACGCGTTTGGAAGCAAGAGACCAAACGGTTTTGCCGAAAGTATTTGACGTCGATGAATTTGGTCAACGTCGAACCAACGACGTTTCGTTTAACCACGTTCAGAAGCATATGACATCGCCTACGTTTACTATTTCCAATAAATCTACTTGTCGACAAGCTCGGCGTTTGTTTGACAGCCAGCCAAGAATAAATCACCTGGTGGTGGTCGATGGAAATCACCGGCCTTTGGGAATCGTCAAGCCGGCCGACGTGTCTGAAAACTGAAAAAGCTGAACACTTCAGGCAACTTCGCTGGCAGCAGTTCTTTGAATGCCGGATTTTTCTCGTATTGGTGTACCGCGGTGTTTGATTGCCCAGGAAATGGAAGGGGGCACGCCTGTTGTTTTTGCAGCAACCGTCAATATGGTTTAACATCAAAGCATTCGGCTATCGTGGGAGATAGAATGTTGTGCGACCTTGAGATATTCGCAACTGGTGAAAAAGCCAAAAAGGAATCCAAATGAATTCGTTTACTCTGAAGACAATCGTCGTTCCTTGGGATTTTTCAGAGACGTCCATGGAGTCGCTCAGACAAGCGGCAGTGATTGCGGAAACAACCTCGCAGATCAAGGTGATTCATGTGACTCCTTACCCCGACACGATTGAGCCAAGCATGATCTGGGGTGCTTACGATGAGAACGATATCAGGAGTAATCTGAAAAACAGTTTCTTTGCGGACGTCAATCAGGAGGATTATCCGGGGATGGAGTTTTTTGCAGTGTTCGGTAATCCTGGCAGCGAAATCTCGAACTTTGCCGAAGTGCAGGACGCGGGATTGATCGTCATATCATCGCATGGACATACTAGCGTGAGCCGCTTCTTGATGGGTTCCGTCGCCGAACGGGTGATAAGATTGGCGCATTGCCCTGTTTTGGTTTTGCGATCGGCCATCTAGCTGCAATGCTCGAGGTATTTATTGCCCGTGTTCGTTCGAATCGAATTCAGTAGAAATCGATAAATCCGCAATCAGTGGAAGATGATCAGATGCTTCTTGAGCCAGTCTTGTTGTTATCACCTGGCAGGTTACGGGCTGGGCCGCCTTGGTGACGAAAATGTGATCAAGCCGCGTGATGGGGCGAGGACTGAAGTAGGTTGATTCATGCTTGGCACGCTGGGATAACGTTTCGACGTCGCGCATCTGGCTGGCCAGGTAGCGGTAGGCTGCCGAAGCCGGTCTGGCATTAAAATCACCACACAGAACAACGGGACCCGCTGATTCCGCTGGTTGAACCCACTGTTGGTAAAGTTCCTGCACCTGTCGCAGCTGTTCCTTGGGATAGATGCTCAGGTGGGCACTAATGACTTGGAGACAAATTCCTGGTTTCAATTTGATTTCTACCCACAAAGCGCCGCGCTTGGAGCGATTTTCCTTAATTTGATGCAATCCCTGGCCCCGTACCATTTGTAGTGGAAAATGGGTCAGGATGGCGTTTCCAAAACGTTCTCCTCCAATATGCCATGCGGGGTGGAAGTGAAAATCCATTTCCAGCAAATTGGCAATTTCCTGTGCTTGGTCCAGGTGGTTTGACCGTTTGCGGTTGACGTCCAGCTCTTGCAGACAGATCACGTCAGCTCCGATTTGAGAAATCACACGGGCAATTCTCTCGGGAGCCAGTTGACCGTCCATGCCGACGCATGCATGGACGTTGTAGGTCAAAATCCGAACCGTATCCGGTTCGGTCGATCGTCGCTGAATCAACGACTTGCCGGTTCCGTTTGATTGGATGAATTGTCCAACGGCGTTCCGCAATTCAAGAGGGCGAATGTAGTGACGTGTCTCGTTCTCCAATCGTACATCACAGGGGAGCAACGCGAACCCGTTGGTAGCTTCCAGCGAGGGTCCATTGTTGGTGTTAATCTGCTGGCCAAAACTGATGGCATTTGATTGATGAGACCAACCAACGAGCAAAAGGTCGCCAGCATCCGGATGGTTGGCCAGTTGAATCAGGTCTAATGGCAGGTCGCTCAAAAATGGATGATCTGCGCCAAATACCTGCGATGCGTCCTGCGGCAGGTCAAATTCACCTGCAGCTGTAATCACCTTGGCAGCTTGAGTTCCTTCGGACACGACTACCATCGGTACATGTTTTTCATTAACCAGTTTGCGGGCAACCTGGAATCGTTCCCGACGAGATTCTTCGGTCAGTAAAAAGATGAATGCCAGCGATCCCGCAGTGACGACCTGCCCATGGTGGGAATTCGTTATCGTATCGTTATCAGGAGCTCCAGCCAGCAGTTTGGATAAACCTCGAATACCCAACCAGGCTGCTCTACTGGGAATGGTCCCGGGAATTGCCCCAAGTGACGGTTGGCTTTTGGAAGGTTCTGTTTCCTGGCAGCATAAGTCGATCACTTCAATAATCGCCTGCTCGACCGGTTGTCCAAACAACTGTTGATAAGGCTGTGTTGTGCCGAGTCCATTGCCCGAAAAAACCCAAACATCATATTCGCGACCTGCACTCCGGTGAGCCGATCGCCACAAACGTCGAATCGCCCGGTCAACCCCTTTCAGAGTCCAGCTGGCGTACTTGGACGACGGTCCTCGTTGACGAGACTGCTCGTCATACCCCAGCAGATTCAGATGGATAATCGGCAGTCCCCGCGCCGCATCGTTACTGGCCCCGGCGAGACCCAGTTCGCGCAAGAAAACAACCACTAACACCCTCGCAGGGATCGCAGCCAGTTCGCGCCAAATGCTATGGCCTGTTATTTTCCCTCGGAACATGCCAGCCAATACAAGGAAAACTTCCAGACACATCAGCCCGATGGTTCGCAAAAAGATTGTCGCGTGCAACAGGATAACCAACAGGATTCGAAACGGATTGATCGTGACAAAGAAATCGTCCCAGCCCAGTCGTGTTGCACAAAAATGAGATTCTTCTGCCCCCCCGCCAAAGATATTGCAATAGGAACTTCCTCCCTTTAACAATCCTGGATTTTGGCTCTTGAGTCGCTCCTCGACTGCGACGGCAAGGTCATTGGTGTACATTCGCCCCGGTTTCCCAGTGCGATGATCGCGGAATCCAGACCCAGGTACGGCGCATTTCTCACCGTAAAACAACTCGGCTTGGACAGCTGATGTCGTTGCCGGTAAACCGGAATAGAGTGAGTGAAGTTGATAATGCTCTTTCTCGATCAGTTGTTCCAGAAACGGCATATGATCGGCGGCCATTGCGCGTTCCAACTGAATCTTGCTTAGCCCGTCAATCTGAACCAGGATCAATCCGGGTTGGACCGGGTTTTTTTCTGGTGAAGACAGCCCCAATAATCGAACTGCCCATTCATTGCGAGCAACGGCTCGACGCACGGATTTCCAGATCCGTGTTAGCGTGGTTACTCGAATTGGGTCTTTCATAGGTAGAGTCAATGCCGATATGGAACGAAGGCATTTTTATGCAAATGTAAAATAGAGTCAGTATTGTGCCGCAGGCGCTGGTTAAAAGAAACTGGGCAACAGGCGGCACGCGTGAATGACTAATCCAGTTTACCATGATCCTGCGGCGTTGCCGGTTCTTTGTTATATTATGGGCGGGTGCGGATTGCCGGTTGGACAGTTGACCGAATTTCCCGCTGGTGTCGGTTTGGCCGCCAGGGTCGTTGGAACAAATAGATGATTAACGAGAGCTTGTTTAAGACCACTCGTCATTTGGCAAAGGAACTTGCTCGCCAGTTGGAAATGAGCAACCAGCGGATCGTGTTTGCCGAGAGTTGTACTGCTGGATTGGTATCGGGAATCCTCGCACAAGTTCCCGGCATTTCAAAATGGCTCTGTGGTTCTTCCGTCACTTACATGGAGGCATTGAAAGAGTCTTGGTTGGCAATTGATAACGATTTGATTGCTAAACACACAGCTGTCAGTTCGCAGGTGACAGAGGAAATGGCCAAGTCGGTGTTGGAGCGAACGAGCGTTGCTGATTTTGCAGTTTCCATTACCGGCCACCTGGATCCAGGAATGAGTGAGAACGGTTCCATGGCCTACGTGGGAGTATCTTATCGCGCTGACCAGTCTGTCCGTGTCCGACCTGTCGTTGGCTACCCATTGGCGGGGAAAAATCGAATCAACCGGCAATGGAACGCTGCATCGATCGCCTTAACCGTGGCGGTCGAACATTTGAAATTTCCTCCTGGAAAAGAGATTCACTCAGTGGATTGGTTGCGTGTCTGTCAAGAACCGAAGAAAGACCCTTGGTCATGATAACCAAAAATCAGGTCTGCCAATCTACCAGTAGCAGTTTGCTTTGAGGTTTCTGATTTCGTGTCTTCATAATTAGGTCAATACCGATAAGGCTGATCCAAAACGGCTGGCCGACTGTTATCATGATTGAGACGTTTGGTCTTGGAATGCAGTTACCCAAAACGCAAGGCAAAGAACATGAGCGCTTACCGATTTGGTTTGGTTAAACGATTGATTTTAGTCCATCTGGTGGGTGGCTTCCTGGGTCTTTTCGTAGCGCATGTTGTCGCGTTCCAGCCAGAGTCCTGGTACGAGCGGGAAGATCGTTGGAACGGGTTTGCTCGATATCATTTTCAGGTCGGTCAACAAGCAGCCTATCTCGTCGCGCCTACACAACCGGCCGCTGGCAAGCCGTGGGTCTGGCGAGCCCGTTTTCCCAATTACCATGCCGAAATCGACATCGAGTTGTTGAAGCGTGGATTCCACATCGGTTATGTTGACGTTGCGGGTATGTTCGGCAGCCCTCGGGCGGTCAAGGTGGGGGATGAATTCTACCAGTCCATTCTCGAACATGTGGGATTGGCCAAGCGTCCGACGTTGGAGGGTGTCAGTCGTGGAGGCCTGTTTGTCTATCAATGGGCAGCAAGTAACCCGCAGAAAGTGGCTAATATTTTTTGCGATACTCCGGTTTGTGATATACGAAGTTGGCCGGGTGGAAAAGGAACGGGTGTTGGGGCAGCTACCGAATGGAAACAATGCCTGGCTGCTTACGGTATCACGCAGGAACCCGTTACAGATTCTCAAGCTAGTATGGTCAAGCATGCCGAATTGTTAGCGGACGCCGAAATTCCCGTTTTACATGTGGTGACCGAAGATGACCAGATTGTTCCTCCTCGTGAAAATACCTACGTGCTGGCCGAGCGATTTAAGCAGTTGGGGCGTCCGATGCAAGTCATTTCCATCGAGCATGGTACGGCCCCGTCAAAAGGACATCATTTCAAGCATGAAAATATTGAGCCAATCGTCAATTTTATCATCCACAATCAAGTCGAGGATGACACGCCGCTGGAAATGGTTCGGGCAGCGAAGCGGATCATCTTCCTGGGCGATAGTATTACCTATGCAGGCGAGTATGTTGCCCGATTCGAAGCGGGGATAAGAGCACAACAATTGGCCGATCCTGATGTCATGATTAATGTCGGGCTGCCCAGTGAGACGGTTTCTGGATTGAGCGAAGAAGGTCACGCAGGTGGCCGATTTCCCCGCCCCGATTTACATGAACGATTGGGCAGGGTCCTGAAAGCTACCCAGCCAGACCTCGTATTTGCCTGTTACGGGATCAATTGTGGTATCTATCAGCCATTCAGCCAAAATCGATTTGAAAAATATCAAGCCGGCATCAAACGGCTTAAATCCGAAGTAGAGGCTGCTGGAGCAAAACTGATACTGGTTACCCCCCCGACATTCGATGATCAACGGGCCAATAAGAAATTCTCTTACGATGCCGTGATGCAACGCTATACGGATTGGTTGAACGAACAGCAGGAAAAAGGCTGGGTCGTGGTGGACTTGCACACGGCGATGTCAAAAGAGCTTGAATCTCGCCGAAAATCAAACACTGAGTTTACGTTTCAGCCGGACGCGGTTCACCCGAATCCGGCCGGACATGAACTGATAGCAGCGGTCATGCTGGATCGCTTGTTAGATGATGAAACGTTAGATAAGGATTCGCGCGAAATGTTGAGTCCTGGCGCAAAATTGGATGAAGACACTTTACGACTGATTCGTCAGCGTTCCCACCTGTGGCGCGACGCGTACCTGACGGAAACCGGTCACAAGCGTCCTGGTATCAAGAGCGGGAAAGCGATTCCGGTTGCTCAACAGCAGTCGAAATTGTTGACAGAACAAATTGATGAAAGGTTGCAAACGAACCGAGAAAAATGAAACGAATGGGACTCTCTGTCAACTTGGTATTACGGCGGGCCGGTTGATCGAGTCGCAGTCTTGTCATGCCCCTCGGAGGTCCTGGAGCACCTCAACCGGTTCGCCTTTTCTCGGGTCCATGGTAGAACATTGTTCGTCGTGACAGTATTCAAATGCCGTGTTCGACAAATAGGTACAGACAAGCAGGTGGAACTCGCGGTCCCCCACCCAAGCCTCGATTCCTCAAGGACAGCTTGGTGGGCGGTTCCTCGGCAAGATCCTGCGTTACAAGCGCTATTCAACGGAGACAGTTATGCCAAATTCAGAAATCCTGAAACGGGTGCAGAACCTTCACAACGACTTGGCTTGTATCAATGATCATTCCAACGGAGCAGAGGCCGTTGATGAACAGACGGTCGACGCACTGGGTCAATTGGTCAAAGAGGTCAATTCGCTGGTTGACCGTAGAAGTGACCAAGTTGCGGCAGACGTTTCTTCGGAAGAGCATCATGAATTTCTTGACCGTATCCAGCAGTTTGATGCTGAGCACCCAACCGTCGCACGGTTCATTTCCCAAATTACGGACTTATTGGGAATGATGGGAATCTAGTCACTGCAGGCAATTGCTGTTCCGTTAACGCTTTCCGGTTTTTCCGACTCGCCGAGAAACGAATGAGCTAGTCGATGTTCAGGGTGAGATTCGGTTTGTCGGGCGCAAACGGGATGAACTAGTTTGTTGTTTGGCCGAAGAGCTCCGATCCACAGAGAGTGTCCATTTGCCGTTCGACTCAATTTTCCAAAAAGGGTTCCCCAGTAAGTAATGGGTCTAAGGAAAACCAGTTTTTCCATGGTCACGGCA
The DNA here is from genome assembly GCA_014237975.1 of Mariniblastus sp. Lineage (GTDB taxonomy): Bacteria > Planctomycetota > Planctomycetia > Pirellulales > Pirellulaceae > Mariniblastus. The sequence goes on along the minus strand of JABACA010000017.1, from coordinate 20,832 downwards.
GATCGCGATTTATATTTGCGTGACGAATCTCTTGTTCATTGGTTTGCAAGCCTCAGGAAAACAGAGTTGGCGAATTCTTCGATAAAGCGCGATGGGAATAAACAAAGCTGCGAATCGCTTTTAACGGCGAATGCTTGGGATGCTCTAGTTAGGTTCGAATTTATTCACATTTTGCAGTTAGATTCGTTACAATCGTGCGCGTTGCTCGAGTCAGATTTTTAGCGGGTTTTTTATTGTATTGATCTCTTTTCTTTTCTTTTCGATTGGTCAATCGTTTCGTTGCGGCCGCCATCGAACAGGACAAACCGGCGAGTGAAAGGTTGTTTGCATGTTGAAGATTCTGATTGTTGATGACTCGGAAGTTGATCGACTGTTGATGGAAGGGTTGCTGAAGCAATCCATTGGGTTCGAAGTTATCTGGGCGGAAAATGGGCGACAGGCGTTAGATCGAATTGAGGAGTGGAAGGTTGACATCGTGGTGACCGATTTGCAAATGCCAGAGATGGACGGGCTGGAATTGGTACAACAGGTTCGGCAAATCCACCCGCAGCTGCCCGTTATCCTGACAACCGGAGTGGGGAGCGAGCATATTGCGGCGGAAGCACTGAATCAAGGTGCTGCTGGTTATGTACCCAAACCTCAGCTCGCCAAACTGCTGGATCCAACCGTACGTAATGCTCTCAGCCTTTTGAATAAACAGCGCAACTACAACCAATTGCTGAACCGCGCCAAGCTGGCCCAGTTTAAGTTTAGCCTCGAAAATGACCCGGCTCATTTCAGGCCCTTGATCGACTTTTGTGAAAAGATCATGAGAGGCATGGTGAAATTGGATCGCATCGAACGTCTGCGAACTGCGGTGGCCATAGAACACGCGCTGCATAACGCTCTTTACCGAGGCAATTTGGAAATTGGTAGTGATTGCCAGATTGGTTTAGATGATCCAAAACTCGACAAGAATGTCGAATCCCTCATCCGGGAACGATTGAAAACGGCGCCCTACAAGGACCGTAAGATTCGGGTAGCCGTCACACTCAAAAAGAACTTTATTTCAATCCGGATTCGCGACGATGGTCCAGGATTTGACCCGAAAAAGGTAGGTGACTGGAGTCAGAATTCCTCGCGTGGAATCATCCTGATGAAGTCGTTTATGGACGAGGTGACCTATAACGATCAAGGCAACGAGGTTGTTATGGAACGAAGATGGGGCGCGACACCCAGTAAACCGCAAAAGAAAGAAGCGATTTCCGAAAATCACTCGGAACAGCCGCGCCTGCTAGGAAAGCTGAATTGCAACAAGACCGGCAAAGAGATTGCCATGACGGTTGACAAATTCATGCTGGGACGACAGAAAAGTTGCCACCTGGTCATTCCGTTTCAGTCCATTGCCGAGAATCATTGCCTGCTAATATTCGACGATGGCGCCTGGTATGCCAAGAATATGTCGGATCAAGAGCAGGGTACGTTGGTTAACGGGAAGCCGATCGAATACAACAAGATTGAATCGGGGGATCAACTCAGCATTGGTACCTTTAATTACCACATCGAGTATTAAGTTTCCATTTCGACGAGCAATTGCTGATCATGCAATTGGACTGCTGCCGAATTCTCCCGTTTTATTTCAGGATGCTGCAAGACGAGTTGGGCAGATTGTGTAAAATCATGCTGAATTAGACCAGCTTTTAGTTTGCCGTGATTAACAAAACTACAGGAGAGGTTACCAAGTGAATACTCCCAGCGACGATAATTCTCACGATCAAAAAATTGTCTCGATCTACACGCTCAGCGATCCCTATGAAGCAGAGTTGATAAAAAACACGCTGGAGGATCACGACATTCGGTGTTCGTTGGATGGTGAAACGCAGGGTGGATTTGTTGGCGTCGTCAATATCGGTATCCTTGTGAAAGAGTCGGATGCTGAACGGGCTGTCGAACTCATTCGCAAACACCATGATCATTCTGAGGAGCATGAAGATTCAAAGGGCTCCGACGAAGCCGGCGAACAGGAATGAAATCGAAGGGGTCGAGCTGAAGTGGTCTCTGACGAACAGCCGCGGTGTGGCTGCAACTGCTGTGCTGAATTCGTGTCGGTCACGCATCCACTCAGGCTTAGTCTTGGCCTTCGTTCCTCTGAAATATCTCACCCGTTGTCTTGTTCCGCAGGATCAGTTTCGTTGTCCCGTCTGGCAGGTGTTCCCGTTTGATCAAATCGTGTTGGTCGTCGAATTCCCGGCAGGGCGAAACGGATTGAGACGTCTCCTGCCCGCGCCAGACAGGTAGCGCAATCGGCTCCCATTTCTTGGAGGTGATCGATTGGTAGGCCGCATCCATCACGCAATTGACAATCAGGCCATCGTAAAACGTCTCCATCGGTTCACGTTGTTCTTCAATGTCAGTAAGAATCTCTGCAAACATGTCCACATAACCGAGTGCCGCCGGTTCGTCGCCAACCGGGAACAACCAACCCTGTGAACTCTCGGATTTCTCGGCCACATAGTCCCGTTGACCAGCGGCTGAAAAGATTTCAAACCCGGTCCGTAGCCAGTGGTTCAGGAAAATGGTTCCCTCGGTGCCGGCTATTTCATCGCGCAGGTCAAGTCCACCACGAAATGACCAGCTGACTTCGAATTGCCCAATCGCACCATTGGCGTACCGTACCAGCCCGATGGCATGATCCTCGGTTTCAATCGGGTGCACCTGCGTGTCCGCCCAACAGACTACCTCCACCGGTCGAACGTCTTTGCCGATAAAATTGCGGGCAATTTCAATGCAATGGCAACCCATGTCGATCATTGCCCCTCCGCCGGAAAATTCCTTTTTCCAGAACCAGTCACTATGAGGTCCTGGATGGGTTTCTCTGGACCTGACCCACAAGACGTCGCCAATCACACCCTGGTTTACCGACTTGAGAGCTTTCAGAGTCTTGGGCGTGTAAACCAGGTCTTCCAGGTAGCCGTGAAAAACGCCGGCCGTTTCAACCGCATTCAACATGCGTTGGGCTTCTTCGGCATTGCGTCCCAATGGCTTGGTGCACAGAACAGCCTTGCCGGCAGCGGCGGCTGCCAATACGGCCATTTCATGTTGGTAATTGGGCAGGGAAACAATCACGACGTCGACTTGCGGGTCGTTCACTGCCTGTTCCAAATCGGTGGTGAACGAGGGGATGTTCCATTTTTTGGCGAAGCGTTCGGCCGATTCTTCGGTCCGCGAATAGACGTGCGTAACCTCGTCCCGGGAGCGATGACGATGTAACGCCGTCGTATAGAAATCGGCATTGAAACCTGCACCGAGCATGCAAATCTTCATTGGAAATCCTTGCGTTGTTAGTTATCCAATTCAATGAGTTTTTCACGCACCCGATCATCCGGCAAAATCTGTAACGGTTGATAATTCGGATGACGTCCGTTTGAGATATAGGGATCATTGTGACGCGTGTTATAGCAACATATCAATGACCAGCGGGCCATCTCACTCCTGTTTTGATCGGATCGATGCAGCAGGTTGCCATGGAAAAAAATGGCGTCACCCGGATCCAATTCACAGTAAACCAATTCCATGCGGTTCAGTGCCGCGTCAACGCGTACCTGATCGGCCGATGTTTGGTCACCCGATTTGCCGTGATCGACTCGCCCCATCCGGTGGGAACCCCGAATGACCTGCAGGCAGCCATTTTGTTTCGTGGCTTGATCGAGGGCGATCAGGCAGCTGGCCATGTCGGGAAACAGGCAGCCGTTGTTGTACCAGTAGCCGTAATCCTGGTGCCATTCCCAGGCCCCACCCACACGCGGTTCCTTGAGCATCATTTTGTGGTGGTAGTGATAAACCTCGTCATTCAGTAAGCGGGCCATCGTGCCGGCAACCCTCTGGCTTTGAACGATGGCTGAGTAGGGCGTTGAGGCCAATTCATTATTGACCGACAGTTTGCTTTGTCCGCCGGCACCGTCATTTTTCGAATAGGCTTCGTTTTGGATCATTGGATCCGATTTTGCATAATGCATCACTCCGTTGATTTCTTCCCTTGAAAAGAGTTGGCGGATCAATAAAAACCCGTCATCTTGAAACTGCTCGCAGTGTTTCGGGCTGAAAATGTCTGCCATCGGTAATCAGTCTTTCTTTGCTTTTAAAATGTTGGACAAAAAAACCGCAAAACGTCGAAGCAGCAGAATGGTCTCGGGCGTTTCATGGCAGTGCTGTTTGAAATCTTCAAAACTCCATCCCATTATTTTTTCCAGGTAACTTGGGTACGCTTCCAGCCGCCGAATCAAGTCGGCACATTCCATTTCCGGGTGAAATTGGGTGCAGTAAATTGGCTTTCCTCGAAAGGTGAATGCCTGGTTTTCTACTTTTGGCGATGACGCCAGTCGAATCGCATCGACAGGCAGGCGATGCACAATGTCTTCGTGGCCCAACTGACCATGAAATGTTTTGCCTAATGGCCCAAACAGCGGGTCTTCCAGACCTTCGCTGGTCAGGGACATCTCCAGCGTACCCAGTTCGGCCCGGCTCATGTCGGTGACGACTTCACCACCCAATGCCCGGGCAAACGCCTGAAATCCCCAGCACGAAGCAAAGGTGGGTTTTGACATATTGTAAAGATCCTGAAACGTGGTCATCGCCCCTGCCAACCAGGGACCGCCACGAGCTACCGAAAAATCACCACTCCCCCCGATGAGAACAGCATCGACACAATCGATCTGTTCAAAATCAGGATGCCTTGAAATCAGGTCATGCGTCTCGATATTCGAAACCGGGCAGGCAAGTGCCCGCGCGAAACAATCGATTTCGTGATGGCGCATCGGGTCTTTGGGCTTGCGCACCTGCAGCAACAGGTAGGTCATTTGGCTTGGTTCCCGATACAAATCCATTACACCTTTCGTCAGTTAAGTGTTACTTTCCGATCCATGTGTCTCGGCAATACCCTTATTCTTGTTGATTCAAAGATGACTGCAACGAATGTAGGCGATGCGGGTTGCTTCGCGACCGGATTGCCGTTGCAATCGATTCCCCAATTGGCTGCCATTCCGGTTATTGATTGGACAAATTGTCATCGAGTTGTCCGCCGTATTCATTGGTTGGATCCCGGTATATGGAATGCAGGTGCTGCAGCGGCTTTCCGCCCAGGTCCTGGCAGGCGTACTCGATGATTAGCGAAGGTCCCTGGATGGAATAGGAGATGTCGCTGCCGGCCTGCCGCGGGCCATTCCAGGCAAATCGCATTTGGTCAATTTCCTTTTCCAGCTGGGCCATTCGTTGCTGGGCTTGTTCGGCGGGCAGATCATTGACCCATTGTTCAATCAACCGGGTAAGTATTTTCCTCTGTTGATTATCAAAGGTGGAACAGGGCACTCCCACGGCCGTAGGAACCTCGCCATCTTTGCCCGGTCCAACACGAATAAATCCTCGTTTCGGCTGTAGGATGGCCTGTTTGGCCTGGGCGTCGGTCAGGGAGCCAGCCAGTTGATAGGCGTCATCAATTTCACCCGTCAGTGGCCGGTATTTTTTCCCGGCGAGAGTGAAAGACTGAGGCTGGGTCCCGATAAAACTGGGGGCAACCGTCATCGCTTTACCCGCTATGGAAACGTTGACACCCACATGATGGCCATCCAGTTGAAATGCCCACGGTTGGCTGGTCGACGGCTGGCCGAAAATGACCAACGAAAAATTTTCCGTGCCAAAACCTCGCCGCGGCCGCCCGCCTTTTAATAGTTGGTCATCGGCCAGCATGATGTGACACATCTTCGTGTAACCTTGTTCACTGAACAGCGTGGCCATCAGGTTGCATGCGGCGCGAACCTGATTTTTATCCAACAGTCCCAGCCGCAAACCGCCCGCGTCGGCTGGTGCCGGGAGGTTGGTCCACTGTCGTCGCTCGGGGCTGTCGAGTTTGTGGAGAACGGCCGATTTTTGTTCCTTGTTTAAGGAATCGAGAAACTGATTTGCCGATTTGACTTGATCGGCCGGACTGTTGTTGCCAAAGACAGGCGCGTACGTTCCGACCACACTGCTTGCGTCCGACACAAAATCAGATCGTTGTTGGGCACCTGCGGTTGTCGCAACCAAAAGCAACAGGAGGGCTGGAATAAAACGAATCACGATTGACTCCCTGCGCAAAAAAAAGTCATTGATAGATTGATAGGTTACCGATAGGCCGCTCGGCCATTAAGCCAGTCGGTGTATTTTAGACGGCTTAATTCTGTGACATTTAGCCGCTGTTTACAAGATAGACGGGATCAATACCTGAAATGTCGAATCTGTTCGCCCTGTTCCCCAATTTCGGTCATCGCTTCAATTCCAATCTCAAGATGCAGGTTGGCCCAGTTGGATGTCACCATCTGGTCCGACTCTTCGGTCTTGACACCGTCAGGTGTCGTCGGAACATCCGAAACCAGCAGCAATGCGCCCCGGGCAATCTGATTGTAATGTCCCACGATAAACAGCGTGGCCGTTTCCATGTCGATCCCGATACAGGTCAGTCGCTCGAGGTGGGATCGAAAGTGTTGGTCGTGTTCCCAAAGTCTGCGGTTGGTGGTGTAAATGACTCCGGTTCGGTATTCAAGTTCGCGGTCTACCATGCGATCCGAAACAAATTTGTGTAACTTGAACGAGGGCAACGCCGGCACCTCGGGGGGCAGGTAGTCGTTGCTGGTACCTTCGCCTCGAATGGCTGCGATCGGTAAGATGAAATGACCTATCTCGGTGGACTGTTTCAGACCCCCGCATTTGCCCAGGAACAGGACGCCTTTGGGTGGACGGGCCAGCAGCAGGTCCATCACCGTCGCCGCATTGGCAGATCCGATGCCAAAATTGATGATCGTCAGTCCTGCCGAATTGGTTGCCGCCTGCATCGGTTTTCCGATACCCCGAATTTCGCAATCAAACCGGTTGGCAAATTGCTCGGCGTAGCTGTGGAAATTGGTCAGTAAAATGTTGTCGCCAAATTCGTCCAAGGGCATTCCGGTATAACGCGGCAGCCAATTTTTGGCGATTTGCAATTTGTCGTACTCGTTGGTGGTCATGCCGGTATGTGTAACCCTATCCAAGTTCCTGTTGGGCATCGTGCAACATGGCAAGGCCACGTTTGACACACGTTGTGGCCTCGTCGACATAGCCGTCGGCCGCTGCGGACCAGGCCCGGTTGATGGCCCGTTCGCCGGCTGAAAAATGCGTCATCACATCGGCGAATTTCTGCAGTCCCATCTCGGCGGTAATGGCATTACGACCTTCGGCAAACGTGTAGAAGTCCGGCGCGAGAACGTCGTCAATGAACGCGACCATTTCACTGGGCGCCATTTCGTCCATCTGGCCCCGCAGCTGTTCCGTATGGTTGATCAAGTTGACCAGGCTTGCACGGATTTCGGCCAGGCTGGCGGTGGATTCATGCGAGCTTTCCGCGGCCGACTTTTTGCCAATTCGTAACAGGACAATGCCGATGATACAGATAATCACCGAGCCGATATACCATCCCCATGGAATCGTGGACCAGGCAATCTTTTTCTCCAGATTGAGCACGGTCGCCAGGGATCCTGACAGGAAACCGCCCCACAACAGGATTTGTCCCAAAACATTCATGCTGGTCTTCTCCTAGAATATTTGTAGCACGGTTTGACGGAAGACTTCCCACAACTGCCCTGTTTCCTGGGCTGTCTCGAGCGAGGGCCAGAAAACTTTTTGCATCGCGATGGCCACTCCAACTAAGGCTTCGCCCACAATCAGTCCAGCCGCGATCGGGATTCCAACCTGTTCACTGAACCTGCGTCCAGCCGTTTTGTCGCTGACGATCCGCAAGATGCAACCGATCGTGTAAGTCAGAACAATGTTAAAGGGCATGTAGAATCCGAGTGCGACCATCACGCCAATCCCTCCCAGCCCACTGATGGCCAACAGGAACCCAAGTCCTCCACCGGCCACATACCGATAGGTTGGAACGTTTCCATCGACAATCCCTTCGATCACACTGGCCAGGGCATCCGCCTGCGGGGCGGGTAGTCGTTCACTGCCAAATCCGGTTTTCGGAACGTAGTTCACCGGTTCGCTGGGTGGTGCAGTCTGACCCTTGGCCGCTACCGAATCCTGGCTGGGGGTGACTTGGCCGCCATTTGCTTCGGTTGCCGGCTGGTTCACCGCCGGGGGTGCACTGGCCGTTTGGACGGCCTGCCCCGATTGGGCACCCCAGTGCAGTAGGAACATCAGGCCGATCACGATACAGGGGCCCAGCCAGGCACCGACGAACTGGGCCATTTGCTGACGCCGCGGAACGCCGCCAACCAGGTAACCCGATTTAAGGTCCAGCATCATGTCTGACGCCTGTGAGATGGCCAGGCAGATGGCCGCCCCGACCACCATGGAACTGATGATGGTCTGAGGTTTGTCGAGTCCGGTATTGGCGATCACAATCAGAATGGTCACCGCAATCAAGGTCATGCCGGACAAAGGTGACCAGTTGGTTCGGCCAACGCATTCCGCCACAATCACACCGGCGATCCAGATCCAGAGTGTCCCCAGCAGGGCCATCGCCGCTGCCATACCCCAGGACATGTCCACGGCCGACTGTTGAGCCAGGAAGATCAGTAATGCCGCACCGAGGACGATTGCGATAGCCAACAGCCAGATCGGCAATTCGTCCTGGTGGGCCGATTCATCTTTGTCATCCTTGCCCGCTTTACTCATCGACGTGATGGCGCTGCGAATCAGGGGGAAGGCCATGATGATCCCACCCATGGCGGCGCCGATCAGCATTCCGATCCCGGTTGGTTTATAAATGGCACCCCGCAATGCCAGTGGTGATTCAACCAGGTTTTTGACTTCATCGGTTCCGATCAACGACAACATCGGGGACAGGAACCAATAACAGATAAAGCCACCCGCACCAAACCAGAATCCACCTTTGCCGGAAAGGAAGCCGACACCAATGGTCATCAGCGACGCAAAGAATATCAACGAATAACGTCCGGGAATGACGGGGGCAACCAATTCGTCACCCGTTGGGTTAAAGGCGGAATTGATCAACGCACCCACGTTGATGTCTTCGACATGATTCAGGCTGAGAACCAGGTAAACCGCGCCCGACACAATCGCTGCACCGAACAGGTAGATCGATTTGCGAATGCCGGCACCTGGCGACTTGAGGATGGTGGCGACCGCGATCCCTCCCGGGTAAGGCAGTCGCTGAAAATCGATCATCTGTTTACGAAGCGGTATGACAAAGGCGAGGCCAATGAATGCCCCGGTAATGCAGGCAAAAATCATGAGTGGCACATTGAAATCGGCCACCGACTCCAGCCCCGGTTTGTTGCTCAGGATGAACAGGGCCGGGATAGAGAACATGATTCCGGACGATGCTCCGTTGACGGCCGATGCAATCGTTTGGTTGATGTTGTTTTCAACAATACTGGTACGTCCCATCAGGCCGCGGAGAATTCCCCAACCGAGGATGGCGGCCAACTCGGAACCTTCAATCGAGAAACCGAGTTTGAGTGCCGCATAACTGATCGATACGGCAATGATCGCACCCAGAAACCAGCCCACCAACACGGCCGGCCAGGTAAATTCCGGATAGGCACCTAAACGAATCAGTTCGCCTTTTCTCAACAATTGGTTGACATTATCGTCGGACATGTTCGATTCTCTGACTCAGCAATCCATTGAACCACGTAAAGGTCGTTTCCCACAGCATTCTAGTGCAAAGTTGCGAGCCAACGAAAGTAAGCAACCGAGGCTTTAAAGTCATATTCCGCGATACACTGCGAGTGGCCTTTAATTACCGACGACGGCCCACTTGAGAAGTTCACCCAGTTTGGGAGTTTTTCCCTGCCAAAGGATACCGACCCGAAAAATCCGGCCCGCCAAAACGACCATCATCAGCGTGGTCAATGTCGTCAAGACCAGTCCCAGAATCGGTTGCCAAAGTGGAATTGCCTGGCCGGTTGCCATTCTCAGCATCATGGTCGTCGGCGTGGCAGGAGGGAACAGGGAAATCAGGACGGAAAGTTGGCTGAGTGGGTCCTGCACGATCACGAACCAGATGAACAGCGGCAACATCAGCATCATCCATACCGGCAGTAACATCGACTGAGCTTCTTTTAATTGGGAAACCGACGCGCCAACGGCCAAAAAGATGGAGGCGTAGAAGAAAACACCGGCGACTTGAAACAGGAGGAACCACGGAATCAGGCCAAGCGGGACAATGTCCGTCCAGCCCCGGTAAGCGGCCAGTGAATAGCCACCAATTAAATAGATGGCAAAAATTGTGAGAGAACCACCGACCGTGCCAATCAATTTACCCATCATGACTTGGAATGGATTGGCGCTGCCCAGCAGCACTTCCGCGATCCTTTGTGACTTTTCTTCAAGCACGCTTTCCAGCATCGGCTGGGAGGCCATGAAGATCACCATGAACATCAACATCATGATTCCCAACGGCAGAAAAACGGCTTCCATGATTTCTTTTTCAGCGGCCGTTTCGATCTGGCCCTGGGGATTGCGGGTTATTAAACCTTGCCCGATAACGGGAACCCGTTGGCCCGTTTCCTTGATCTGCCGTAATATGTCGGCAGAAATCCCGGAATCGATTTCGCGTTGTTTTTGAACCGTATTGGAAAGCGTGTCGGCGACCCATTTGCGGGCCAACGACAAACTGGAATCCTGGGAATAGAACATCACTTTGTTGTCACTTGCCATTCCAGTGGCAAGAATATCGGAAGGGATCTCGATAAAAGCGTAGAGCTGTTGTTGCAGAACGCGCTCCGACAAAGAGATTCGCACGTCGTCGGTAATCGGAGTGATTTCAATTTTTTCCAACAGGAATCGTTCCGGTATGACTCCCGGAATTTCGGATCTTGAATCAACCGGGTTGATTGAATTGGCAGCCTGATCCACCAACTGATTGCGTTTCTTTGCGGCGGATGCAAGCTCCCCAAACAAAAAGCCAGAGTGGTCAATGACTGCGATCCTGCGGTCTTTTGTTTCACTGACCTGCTTCATCAGTTCCATTGCGAACAGGCTGCCCAGCATCAAGACGGGCATCATGATGACCGAAATCAGGAACCCCCTGGTTCCGACCATCGCCCGGTATTCGCGTGCCGCTATCGTCAGGATTTTTTTCATCGCACCCTTTGGGTGGCCTGTTGGTTACCAGTCTGCCGTGAAACAGACATTTTGCGCCGGGATGACGGCATCGAGAATCCGACGTAATACCTCCACGGGTGATCCATTGGCATCAATGGTCGAGACGATTTCATCTGGGTAATGCTCAAGCACCGGCATCGATGTCTTGTTGTACACTTCAAAACGATGGCGAATAATCTCTTCGTTGGCGTCGTCGCGCCTGTTTTCACGAATCGCGCGTCGTTTGATTCTGTGAATCATGTCCTCCTGATCCGAACATGCCAAATGAATGACGCTCAGAATATCGAGGTCCGATTCGACCAGCTTCGCCTGATTCAGGTTGCGGGGAATGCCGTCCAGAACCAGCAGGTCTTCCCACGGTTTGTACCTGGACAGTGATACATACGCGTTGAGGGCTTTTTTCCAAATCTCAATGGTCAAATTGTCGGGAACAAGTTCACCTTTGGAACTGTAGGCATAAACTTTTTTTCCAATTGGCGAGTTGATATCAATCGATCGGAATACATCGCCGACTGCCAGATGAAAGAAACCGGGAATGTTTCCCAAGACACCGCCCTGGGTCCCTTTGCCGACGCCCGGAGGGCCAAATAACAAGACACTTCGGAATCTTTTTTCAACCGAATTCATGATGGACTCGCGTATTTGACAAAGAAATGGAGCGGCTTGTTAGCGGATCAGATCCGACACGCTCTAATCCGATAATCTGGTTGTATTGATCCGGCCTTCCCGATGCAACATCGGATCAATTAAGTCCCTTGAATTTAGCCAATGTAAATGAAATTTGCGCTTGGTCAATTTGTCACACTATTAAAAAAAACGGCCCACATTTGCGGGCCGTTGTTGGTTTCCGTCTGTCGGACGAAAAGGCCTAGTTTTTTAGTTCAATTTCCAGCGTCATTTCCTTTTCACCGCGCAGGATCTTGAATTTCGACTTCTTGCCGGAGTTGGCCCGGACGGCACCATTGACGGCTCGTCGATCTTCCGTCTTTTCACCGTCAATAGCCAAAATCACATCTCCTTTTTTCAATCCGGCTTTGGAGGCAATGGAATCGTCCGAGACGCCCGTGATTTCGACCCCTTTTTCGTGACTGCTGTTCAATGAGGCACCCAAGCGAACGCGACGGGTACTTTGAGGAGCTGTAAATTGAGGCTTGGTTTCCAAGTTGGCAATCCCGTCAATAACGCCTTCGGTGAACTGGATGACTTTCAATGCTCCATCGCAATCAAGTGTTTCAAAGTCGTCTTCAGGCGTATGGTAAGTGGAGGTCAGGCCAGTATGCATGAACATGACGGGCATCTTGTTCTGGTAAAACGGCAGATGGTCGCTGCCGGCAAAACCGGAAACAGGTTTGACCAAGTCCAGTTTCATTTCTTGATTGGCATTCGCGAGAATAGGGTCAAACTCGGCACACGAATTCCAATTGAAAACCGTCAACTTGTCATCGCGCAACCAGCCGATCATGTCAAAATTGACCATGGCGACCGTATCTTCGAGGGGGAAAAGCGGCTCCTTCACGTAGTGATAAGCTCCTAGTAACCCCATTTCTTCGGCAGAAAAACAGATGAAAACAAGTCGGCGAGCAGGAGGCTTGCCTCGTTTGGCGAACATCCGGGCCAATTCCACGACAGCTTCGGTGCCGGTTGCATTATCGTCGGCACCGTTATGAATTTCATTTCGTCCGCCGGATCTAGAACCAAAACCACCCATGCCGAGATGGTCATAATGACCGCCGATGATAATGGTTTCATTCGCGTTTGGACCTTCGCCCTCAATGATCCCGACAATGTTGCTGGTCTTGATTTCCTTGTCCTTGAAGGCGGCCTTCATCTTGGCGCGCACCTTGAGCGGCTGTGAAAGTGGTTCCAGCGATTGGTCAATCGACTTTTCGATGGCATTCAAATTGTCCAGCTTGGTTCCGTCGGCCTTCAGAATGGGAGACTTCTTAAGCAAATTGTCAATCACGCTGCGTTTGACGTGGAAGAAGGGAATCCGCGCTGCGGATGCGCCAAATTCGTCGGGACTGGCCAGCACGTCTTTTTCGGGAGTGTCAGCCGTCACGTTGTCGTTGACCATGATGATCCCGGCGGCGCCCGCATCGCGGGCTGATTGCACCTTGCTGTTGACGTACGCATGTTGGGAAACGTCTGTTCCGTCAAAAACACTTTCGGCGTCGTTTTGTTGTGGTTCTCGGCGGATCAACACCACAATTTTGTCTTTGACGTCGACGTTCTTGTACTCGTCAAAATTGTGGTCATTGGCGGTGATCCCGTAGCCGACAAAAACCAATTCCGCTTCTTGATCAACAGCCGATCGCCCTAGTTGGGGAACGAAATCTTTTTCAAAGCTCAGTTTCATTTCTTCGGAATCGGGTCCGATCAACGTTAGGTCCAGTTGTTCCCGGTCGAGGTCCCGGCCCCGTTTGACAATGAACTCTTGTCGATACGTCCCATCCGCGAGTGGTTTAAGACCCGCCTTTTTGTAGGCCACTTCGATGTATTTTGCGGCCCATTCGATCCCTGCGGTGCCTGGCATCCGGCCACCCAGATCGTCGGAAGCCAGGAACTTAATCCCATCGGTGACTCGTTCCAGGGCAGCTTGGCGGCTGGTTGTTGGGTCACCCTCTTGTTGGGCCAGTGTGAATCCGGCTGACAGGGAGACCGCAACACAAAGGACGATACGGAAAAACGCGTTCACTATCTTCTCCTCAAATAAAATGCATCCGACGATGTTGTGCCAATTACGTATGAATTCACTAACTCGTACGCCCGACCCAAGCCATGTTCAGTGAGTGGTTCGCTGAGACCACAAGTTTCCCAGAAAACCGAGTGCTTTTAAGCGTTTTTAAAACTGCTTTTCCACCCGACTCTGTTTTTTTTACTTCATTTAACATGGTACGGCAGCGACATTCGAATGGTAAGGTCCAGAATCGCCGGTTGCAAAGGAATTATTGCCGGATAAAATTTCCTTTCTAGAATCAGCCGTGCCGGTGGCAGTGCACGGTTCTCGCTGCGTTTGCGGTTCCGCATACGCCTGGTTTAAGTGTTTCTGTGCGGTTTCGCGTAATGCGAATTCCATGACTGACCGTGCTTTCGGAGAAATAATGAATTCGCAAGCGGCTCAAATGACCTACAACCGACTTGAATTACTCAAATTGATGTACCTCAGTCGCGAAGGCGACCGCCGAGAGGGTGTGCTTCACCGACAGAGCAAAGGCTGGTTCCAGGTCGCTGGCATGGGCCACGAACCAATGGCCGTGATTGCCCAGTTGATGGATGAAGGCGACTATCTGTTCCCCTATTACCGTGATCGTGCCATGGTCCTGGCGCGAGGTGTCACCAATGCCGAGTTGGCATCGGTCTACTTTGCCAAACGGGGTTCATCCAGTGGTGGACGTCAAATGCCTGGCCATTATTCGGATCGTCAAAGGAACGTCTGGAGTGTGCCCACACCGACCGGGTCCAATGCCCTGCCCGGCTGTGGTGTTGCGTGGGCGATGCAGTTGCAGAAAAAAAATAACATCGTCGTCGCCACGTTGGGTGACGCAGCCTCGCGGCAAGGTGAGTTTTACGAAGCCATTGCATTCGCCGTCGAACGACAATTGCCCATCCTGCTGATTGTCGAAGATAATAATTATGGAATCAGTACCAATACCGAAAAATTCAACCCGTTCAAACTTGGGGTTTTTGGTGATGATGTCAACCTGGTTCATGTCGATGCCCGCCACCCAGATCGTGTCTACGAGGCGGCGGCCCCAGCCGTTGACCTTGCTCGATCTGGCAACGGTCCCACGGTGATGGTTTGCCAACTGGATCGGCTGTGCAGCCACACCAGTAGCGACGACCAGCGGGTTTACCGACCCCAGGACGAGATCGACGCCATGTCGGAGCGCGACCCGATCCTGGTCCTGGCCAATGAATTGATCGAATCGGGAGTGATCAGCGCCGACGATTGGGAACGAACTCAACAGGAAATCAATGAGCAGGTCGATGCAGAGTACCTCGCCGCCGAGAGTGAGCAGGATCCGCTTGCCGACGAGCTGATGGATCACCTGATGGCCGATCCCCCGGTTCCCGTGGCGCCACCGATAGAAGGTGGCCGTAAGTGGCGGATGGTGGATGCGGTCAACGCTGTTTTCAGACACGGACTGCAGACCAACGAGGATTACGTCTTCTTTGGAGAGGATATCGAAGATCCCAAAGGCGGCGTATTTGGGTTGACGTCCGGGCTTTCCGAAAATCATCCCGATCGAGCGTTCAATGCGCCCTTGGCCGAGGCCACCATTGCCGGTGTGGGGATCGGTATGGCCTGTTACGGCATGCGTCCCGTATTCGAGTTCCAATTTGTTGATTTCGTCGGTCCAGCGTGGAACCAGATCAGTCAAAACCTGGGCACATTGCGCTGGAGGACCTTTGGCGACTGGACCGTGCCGGCTGTCTTTTACACGCCCTACGGTGCTTACTTGCCCGGTGGTTCCCTCTGGCATTCGCAGGCCAACGAGGCGATGTTTGCTCACCAGCCCGGGATGCGGGTGGTCGTTCCCAGTACGCCCGAGGATGCGGCCGGTCTGATGTGGACGGCCATGCATGCCGACGATCCAACCATCTTTCTGGTGCCGAAACACCTGTTCCGGCAACAGATGCAGGTCGATGGCCAGGTCCCGGCTGTCGGATTTGGTCAGGCCAGGATCCGTCGACCGGGTGATGATGTGACGCTGGTTGCCTGGGGCAACTGTATCGAACAAGCTTTGGCGGCGGCCGATGCCATCGCCGACGAGGCGTCGGTGGAGGTGATTGACCTGCGATCGATTGTGCCTTGGGACAAAGATACCATTAGCAATTCGGTCGAAAAAACAGGTCGCCTGGTCGTTGTTCACGAGGATGGGCGGTCCTGTAGTGTGGGCCATATGATTATCAGCGAGTTGATGGGTGACCCGGACAGTTTCTGTAACTTCGTTAGCCCGCCACAGCTCGTCGCCAAGCCCGATGTCCATATTGGCTACAACCCGATTTATGAATACGCAGCACTGCCGAGTACGGATCAAGTGGTCGAAGCGATTCAAGTGACCCTGGAGGATTAGTCGCAGTATGCCCATCATTTCTGTTCGTATTCCGCAACTCGGCGAAGGTCTGCAAGAGGCGTTGCTTGTCGATTTTCTAAAGCAACCAGGCGATTCGGTTAAACGCGATGAGCCGATTTATGTCATGGAAACCGACAAGGCGACGACTGACGTCGAATCGCCTTACGCAGGCACGCTGGTGGAATGGACCGTAGAACCGGGAAGCGTGTTGGAAATCGGGACCGAAATTGCCAAGATGGAGGTCGCCGAGGGTGTCAAGGAAATGCCGGCCGGGCATGGTCCCGTCGACACGGCCCCCGTCGCTGCCAGTTCTGTGGCAACCGCTTCGCCACCGACAGCCAGAAACAAATCCAAAATCCAGATCCCGCCCAAGACTCGCAAGTTGCTCAAGGAGCATGGCTTGTTGGAGTTGGCTGACGAGATTCCGTGTACCGGATCCAAACTGATGCCGACCGATGTGGAGGCTTACCTGGCCGCTGGGCATGGCGTCGGATCCTCCGAAGAATTTGAAGCTCGGCCGCTTCCCCAGTCCCAACTAACCTTGAATTTCCGACTGCGACGTGGCACCCAGGATTGCATTCCCGTGACGGTCATGAACGAAGTCGATTGGACCGCTTTGCAGGCGGCGCGAACTGCCGTTAAACCGACCGGAGGTCCGACCAGTTTCTCAATGGCCTTGTGGTGTGTCGTCCAGGCCCTCAAGCAACACGATGCGTTTCGCAGTTCGCTGTCGGCCGATGGTCGGACCCGCCAGGTGTTCCACCGAGTTAACCTGGGTATCGCGGTGGCGCTGCCGGGCGATCAAATGGTGACGGCCGTCGTGCGCGGTGCGGACGAGATGGATCGAGCTGCTTTTTTCGAAGCCGTCCATCGCCAGATCGAACAGGCCCGCGATGGCCAGGACCAAGCGGACGCGTCGACCACCATGACCGTTTCCAATATTGGTAAAGCGGGCATGCGGATCGGCATCCCGGCGATTGTCGCACCCGCCATGGCGACCCTGGCCATTGGTGAAACCTACCCGCTGCCCGTTCCCAATGGCGATTCATTTCGCTTCCAGTCGTCTTGCACGATGACCCTCTCGTTTGATCATCGGCTGGCCAATGGTGTGGGTGCCGCCAACTTTATGAACCAAATCAAATCGGAAATAGAATCATTCAGCGTCGAGTGAATCGGTAGAGACGGCCGACTTCCAATCGGCAGCCAGGCCAAAATCGTTTGGAGTCGGCAGGGAGTCGTCAGCCTGATTTATTGTTTCGGAAATGTTGGTAACATAATGGGTAACGTGATCCCTCTGGCTGGGTAAGTTATACGATCAGATCCAGATTCAATCGCAGCATTTTCCGGAGAAAAAAATGAGCGACAATCCTTTTCAATCACCGGACATTCCCGATCCTCAGGAACCTTACGGTTCGTCACCGGTGACCAGCAAGCCGCCCGCTTCGATTACTGTCTTTGGAGTATTGAATCTGGTGTTCGGTGCCATGGGGATTTGTGGGTTGATCTTTACCGCGATTGGCCTTGTTGTTGAAAAGATGGATTTGCCAAACCAACCTCCTAATCCGGTTGCTGAGGTGATGAATCAGAACCCGTTTTACAGTGGGTTTCAGATGGTCAATGTGGGCCTCGGTTTCCTGGTGACAATCCTGTTGTTGGTGGCCGGGATTTGCTTGTTGAAAAAACAAAGATTGGGCCGTACGTTATCCAATATCTACGGTACCTATGGAATCGTGATGGGGCTGATCGGCATGTTTATGTTTGTGGTATTCTTGCGGCAGGATTTGATGCCGATTACCCAGGATGGCATCCCGTTAGGAGCCATCACGTTTTGGGCCGCGATTGGCGGTGGGCTTTTCGGTATGATCTATCCGGTCCTGCTGCTGATATTCATCAATCGTGACAAGGTGAAGCAGGCTTTAAATTAACGGCAGCTGTGGATAGACCTACCAGACGTTTTTTATTTTGCAATAATGGGTCGGTTGCGACGAATAACCAATGTGCGGATCCGTTTGACAGCCAGTAGCGGCGTGGTGGAACGGAACGTTTTGGCCCGCGTTTGACAGGAATTGGGAAATATGGAAAACAAACCTTCTCTCGAAGAAAAAACGCTCTATCAGGGCAATCCCTCGATGTTCCGTAATCACCCACTGTGGTACGTGGGAAACGTACTGTTGATCCTGTTGGGTTTGGCATTGACGTTGTATTTGCTGTTTAGTGGGTGGCACTATTACTGGGTGCTGACTGCTTTGATCGTTGGCGTCGGTGGTGGCCTGGTGGCCTATGGTTGCTGGTG
Organism: Mariniblastus sp.; assembly: GCA_014237975.1. Classification (GTDB taxonomy): domain Bacteria; phylum Planctomycetota; class Planctomycetia; order Pirellulales; family Pirellulaceae; genus Mariniblastus. Next base: position 2,340 of record JABACA010000017.1, on the reverse strand, counting down.
GCTACAGTGTAAGGCCTGCAAGTTGACAGTGACCAATGATCGAACGACGTTGCGACGCGGGATTCTTGCCAAAAATGTGACGGAAGTTTGGCACCAGGATGTTCGTAACGTTCAATTGGACCAGACGTTCCTGCACCGAATTTTTGATGTGGGCAAGATCGGCATTTCCAGCGCTGGCCAGGCCGAGATCGAAATCACGGTCAACGGAATGCCGGACCCCGACAAAGTCAAGGAACTGATCGACGAGCATCGTCGCCGCTAGGCTGCGTCGTTCGCTGTGGCGGTTGGCAGGTTTTAGGAACCGGCTGTTTGGGGTATCAGCCGGACAATGATCGCATCCGCCTGTTGGTGGTTGATGGCGATCGCTTCTCCTTGGGCGTTTGCCAGGTTCCAGGTCTGCCCGTTATCGGATCGAGGCAGGGCGGTAATTTCCGAGCCGACGGTCAGACCCAGGTCCGTCGCCGCCGGCAAGATCTGCTGGATCCTGGCCCGGTTGCCGCGCCGCAACATGCTCGCCTTGACATCCTGTTCGCCGGTTGACTGGTCGGAATCGACCGGAATGACCGTGCCGTGCGGATCGGTAATCGGGTGCCCCAATTTGTCGTCCAGGTAGTCGACCGTCTTTTGGTCACTGATATGTTCCAGCTGATGCGCCTTTTCATGAATCCGTTCACTGGACTCTCCCGTTTGCAACAGGTAGGTCTCCCACAGTCGATGGGCCCGGACCAGTCGGGTCGCTTCGCGCTGGCCCGATTCTGTCAAGGCAACCGAACCCGCATCGCATTTCAGCAGGTGTTTTCGGGCCAGCAGACGAATGGCTCGGCGGACGCGAATATTGGGAGAGGCCACCGTGCTGACGATGTCGTTGATGGCAACCACGTTGCCGCTTGCGCGAAGGATGGCTCCCAATACGTCCTCCATCACCTCCTGGGGAACCGAACTCGATTGTCGAATCCAGTCGGCCAGGATCCCGTAACGGGGTGCCAGGACAAGCACCAACAGGAAAATCAGGGTCATGGTGACGACAATGGTGGGGCCTGGGGAAGAGCCCATTACGATGGTCAAAAAGAACCCCAACCAGTAACCGAGAATCCCGATCGCCGCCGAAATAATCACCATCCGATTGAGTCGGTCGGTTAGCAGGTAAGCCGAAGCGGCCGGGGTAATGATCAGGGCCACGACCAGGATCACCCCGGCAACGCGGACTCCGCTGACGACCACCAGGGACGTACAGGCGGTCAACAGATAATCCACGGCCACCACCGGAATGCCAATCGAGGCGGCCATGACCGGGTCGAAACTGGTAATTTGCAAAGGTCGAAAAAAAAGAATCACCGAGCACAAAACAATCGTGGAGACGACCGCCAACAGCCAGAGTTCCTGGTTGGAAACGGCCAGCACGTTACCGATGATATAGTGGGTAATATCGATGTGGACGTAACCGCCAATCGACTTGATCGAAACGGCCAATGCGCCCAAACCAAAAATCCCGGTGTACATGATCCCAATCGCCGTGTCCTGCTTGATACGCGATACTCGCGTGATAAATCCAATCATGGCGACCGTCACAATTCCGGCCAGAATGGCACCCCCCAGCATTCCCACCAGATGGGCTTCCTGGCCAAAAACTATTTTCATGATCAGGTAGCCGCCGATCACACCGGCCAGCATCGCATGGGCAATGGCATCGGCCAGAAACGACATTCTTCGTAAAACGATGAAGCACCCAACCACACTGCAGACCAGTGAAATCAACGTACCCACGATCAACGGGCGGATCAGGTGTCCCTGTTCCAATTGCAGGTTCGTTATCCATTCCATCAGGGGATTCATAGATTGGACTCCCCCGATTTACCGACATTGGACAACTCGGCAAATACTTTCATGTTGCCTTCGTAGACATCGCAAAGCAGTTGGGGCACCAGGATCTGCGCGGGTGTTCCGAAACCAAACATTCGCTGTTTGAGCAGGATCAGGTAATCAAAGTACTCGGCGGCGGTGGCCAGGTCGTGATGAACCACGCAGACGGTACGGCCCTGGTTCTTGGTTTCCTGGAGAACATCCAGAATGGCATTTTCAGTTGCCGCGTCGACACCGGAAAAGGGTTCATCCAACAGCAGGATTTCTGCATTTTGTGCCAACGCCCGCGCCATGAAAACACGCTGCTGTTGCCCGCCTGACAATTGTCCAATTTGCCGCGACGCGAATTCACTCATCCGCACCTTTTCCAATGCTTCATCGGCAATCAGCAGGTCGTTTCGAGACATGTCCTGCCACCAGCGGCGGTGGCCATACCGCCCCATGGTGGCAACTTCGCGAACCGTGATTGGGAAATCCCAG
>JABACA010000179.1 GCA_014237975.1 Mariniblastus sp. | reverse complement strand
TTCCGAGTGGCCAGGGGCTTTGCATCGCGGGGGGTGAGGTCCGCGGCAGGGCTTGAGCAGCGAAGCAGTTGGCCATACCCGTGTTGAATCAACAGGGGTTTGATGGCCGTTTCGAAATTGACGACCACTTCAGAAATGGAGCGTCCCATTTTGCGTGTGAATGGTTGAATTGCGTGCAGTGTCGCCAGATCGAGATGATCCTTAAGCGATTGCAACACCTGATCCGTGAAATGACCTTGCGTGTCAAGCAAGTTTTCATATTCGAACTCAACACAGTTGGTTCGTTTCAGATAATGACGGAACCTTTGCAGCTCTCGCTCTCGTCGTTGTATCTGCTTAAGTGTGGTTTCAGGATCCAGCTCGAGTTGCAGCGATCGGTCGGGAAGTTTTTCGTTGTACGTGACGATCCATTTGGCAGATTCGGTTCCCGTCGCCATGCTAACGTAATTTTCCAGGTGATTGGCCCTGGTTAGATGAATGACAGGATATTGATTTTCGACTAACCATTGGATCAAGAGAGGGACATCCAAAGGGGAGTGCCACAGGGGATCCAAGGCGTGGATCGAGTTGTATTTAATATCAATCAGGGTAAAAGCTTGTTCTGAAAGCAGCCGTTTTTCGAGGAATGATTCGAACATTGCAATTTGGTTGTTGCGGGTTGGAATGAGCCGCGCAGGTTGCTGCCGGAGAATTCCTTTACGGTAGTGCCAGTATTGTTTGTGTTCCGGATGAAAAACCTCGTCCAGATCTCGGAAATCGGGCGTTGCGGCAAGTGATTTTCGCAGTAGATTGGTGCCGCTGCGTTGCTGCGCGATAACAAAAACGGGTTGTGAGGTTTTTGGCCCTGTCATTTAGGCGGCATCCAGCAATGCCCGAACCTTGGGGCAATCAAGGGGGATGGTTTTTGATCGAGATTCAGATTGATTTAAGGCAGTGAAAATGCGTTCTAGCACCGCTTCGTATTGCCCGGCCATCCCCTTGGCAGATAAACCATTGTCGTGAAGCGATTGTTTGGCCGCCCGTCCCAGGTTCATTCGCAGGGCAGGATTTTTTTGTAGTTGAGCAATGTTATCGGCCATGGCAGATGGATTTTGCAGAGGGGAGATCATGGCATTGTGGGAATCGGTCAGGATCTCGGTGATCCCACTCTCCACCGCTGTTACAACGGGCACGCATTCAACGGCCATCGCTTCGAGCAGCGATAGCGGCAGCCCTTCATAATCCGACATCAGCGCGAACAAATCATGTTGTTCCAATTCTTGGCGTACTTCTCGCGGGTTAAGTCGGCCTGTCAATCGGACCAGGCCCTGGTCCATGAATGGCTGCATCTGAGAGGCAAGCTTCTCGCCGTCGGGGCCGTCGCCGATCAGCGTTAATTGAAATGGTAAATTCCGTTCCTGAAGACACTGTACAAGGCGGACAAAATCCAGCACGCGCTTTTGCTCTTGAACGAGCCTGCCGCAATAGGCAATTCGGATCGCTGAAGCATAAGTATTTTGAGGTGGGCGAGACTCGGGGACTGCAACGCCGTAGGGAATTGTTGTCAGTCGGTCTTCAAAAACGGGATTGAGCTTTAATATTCGGGAGGCAATAGTATGGCTGACAGCCACCATGGCATCCCAGTAATGTCCCATTCGGTAGGCGTGCAGATAGTGCTCGTCCTCGTCGCAGTGGAGGACCCCCATGACGCCAACGTTGGCCGGCAGCCGGTCGGTAATACTGGACGCAACGTAGTCGTAGTTGGGAACAAAGATGCAGGGTGCATTGGCGCAAATGTAGTCGTTCAGTTGCCGTCGCGTTTCGTCCGGGGACAGAGTTTTAGATGCCAAAAAACGGTAAGGCACATCGGGCATTTGATTGGCTTCAATCCGGTCTGGATCTCGAGTGGTGAACAGAATGGAGGCATCGTAATTGCGATCAAGGAGCTCTCGAATCAGGTTTTCTACAAAGGTGTTGACGCCGCTGACGTTCCATGCGGGAAGGGTAAACAGAATTCGTTTTCGGTCTGATTGAAAATCACAGACACGCGCACGGAACAACTTGGCAGCCTCGACTTCGCAATGCCGGGCGGGATCAATCGATTCCACAAGGCCGTTGGCCAGGCGTGTTACATAGTCGTCGAATTTTAGATGTCGTTTTACGTATTCGCGGTTTCGGGTTCCCATGCGCTGCATTTGATCGGGCGCGTTGCAAAGTTGGGCAATGCTTTCCGACGCGGCCGCCACGTCGCCGTAGGGAATCACGGCTCCGCCATCCGGTTTGACGATGTCGACACAGCCACTACCTTGGTCGAACAGCACCACCGGCTTGCCCGAGGCCATGGCCTCGTTGACCACACATGGAAAAGGGTCCATGCGGGAAGGCAAAAAGAAAAGGTCTGAGGACTGAAAATAGGAGGCGACGTTGTCGACAGGACCAAAGAAGAGGATGTTCTCTTGTTGCCCGGCGGTTTCCACATCTTTGAGGGCCCAAAAACCATGGTCCGCATTGTAGTACTCCGGCAACTTGCCCAGCCAGCCAAAGACAACGCTGTTCTTTGGGACGCGATTGAGCGTTGAAAGGGCAGTCGACACGAACAGGTCCAGACCCTTTCGGCCGTTACCCGTTCCGCAGCCCAGCACCAATTTGGTTGCGGCAGGTATGTTCCATTGCTCTCTAATATCGACCGTGTTCAGGCCGATCTCGGCCTCTAGCATTTCTTCGTCCAACAGGCCCTGTGGCAGGATGGCCGATTGCCGTTGACGAAAGTCAGTGGTTTCATAGGCAGCATCGGCCACCAACTGGCTAGGAAAAATCACGCGATCACTATGCTTGGCAACGGGCGCCAACGCGCCCGCCTCAAAACAGCGGGCATTTTCATGGACCAGCGTGTGGATGGGCGCACCCAGTTTTGCCAATTCAGGCAACAGGTGGCGTGATTCCACAGAGTTGACGAGGATTGCGAGTGGGGTAGTTTGGCTGGTCAGCAGTTTGATCAATTCGCGGTCAAACGGATGCAACGTATCTACGCTATCCTGTAAGCATATGGTTGGGCCGATCGCTTCGAAGCGTCCGACCAGTTCGCCACTGTCACACAGGATATTGAGTATGTTGACGTCATATTTGGCTTGTAACTGCTCAGCGATTTTGTGAATGATTAGAGGCGCACCCGTTTTCGAAGCGGCATGCGAAACAGATAGCAAGGTCGGCTTTTCCGGATCGAGTCTTTTCAGCCCATTGATCAATTCCAGGTTGGGAACCGGGAAGTGTGACAACAGATCCAGTTCAGTCTCATTCAGTCCGGTCAGCATGTGGAAACGGCCGACATCCATGAACGCTTTACGACCATTGGAATGCCCTCGCGACAGGTAGTTCACTAGCGGGTTGGCCTGGCACCGCCGGATGTCAGCGTAATATTCCAGATAACGCTGACTGGAAAACAGTGGAGACGGTGACGCCAAATTCTCGCGGTTGTGGTTCAGGAAATGTTCCAGCGGCGTGACGGTGCGGGGCCTTTCATCCAGTTGAGAAACATAACATTTCCCACAAAACAAGGGATGTGTATCCAGCGGAGCACCTTGGTGTGCCATGTAATGCAGCAGCGGATTGACGGCAGTATCGCCGTTCAGATACTTGTCCCGATAGAAGGCCGTGTGAAACACGGGATGTGGGTTTCGATTTTCATGAATTCCGAACTCACAATAGTGTTGCCACGGATCAAGGTTGGCAGCACGGACGTCTTGGTTTTCCCGTAAATAATATTGGGCATCGAACAATGTCGGAACAGTGCCGCTCGGCACAAATGCCAAACGTCCTTTTTTCTGGCCGTGCGCCAGGAAATGAAACAGTGCCGAGATGTTCAATGCATCGACATCAGGGTAAATCTCCAGATAGCGATGGCTGCAAAATGCACTGGACGGATCGACTTTCCATTCATGGTTATTAGCCAGCAGGCATTCCAGCCATGTCTGGTCTTCGGCTTTTGATTTCTTCTGCTGGGCCGACAGTTGGTCGACAAAAAACCGGCAATCAAATAACGGGTGGGTTGGTAACAGCTGGCCGGGTTGGCGGATGTAGTGTAAGAGCGGGTTGACGGCTGGCTGATTGGGAAGGTGTTGTTCTCGGTAAAACTGGCTGTCGAAGACGGGGTGCGGATCGAGATTCTGTTTAAACCCGCAACGGCAATAATGCTGCCAAGCCTCCAAATGGTTTTTCGCAACGCCAGGATTGTTGGCGATGTAAAACCAGGCTGCAAACAAATTGGGTGGGCGCGTCATTTTTCTATCCGTAATTTTCCAGGCCGATCCGGCGGCATCCTCTGGAGCGTGTTAACCACACAAAGGCTCGGTGGCGACTTCCGCCGGTCGACTTGAAGCCAAGCTTCCAGACAGTGGGTATACGAAAAAACGAAAAATCAGGCGATATCGAATTGGTTGCCGACAGCACCTGACAAACCCATTAGCCCCAGAAAAAGCCTGCTTTTGGACAGACAGGAAGACAGATTCGCGAAATAATTAGTTTGATTTCCCCCCACAGAGGATTGGTCCGGGTCGAGGTAAGCGCTGCGCTGAAATGGGATTTACCGGTGGCCGCTTGGCGCCGCCGGCTGCAAGACAAAGTTGGTTTGCCAAGGGCCCAAACAACTTGGCCACACCATTCAGATCTCGATTTTGCCAGGAGCCCAGTCGGGACCGCGATAGTCGAACAGCTCCACGCGATCCGTAATCCCGAAACAATTCCGGTCGGCCGGTCGGCCCGATTTCCAGATGGTCACGTCGACACCACGAGCTTTCATCTGGCGATGCAATTCGTCTTTAATGAAAACCAGATAGAGCGGCGCGATTTCTGCGCGACAGATGTAGCCCTTGTTATGCCCACAGGCGATCATCGTTAGATGTGGGTGTTGGTCAAGAAATTCGACGACTGCAAAATTGACTTGCGGGTAAGCGCAACTGGGAAAGTCGTCAATGCAAAGTATCCCTTTGTCGGACAGCAATTCATCGGCGACCGCCAAGTCTCGCCAGACGGCCTCGCCACTATGTTCGCCATCGATATGGATCCAGCGAAAGGTTGCTCCCCTTTGCATAACCTGTGGCATGGCGGGCAGCGACTCGGACGCCACCTCCAGGAACAGGTGGTTGGATTGCCGGATCAACCCAATGGTCTCTTTGAACTCGGACAGCACCAGGCGATCGACGTAAATACAAGACTCGTTTGCCCGCGCGTGCAACGTCGACAGGGCGGCAGATTTACCCTTCCAAACACCGATCTCAAGCATGTTGCCGTGAATGTCCTGCTGGCCCTGGAAGGCGAGAAAACAGTCCCAGGCCACCTGGGCCTGCGGCAGGAACCAGCCAGGAAGATTGGAAAACTCAGTTTGATAGCGAGTAAAAGCACGAAGCTCTTGACTGCCGGTATACGGACTGTCTGTCGTGTTGCCTGAAAACGCTCGACCCACAGCGCGGCGTTTTGCATGGAAGGCTGACCACGTTTTATAGAGGCCTTTACAAACCCGATTAGAGTAAACAAGCCGAGTCGCCCATTGCCGAATGCGGAAAATTGTCTTTTGCAAAAAAAATCCCTTCATGGCGACTGATCAGGGTGAGTTCCCGCGGTCGACTCGCGCGTCGAGTCTATCGAGTGCATTGCCGGAATTATACCACCCTCTTTTTAAGGACCAGCCTTGGCTGCTGGTTGGCGAGTCATCTGTTCTTGCAGGGACCGTCGATCGGCGGAACACAAGACGGTGGGCAAATACTGTTAGCCAACTGGACACGTTACAATTCGTTGGCAACCAGGGTCACTGTCCGTGGTGGACGTCGGGGGATCGTGTTGCTTAGCGCACCGGTTGCTGCAAGATCATGGCCTGCTTGGGTGACTGGAACCGGTAGTCGGGCTGGCCGAGTCGTTCAAACGCAAGTCGGACTTCGGGCCGTTGCAGATCGTCGGCATCATAAAGGTCATTGAATGACCGGTCAGAAAAATGTTCAGCGAATTTTTCGAATGATGCGTACTGGGTAAAACTATGGTACGTAAAAATCTGGACCGTCTTGAACGCAGGGACGGCAAACTCCCGTAGTGCCTGCTGCGCCTCCTGTCGCTCCCGGTCTTCATCGTGAAACAGTTTCATGACATCGTTCAATGGACAAGCCATCGGTTCAATCACACAGAGAAACCCGTCCGGCCGCAGCACGCGAAAAGCCTCGGAAAACACGGCTGGATACAAAGGGGCCGATATATGATGAAGCGAATAGCTGAAAAAAATACCGTCGATCGATCGATCATCGGCGGGCAGGTTTTCAGCGCCCGTTTCTACAAATTCGAGATGAGGTGTTGGAGGGGCAGCCCGATTCAGGGCGGCTTGAATGGGATCCGGATCAATTCCCAGAACGTGGGCGCCATGTTCCAGCAACGGGCGAGCGAATGCCATGCTGCCGCAGCCGGCGTCGATCACCCGCTTGTTGCCCAGCGACAGGCAGTCGGTAATCACTTCGATACTGGTGGTGCAACCCAGGTCAGTACAGGGGAGGATCGGTTTCACTTGTCGTTCAGTTCCCAGTCAAGAAAATGTATTCGCCAGTGTTTCATCCAGGCCCGGTGTGTCAGCTATTAGGTAAGAACGGCTTTTAACTCAATGAATTCCAGTAGGCCTTCATCTCCCCACTCCCGGCCATTGCCCGATTGTTTGTATCCACCAAACGGGGCCTCGGTCGTAAAGTGCGCGCCCTGGACATAACACTGGCCGGCCCGAATCCGGCGAGCAATTTCCAGCGCATGCTGCATGTCCTTGGCAAACACGGCGGAGGACAACCCGTAAACCGAATCATTGGCCAGTTGGACGGCTTGGTCGACATCTTGAAAGGGTATCATGCACAGCACGGGGCCAAAGATTTCCTCGCGGGCGATGCTCATCTGGTTGGTGACATCTGCAAAAATGGTGGGCGGCAAGTAGGCGCCCCGGGTTAACCCGTCAGGCATCTGGCTGCCCCCCATCACCAGCCTTGCTCCTTCCTGGATCCCCTGGTTGATATAGCCAACGACCGTCTCTTTTTGTGATTCCGAACACAAAGGTCCCATGGTGGTCTGGGGGTCGAGTGGATCACCTACCACATTTTCGTCGGCCACTGCCCGAGCGATCGATATCGCTTCTTCGTAACGCGATTGGGGTACCAGCATCCGTGTCAAGGCAGAACAGGTTTGTCCCGTATTCATCATGACATCCTGAATCCCGTAGCGGACGGCCGAGTCCAGGTCCGCATCTTCGGTGATGATCAGGGGAGATTTTCCACCCAGCTCGAGACAGACCCGTTTGATGGTTGGGGCAGCCGATTCAGAAATCTGAACACCCGCCCGAGTTGATCCTGTAAAGGACACCATGTCGACACCGTCATGGCCACACAGGACGGGACCCAAGTCGGCACCGACTCCGGTTACCAGGTTGAATACACCCGCCGGCAGACCGATCTTGTCAAATACCTCGGCCACGATGAAATCCTGCAACGGCGTCTGCTCGGCCGGCTTGGCAATCATCGTACACCCGGCGGCCAGTGCGGGTGCCGTTTTGCCCACCAGGATCGACAAAGGATAGTTCCACGGATTGATCAACGTGCAAACCCCGACCGGTTCTTTTAAAACCTGGATTCCGTTGCGCTGGTCGATGTGGTCCATCATGGCGGCGCGCTCGGCGTAAGATCGAAACGCGGCAATCGCACCCGAAACCTGTAGACCCGGGCACATCTGACGTGGACAGCCCATCGTCATCGTAATGGCGTCTGCCAGATCATCGGCACGGCGTTCCATTGCATCAGCGGCGGCGTTGATGAAATCGCTCCGCTCCCGGGTGGAAGTACTGGACCAACCGGGCAACGCTCGATTGGCGGCCTCGATCGCCTTGATACAGTCCGTGTCATTGGCCAGCGGCGTGACGGCGCAAAGCTCATTGGTAGCAGGATTGTAGACTTCGTGAACACGGCTGCTATTCGGTGTAACCCACTGACCATTGATGTAGAACGTGTCGTGAATTTTCACAGCGGTTCCTTGTTGATGCCGACATTGGTTGGAGCCGCATCATAGTCGATACAATGCAAGACGAACAACATCGCGGGTGTTAACCATTCCATTACCATGGAAACCTTAACGGTCAGATTTTTCTTCCTGGACATCGACCGTGCCGTTGACATTGGCCGAGGTGTTGACCGTTTTACCGGAGGGAAAACGAACGCTGATCTTAACGGGCCCGACGTGGTCTGCCAAACCAAAATGGGCAACCAGAGGGTTTTGATTTCCGCTATTGCCTGCCTGGACTTCCCGCACGTAACGTCGCTTGCCAGCCGTCACGGTGATCCGGGCTCCGATGGCCGCGTGATTGGAGGGACCATTGCCTATGGCGCGGACTTTGAGCCAGGAGTGGTTGTTGCCACGATTTCGCATCAAGGTGCCCGCCGTACTCAAATCAAGATCGCCGTCGTTATCGAAATCGACCCAGGCCACGCCATAGCCATCGTTGCCGCGGACACCCGCTCGATCACCGACGTCGGTAAATTGGCCGCTGCCGTCATTTTCGAATAGCGTGCCGTTATCATTGGGGTAAACCGTAGTAATAAACAGATCCAGATCGCCGTCATTGTCGTAATCCCCCAGGGCGCCCTTGGCGTAACTCTCCTGGTAGTGAATCCCGGCCTGGTCTTCATGGTTGATGTTCTCAAACGTGTAGGCGGGAGGTCCCGAGTTGATCAAGACCATGGTCCGGTCCTGGAACGCGGGCGGATGGGCAAAATTGACGGCGATCAAATCGAGATAGCCATCATTGTTGACATCACCGATGCAGGAGCCGATTGTATGACCACTGTATTGATAAGCGGGGGTTTCGCCCGATGCGGATTCCAGTCCACCATCATGGGTTCCCATGACGCCCCGCTGCTCGGCTTGATCAGTAAAATTTCCCTGACCGTCATTGACCCATAGCTGGTTGGGCATCAGGCGATAATTGGAAACATAAAAGTCCTGGTCGCCGTCGTTATCAAAATCTGACCAGTTCACTCCCCGCGTCCGCCATTGCTGACCTGGCGGGTACTGGATGGGCGGGGCAAAGGTCCCGTCACTT
>JABACA010000178.1 GCA_014237975.1 Mariniblastus sp. | reverse complement strand
TCCTTTGCCCTGGCTATTTTCACCTTCGCTGCCTTCGCCTTCACTTCCTTTGCCCTGGCTATTTTCACCTTCGCTGCCTTCGCCTTCACTTCCTTCGCCCTGGCTGTTTTGGCCGGTCTGATTGGCCATTTCTTCAGGTTCGTGATTTGGGTTCTTTTCCCGATTATTGGGTTGGGAAGTTTCCGCCTGTCCCTCATCTGAGTCATTTCCAGGTTTTCGATCGGGAGAATCGGCGGGAGAGGGATCTTGGTTTTCCAATAGTTTTTGTAATTGCTCCATCTGTTCACCCTCCGAAGCTCCTTCGGAAAGCGGTTCAATGTCACCTTCGTTCAGTGATTGATCTTGAACAGATTCTGGATTAGTCCCTTGGCCGCTTTGGTTGCTGGCATCCCCATCGTTGGATCGTTGTCCCGGTTTTTGACCTCCAGCTTCCGTGTTGGAATTACTTCCCTGGTTGGTGCCTGAATCACCATTAGATTGGCCATCATTGGTTGCATTCGTGTTAGCACCTTGGCCATCACCCGTTTGGTTGCCGGATTGTGAATTGGAATCCTGTTCCATTTCACCGTTTCCCTGGCCATTGGATTCGGAGTTCTGGGAATCATCCGCGCCTTCTGTCTTTGAATCGGGATCCTGTTGATCTTCTGTTGGGTTGGAATTTGACTTGCTGTTGTCCGCACTTTCCGAGTCTGGCTGTTGCCCCTTCGGTGGTTGCTTGTCTTTACTGGATTCCGTTTGACCCGAATCCTCGTTCTGACCGTTTCCGGATTCACCCTCTCCCTTTGTTTCACCCTGTCCGTCTTTTGACTCCTCCGACTCCTCATCGCCGGATTTTCCAGTTTCACTCTGCTCAGAGCTACTCTCATCCGATTGGTTGGATTTACTGTTGTCTGCAGGTTCGTGGTCGGGTTGGTCAGATTTCTGCTTCTGGTTTTCGTCTGGTGATTTCTGATCGTCGTCTTTTTTCGGTTCGGTAACCTTGTTGGTCGCTTCGGTGATTTTGATGGTGTAATTTTTTGTGCGCGCGACATTCGGATCCGGCTGTCCATTGACGAGGCGATTATCGGCGGCCGTGGCGTGTAACAGGATCTCTTCTTGAGGTTTCCAGTTGAGGTCGATGGGTCGAATGGTCTTCCTGGAAATAACCCGCTGATTTCCCAGTTCGTCATTTTCGATTGCGTCATCGGTAAGTACAAAATCTCGGTCTTTAGTAGCACCGGAGGTATTGTCCAAAAATATCTTGACTTCACTAATTTCAAAATCGAGATCATTTGCCTCGACTTCAACGGTGAATGGTTGATTAACAGGAACGCTCAAAATCTCTTGTTGCGGTTGAATAATTTGGACTTCGGGAGGCAAGTCAGCGATAACCCTGATTGGATAAATGTTTGCGTTGTCGTTTCGGTAACCATCTTTACTTCTAAAATTGACACGATAGTGGGTGAACCTGGGGCTGGTTCGCTGTGAGTTCATTTTGACCACGAAAGTACCGTGCGCCTTTTTGCCTTCCGAGGTCATGCTGATCGTGTTTAGTTTCCGGAACTGATCCTTGGTGGGATTGTCATTAAGTGCTCCCAGTAACTCGATGTAAGCAACATCGATCGGCATGTTTGCCACAGCGGAGATTTTTACAGTTGATCCTTCCAGTGCTTGAACTTCACACTGTCCCTCAATAATGCGTTCTGGCAATTCGGTATAGGTGGGTGGGGAGATTTTGATTTGGTCAATGCTGATAACCGGATTGGGTCGAACCGTGACAGAGTAAACGGGTGAACGGCCATCACCGGCAACGACAAAGTAGTTAAGTGGTTGTTGGATTCCCGACGAACAGGTTTGAAGTTCAGTGACGAACTGGCTGTCAGAAATTCCACCAGGCTTCATTTTGATAACAGCGTCTAACTGTTGTCCGTCTTCAGTTGAATAAATCAGTCGCGCGGTTTCGGGATCAAAATTACCGAGAATTTCAGCAGTCACCTCGAGGCGATCGCCAAAAAACACGGAGGCGTCTCCCGGGTGAACTTTCTGGATAGACACCGACGCAGGTGGGGCAATCTTAGCGGTTGGCGCAACAATGCGGCGAATGGTTTGAAGCGGATTCTTGGGGGACACCATCGAATAAACGATTGCGATAGTGGACAGAACAACCAGGACGAATCCCATGCGAATCAAACCTGACCGGTCAATCGTTTGGTCTACCGACACCGTGGATAAATCGGTGGCAGCTTGTCGTGAAACGGCGTTAAATACCGCTTTGTGTACTTTCTTGTCTTTTTTCTGGAGAGACAAGTAATTCACCAAGCTGTTCTTGAAGCTGGGTTTTGCTTCTTCAATCATGCGGGCCGCATATTGCGGGTTGATTCTTCGAAACAAAAGAGGCAGCAACTGGGTTGTTGCGATCCCGAAGATACCAATCACCAAAACACAGCAGGCGACGATCCTGGCCGTAACAGAAAGTGGCCAGACCCATGCATCCACGATAGTGGCCAAAACGAAAAATCCGATGGCAAACGCCAAGATACCGGTGCCACCCGTTATGAGTTCGGTGATTCTTACCTGGTGGGTCGCCTTGCGAATATGCTGGTTGACATACTGTTGAACCTGGGCGCTCCTGGTTTTTGCGGGGGCAGCAGATTTTGCACTTGTAGCCATAGCGCTTTGACATCCAGCTTAATATTCTGTTTTTGATTTATCGTCGGGTCGTAGACCACAGATCGAACTTGTAATTATAGACGATTATTCGGCCAGCCAAGTTTCCAGGGTCGTGGCGAAAAACGAGGTATCGTCACTTATTCCAAAAAAAACGCCAATTTTGAGGCTAATTCGATCCGTGACTGCCTGGATCGGGAAAAAATTGACCGGAACGGGTCTTTCTAAAGCAATGCGACCCGACTGGCCAGTTAGAAATCGGGAGGAAAGCTAAAGGGGTCCCGTTGTAAGCTTGGCGACTTTTGCCGCCGCCACTTGGTATACAGATCGACCAGTGTATTGCGCCGACCGTCAGCACTCATCGCGTCCAGTTCATCTCGTGTTTCAGGCGTCAATTCAGTCTTGTAAAAGTTTTCCAGGACTTTTTGGGAGATGCTATTCCGGCTTTTGATTTCCCGTGCATCGGCAATCCAGCGAACCACCAGTCGGCTTCGTTCCTGAGGTTCGCTTTGCTGAACGATCTTGCGTCCCTCATTCGACAGATAAGTCGTCAAGCTGTTGATGTCAGATGCGAAAAATATCTCGTTTAATGACTCCGGGCTTTCTTCCTGGATTGCGATCAGCAGGCGTTCTGACACGTTGCGTTGCATGAAAGGGCTTTGCCTCCTGAATCCCTGGCTTCGAAACAGATCGCGCTCAAACAATTGGCTTTGAAAGTCGATGATGCCTCGGTTGACCAATTGTTTGGCAACATCAAAAATCAAATCGTGTTTCGTCTTGAGCATCTCCTCGTACCACCAGTAAACCGGAACGGCATCTTCCTTGGGTAATTGGGTGGGACCAATTTTCCCCAGCCAATCAATGCTTTGCTGACGGCGAATCTGGTTGATTTTATCGATCCGCTCGGTGGGAGGCAGGTCAAGAATTTTTGCCCGGCTTTGGTCATCGAGCGTTGCCAGCCAGTCATGGTATTGTTGCATGACCCGCTCCAGTTTCTCCCGGTCGGGATGCTGAACCAGTTGGATGTGAAAATCCCTCAACTGTTGTTGTTGTTCCGGTGTTTTGGAATCAAAATCTTCACGGTTTCGTGCAAGCTCAATCAGCTCGGTTTCATTCATTTGCTTGAGCCGGTCTTCGGCCATTTGATTTGGCAATTGCTGCGCTGCAGTGGATTCCACCAAGCCCATTAATGACCAACAGGCGAAGATCGCCAGACTGCTTCGCTGAAGCGTGGTTTTGGAATTCGCGGTCAACCGTTTTTCCAGCAGGATCTTCATTGGGCGACTCCATCAAAATAGACATCGTCATTCTGGAAGACACCTTCTTGTTCCAGCATGTGAAGAAATTCTACGGAATCGATTACCTCGTAATGATCAAGATTCTCAATAATGGGCAAGTCACTGATCAACTGGCCAACCGGTTGTTGCTGGTAATACTTGGAAACGTAAAACGAACATGCCAGCACCAACAGGGGTATGCCTGCCAGGGCAGCCAGTCGGAGCGGCCACGACCAGAACCTGCGATTTCTTCGTTGGTTTTGCAGCGTGACGTCACCGATCAATAATTCCAGGGTGCTTTTGGTGAAAGATTCCGTGGCATGAGCGCGGGGCAAAGCATCCAATACATCCCAGGTTTTTTGCAGCTCCTGCATTCGTTGCAAAAAACGTCCATCTTCGTTCAGGCGACGTTCCACCTCTCGAGATTCATCCTCATTCAGCTCACCGTCCAGATAGCCGGTCAACTGCATGTCAATTGTCGAGTCACTCGGATCCAAGTTTTCCATCCATTCATTCATGATCAATCACAATAACTTGGCAATGATCCATTTAATTAACAGTTCCGAGCCCATGGGAGTCGCTGTTTCTCAACGATGGCTCCGAAGCGCCAAGCGGCAACTGGCCAGAATCGACATAAGGTTGCAGGATGTCCCGTAAATTACTCCGCGCCCGGGACAGTAACGACTTGACAGCTTGAGTTGTTAGATTCATGGATTCTGATATTTCGATGTAACTCATTCCTTCGAACTTGCTCAATAACATTGCCATTCGTTGTCGTTCATTCAACGTTTGAATCGCATCACGAACAATGGCAGACATTTCCTTTTGATCGACCCTTCGTGTCGGCATTAAACCACTTTTGGCCTTGGCCATCGTGTCCAATGGCTGAACATCTATTTTGCCGCTGGGCGAACTTGTCAAATTGACTTCTTTCCGACGAACATGTTTTCGAATTGCATTACTTGCTACGTTGTGGGTGATGGTAAACAGCCATGTTGAGAACTTGGCGCCCGGTACATACCGCTCTCGCGCCCGGTAAACCCTCATGAAGACTTCCTGAGTCAAATCTTCTGCCTGGTCGCGATTGGGCACGATATGTTCCAAAACGGAAATCAACCTGTTCTGATATTTCTCAACGAGTTTTTCAAATGCCGCGGCGTTGCCGTTGCGCACTTGTAGCATCAACCGCACGTCTGGGTCGAGCAGTTCGTACTTCTGTGCTTTTTGAAACGCGGAATCGTTGACTGACAAGTCTTATGCCCTAGGTCAAAATTGCTTTACTTCCGAAGACCGGTATCGATACCTACATTGTATCACCTGTCATACGAAAGCGTCGATGAGCAACCTCCCTAAACCGGCCACAGAGGCACGTTTGGAGCCAATCCGCTTCGCAGGCAACGTATTATTTAACCCGCATGCTGAGAAAATGTTCCTCTAATGGCCAAGTGACCGGATGAATTTTACAAGAATTGCCATTCCCAAGATGGGCTTCAGAGTTGTTGGACTTTTTGGCGACGCAATTGCCCGCAAGCCGCGTTGATCTTGTCGCCTTTGCGCTGGCGGAACTTAACCACGATGTTCGCCGACTGCAGAATTTCCCGAAACTGGGCAATGGCTTGGCTGGAGGGAGTTCGATACGGCAGGCCTTGAACGGGATTGTAAGGAATGACATTCAAGATGGCGGTTCTGCCTTGAAGAATGCTTGCCAGCTCATGCGCGTGCTCCGGTTGATCGTTGATATCGGCCAACAGAACATATTCAAATGTCAGTTTTCGGCCCGAGACATCAAAATAGTGGTCTGCGGCCTGTAACAGAGGTTGGATTCCAATGTTTCGGTTAACGGGAACCAGCTCATTTCTCAAATCGTCATTGGGAGCGTGTAAAGAAATGGCCAGGTGAAACCGGCTGTCGGTCTCGGCCAGCTTCTCAATGGCTGGCGGCAATCCAACCGTTGAAATGGTGATGCGACGAGGACTGATGCCTAGTCCGTTTTCGGCACTGGCCCAATGAAGGGCCAGAACAACATTGTCGAGATTGGCCAGCGGTTCACCCATCCCCATCATGACGATGTGGCTCAGGCGTTCGTCGGCCGGCAATAGCCGTTGGAGACAAAGCATTTGTTCCAGGATTTCACCGGTGGTCAGGTTTCTCATAATTCCGTCCAGGCCACTGGCGCAGAAAACGCAGCCCATGGCACAACCCACTTGACTGCTCACGCAAATGCTTCGCCGGTCTCCATCACGTAACAGGACACATTCAACCAGACCTCCGTCGGGTAGTTGGACCAACAATTTCTCCGTTCCGTCCTGTGCTTGATCATGTTTTTCGATCCGGACCGAGAATAATGAATACTGCTCTGCCAGTGCCGTTCTTAAGGACTGCGGCAAGTCGGTCATTTCCTCAAATGACTGGGCTCGATTCTCGAAAATCCACTTGATAATCTGCCTTACTCGAAACGCGGGCTGGCCTTGTTGGCGGACCCAATTGGAAAGTTCGTCAAGTTGATCGATGATCGGGGTACGCAAAGCAGACCTATTCAGCAGGAAACGGGAAATGACAAACAGCGTGCTACGGAAAACCAGTTTTTCCGGTTTGGAAATGGTTGATATTATGACGAAGCAGTCATTCTTCGTATATGATCAATTTCTCCGGATCGGTTGAACAGCCACAAAATTTAATTGGGCTTGCAGCGAGCAGTGCTTTATGGACCTTGATAACCCAGTTTGTCTTTGCTTTCACGTGTCCCGCCGTAAGCTGGAAAATTATATCCGCATCGAAAAGCCACGACGGGCAGCCCAGTTGAGTGAGTGTTTTGGTGCGGGAACCGGGTGTGGCTGGTGTCGGCCATTTTTGAGGCGGATGTTTCAGGAGCAAACCGGGGCCTTGGACCTGGCGGATGATTCTCTGGACCCGCTCGGCATTTCGTCCGACGACTATGCCCAGCAACGCTCTAATTACATCCAAGAGGGTGGCGGCACGCCACCGCCGGGTTCCGGCCGTCCTGGCAGTTCTGGAAAGTAACCACTGATTCAGCCGCCTGACGCCAGGACAGCTCACCCATGCATTTCTTGAACGGTGCGCCGAATTGGCTGGACCGGTATTCAATCGATGCAAAAAAGGTTATCATTTCCCCCTGATTTTTACGATTTCCCCAGTTCCTGAAAATAAGCGGATCCGCGATGGCCAAGAAGAAGGCTGCGAAAAAAACAGCTACCAAGACGGCGAAGAAGAAAGCCACTAAAAAAGCGGCTACTAAAAAAGCGGCTACTAAAAAAGCGGCTACTAAAAAAGCGGCCACTAAAAAAGTGACCAAAAAGAAAGCCGCTGATGCAACCAAGGAAACACCCGCCAAAAAGAAAAAGGCCAAGAAGGCGACCAAACGCTCCCGCTCCAAGGCTGCCGCTAATGCTCGGTTGAAAGTCTATTGGGGTGTCTTTAACCATGCGATGAAGCGGGTTGCGCTGTATGACTTTAATCAGCGCAAAGCGGCTGATAAGCGCGCCAAAGAATTAACCGACAGTGGGAAACCTCCCCATTTTGTCATGAAGATCAAAGAGGAGATCGAGGAGAAATAGGTTCGTCGATCGACGGTCGCAATTGTTTTTCCATTCAGGGGCAGTTACCTGGCGGTCGCAGTACCATCTGGATTGACCAGGAGTCGTTCCTTGTTCGTCGATTCGAGCAGAGCTACCCATTTGGAGAGGGCGTCACCGTCGACCAAAGGACCGACTACCAACCGGTGATTAACCAGGACGTGGCGGCGAAACTGCTGGAGTACAACCCTCCCAAGTAAAGCGGTGGCCGACCGGTCGATTCACCCTAACCTCGGTTAGCTTCGACGCGCGTTAGCCTGCGGGCCGTTGGAACGGTCGTCAGCGCCCGGCCTGCCAACTGTCGCGGAATCCATTTTTCAGGGCGATCATGTTTACCGCCGCCGATTTCCGGGCAGGGTCGTGCCAGGCAGGGTCGTGCCAGGCAGCGTGGTGCCCGGCAAGGGGTCAAAGTTGGGCGACCAAAGCCGATTGGGTGCCCGTGAGGGTCGCCAGCCGCCCGGTAACGTCGTCCCCGGTAACGTCGTCCCCGGTAAAGTTGTCCCCGGTAACGTTGTCCCCGGTAACGTTGTCCCCGGTAACGTCGTGCCGGGCAGAGTGGTCCCGGGCAGGGTGGTTCCCGGCAGGGTCGTATTTCGCTTAAGTGAGCGCCATTCAGAGGGTTGGTACCGTTGCTGTTTACAGCCCAGGACGGCAAACGCAACCACGATCATCCCAACCAGGGAAATCAGTTTGAGGTTTTGAAATGCGATTGCCATGCTTTTCCGGATTCGAATTAGAATTCTAAGCTGCACTTAATTACTGGAAAGTTTAGCTGGAACTGCGTTTTTCCTTCCAGGCAGGCCCTACCCCCGCGGCGCGGAAAAAAATCAATTCAGTTTGCCGTCTTCACCGAGAATAATAGCGAGCTGGTGCTGAAACAAGGCCAGAAAGAAATATAGGCCCTGTGTCTTGTATACCCAAGATCAATATCCAAAGTCCCATTGGGAGGCTTGGTGTCTCGTTCAGGTTCCGATTGTAACGGTCAAACCATCCAAAGAACGTGACTGACTGTTAAATCCTTACCATTCAAAACCTGTGGAAGAACCCCCATGAATGTGACATCAGTTACGAGGTGATTTTATGACAGCTCGCTAGATGGTCGGTCAATTCCGGGACGATAGACAGGAAAAGAATTGAGTGCTTTTAACTAATCACTTGATTTTAACCGAGCCAATTTGACGACGGATTCCGACTGTTTTCAAACTTATGGATGGTTTGATAGGAATTCGCCGTATTCCGAACTTTGCTCAAACGCGCAAGCATCAATCCAAAGTAATTACCGATGTTCATCTTTACTGAGATGGGCAGGCAAATTGCCCACAACGTGGTTGGTGACGCGGCCGATTGCATCGACCGCTTTGTTTGTGTGGACTGAATGCTGTTGAGCAGGGTTCCTAGAAAGGAGACGAGTTTCATGAAACTCCAATTATGTACGGCAGCACTTTTGCTTGCCATGATGGTCTGCGGAGAAAGTTTCGGTCAAGGATTTCTTGGTCGTGGACTGAACTGCTGTGATGCTAATTGTTGTGACACTGCTGCTGATTGTGGCTGTGACAACAACGCTTGCTGTGACACTGCTGCCGATTGTGG
>JABACA010000177.1:6172-9119 GCA_014237975.1 Mariniblastus sp. | reverse complement strand
TGGTCGAGGCGGTGGCAACGTTCTGCTTGAGTGCTTCAATATCCTGGTCCAGCTTTTTGATCCGCTGGTCCAATTGCGCTTGAGCGGTCGTGGCAGGATCCCCCGTTTCCTCTTGGACCTCGTCCGATTGGGTGGCAGTCTCGGGGGGTGCTGGAGGTACCACTGGGGAGTCGGAAGCCACTGGGGAGTCGGAAGCCACTGGCTTCGATTCCTGAACGTCGCAACCAGCCACCAGCAGTGGCAGACACATAATGGCAAAGAAAGTTCGCATGATTGGTCTCGACAGTGTCGACAAAAGGGTTTGGCTCAAATTGTAACTTGAAACGGACGTTCCGAGTGCCCGTGGAACAACATTTTCAGTCTAAAAGTTGTTGACGATCGGGTCGATAGGTAGATAATGGTCGCTCTAAGTCCGGAATAAGGGACCGCTTGTGTGAAGAAATGTGGAAACAACTGGTTTTCAGCCAACGTTTTATTCTTCAGCGGGGTGGGAAAATTCCATCTGGATCGCGGGGTGTGGCTCAGCCTGGTAGAGCGTTGCGTTCGGGACGCAAAGGTCGCTGGTTCAAATCCAGTCACCCCGATTCATTATTCCTGACACCGAGGTCAACTTGTCCAGATTGCCGCTGCCCATTTTCCGTCCGGTGGCGTACAGCAGGGGTGTTCCAATCGCGGTCACTTTTCTTATTCCGTATCCGTCCAACCCAATCGCAAAGTATGGTAGAATTACACTGAGTTGGAAGGGATGGATGGCCAGGTAAACGCGCACGCGAGGTTTGCGTGAGATTGTGAATCGACCTTTAATTAATTGAGGTCTGGCGCCATATGACGGCACTTGCATCCGCTGCCATGACGATACTCGTCAAGTCTGTCGCGACCTGTTGAGACACTGCTCGGCAGAGTCGTCCATCATCCAAGAGATCATGCAATGCTACGCGTTTTCATCACGATCGACACAGAATTCTGGCCACGCAAGGAATATCGCGTCGCAGATGACTATATCGATGATTTTCAACGCGATATTCATGGACGAACCCCAGAGGGAGATTTTGGGCTCACATTTCAGCTCGAAATGCTGCGCCGCTTTGACCTCCGCGCTGTCTGTCTGGTGGAAGCGCTGCATCCGTATGCGGTTGGCCATGAGCCGTTAAAAGAAATTGTCGAATTGGTGCTGGATGGAGGTCATGATGTGCAACTGCACCTTCATACAGAGTGGCTGAACTGGATGTCCAAGTCACTCCTGCCTGGGCGTTCAGGGCAGAATATGCATGACTTCTCTCTGGATGAGCAATCGCTGTTAATTGCCTCCGGTTTGGCAGCCATGAAAGAGTGTGGCGCAGGTCGAATTTGTGCGTTTCGAGCGGGCAACTACGGTGCCGACAACCAGACACTTCAGGCGCTGGCGCAGAATGACATTCTCTACGACACCAGCCACAACACCGCCTATCTCGACTCGACGTGTCGCATCCAAACCGAGGAAGTTCCTCTTCAACCCGGCAGGCTCGATGGCGTATTGGAAGTTCCAATTTCCTTTTTTAGGGATTTCCGAAAATGTCGACATGCTCAATTTCAGGCCTGCTCAAGTTCCGAGCTAGAATACGCTCTTCTAGAGGCTTGGAAAAAGGGTTGGGAGTCGTTTGTAATTGTTTCGCATAGTTTCGAGTTGATACGACGAGGAGATGCGAATCGGCCATCTAGGCCAGACCCGATAGTACTGCGTCGCTTCGAACGTTTTTGTCACTTCCTGAGCGAGAACCGTGACAAGTTTGAGACATGTACCTTTGCCGACCTGCCAAAATTCAATGATTCTAGGGATTCGGATTCAACACCCATCCGCATGAAGCCCTTTTACACCTGCGGGCGCATATTCGAACAATTGAGGCGCCGCATGATGGGACCTGCAAAGTGACCGACATTTACCAGACGAAAACCAAGTCTCTGCGGTTTCGATTAGGTGAGAAACCCTTGTTCTCGGTTCAGCTGCTGATGTTGGTCTACACGGTTCACTTTCTCGACTGTCATGAGGAAGGGGATCCAGATATCGGCGGCTTGACTTTAAGTGACGAAGTAGAGGGAGTTTTTTTCCCATCGTATCCGGTAGGTAAGCGACGATCGAGATTGTCGTTTCGGAACCGTATGATTCGATATGTCCCGCAATCCTACAGTCGCTATTACGTTATCTTGAAAGGTACATTTGACGAGTACTTAGCAAAGTTCTCGTCGAAATCCCGTTCGACCTTGCGTAGAAAGGTCCGCAAGTTCACGAAATTTTGCGGGGGCAGTGTTGAATTCAGGGTTTGTCGTAGTCCTCAAGAGCTCCAGGATTTTTTCCAACTGGCGGGACAAGTGTCTGCCAAGACCTATCAGGAGAAGTTGCTGGGGGCGGGGCTGCCTGATTCACCTGAATTTATTGAAGAGGCAGTGCGGATGGCTTCATCGGACCACGTACGCGCATTCTTGCTTTTCCATGATAACCGTCCCATCTCGTACCTGTTTTGTCCGATTCGCGAGAACGTGCTGTATTATCAATACCTTGGCTACGATCCCGAATACGGAAATTGGTCACCGGGTACGGTGCTCCAGTATCTTGCAATGGAATATCTGTTCACCGATACGGGAGCTGAGGTATTTGACTTTACGGAAGGCGAGGGCCAACACAAGAAATTTTTTGCCACGGGCAACGTGGAATGTGAAGAAATCTACTATCTGAAACGGACACTGCGGAATTACACAATTGTTGCGACGCACTGTGCCTTGCATGCTGTGACGCGGATGACCGTCAAGACGTTGGAGTTTCTTCGTATCAAAAAGATTGTCAAGAAGATGATTCGGAGGTCCGCATGATAGCCCCGGGCATGGCGGCCTGATCCACTGGAACTTGGAGTGGACTTTAGCCTGGTAGAGCGTTGCGTTCGGGACGCAAAGGTCGCTGGTTCAAATCCAGTCA
>JABACA010000177.1:0-6075 GCA_014237975.1 Mariniblastus sp. | reverse complement strand
TCACCCCGATTCCTATTTCCTAACACCGAGGGCAACTTGTCCAGATTGAAGCTGTCCACCTTCTTTCCGGCTGCGGGCAGCAGGGTCGTCCGAAACGGTGGTACGAGTGGATACTACAGTTGAGGCCGCCTGTAACAACCTGCTCCCAAACAATCGCCGGTCGACTTTACTCCAATCCCAAATACAACACGGTGAAGCTCATTGAGTTGGTAATTCCGTGCCACAAAACGAGGGGCCATAGATTCCGCTTGAACACGAGGAACATGGTACCGAAAGCCAAACCAATCAGCCCAGTCATCACCAACCCGCGAACTCCCTGATAGGACACGTGGGCGAAACCGAACAACAGTGCCGGCGCAATCACTGCCAATGCGTTTCCAAATCTGAGATCCGTAAATGCACTCTGCAAACGGGTGATCAAATAGCCGCGAAAAAACATTTCTTCCCCAAAGGCCGTGGTCGTCCAGACAATCACCAACCACAACAGAAACATTGGCAAGTTTCCTCGTACATTGTTAAAACGTTCTTGAATGCCAACCGGTGTTTCGGTCAGGGCTTCCCAACCAAACACTTCGGCTGCATACATTACCGGCCCAACAAAGGCAAGGAATACCAGGGCCACCAGAAAGGACTGGGGAATGACGAGCAATTTTGCTTTCACTCCGGGTAGGGCCCGGAGTCCCATATCCGACCACTTGAGACCACGAGTGCGTAGATAAAACGTCAAGATCACCAACACCATCACGAGTGAAATCGGCCCGGAGAATCGCAAAGTTAACTGGTTGACCAAGAACTTCAAAACTATCGCAAGACCGATGAATAGTAAGACCTCAACCACCAACGCGAACCTGGATGGGGATTTGCCGCCAAGTGTTTGCAAGTGTGAGGTGCCGTGTTGAGGCAAAGATTTTGTTGAGTCGTCCACGAGTGTCACTTTTGTTAATCCTGTGTCGTATTGTTTTCCTTAAAGCTATGGCCGTGACCTCTAGGTGTAGTTCAGCTGGGTGCATCGATCCACACAGCCCCCATCTTCGCTCCCTCAGGCGGCGGTGGCAAGGAATATGGGCTGAACGCTACTCGTCGTCCGGCCTGCCGGGGCTTAGTGCAGGGTTACGCACTACCCTTTGGTTTGCTCCTTAATCAACGAAAATAACATCGCACTGCCTCCTACAACCGCGAGACACAACAGAACTCCAATGACGGACCAAGCCATAACACACCTGGAACGCTATTCCTTTTCGTATTCCGTAGCGTGCTTCTTGAGCGTCAGTGGAATTTCGCGGCCTCCTTGGCTCCAGATTCCCTCGGCTGTGTCGCCCGCCTTGTTAAGGGTTCCACGATATTGCAGTTTGATGGAGGCAACGTCGAACTTGAGCTTGTCGCCGTCGACCGACCAGGTCGCCTTAAATCCGGTTCGCCCTTCCGTGACGCTGTCAAAGTAGGCCTGCGTTTCGCCAGACTTCAAGGTCACGATACGAAACTGCATCACCGGTTTCACAAGGCCCGCAGACAGCTCACCGATCCACGCCTCTTTTAGCGTACCTTGTGGCGTCTCCTTCGCCGCTGACCTGGAGAGCGTCAACGGCATCTTCCCACCACCTTGAGTAAACGTGCCTGCGGCGCTGGCGCCGTCCTTTGCATATTTGCCACTGAATGTTGCGCTGGCTCCAGGAATCGAGAAACTGAGTTTATCGCCTTTAACAATGATGTCACTTACCGCTGTTGTAAAGTTACCCTGGTCGAGGCTAACCAACTCGCCGGTCAACTTGCCGGCCCTCTCGCGGATGTTGATTTTCAATCGCAGTTTTTTCCCTTGAGCGTCCAGTGTTCCGACCCAGGAAATACCTTCCACGTCTGGGTCGTTGGTCCGCTGGGACAGTTCTGTCGCGCGGGCCGTTCCTTTTCTTGGAACCTCATAAATCCGTCCGTTCTGATGGAGTTTCAGCCCCACGACTTCATTGTTTTCGTTTCGATCGAAAGTCGCCTTTATCTTGTCCGGTACAATGGCGAACGCCCAATATCCTTTTTCATCGGGCTCCATCAACTCGAATGCCATCTGGCTGGGTACATCCAGGACCAATTTCCCGTTTTTGACTTTGACGACAAACTCTTCGTTTTCGAAGGTGTCGTAGTTTGCAATAAACGTCCCGAGATAGGGTCGCAGACCAGGAGGTGCCTCTTCCGTATATTTCTGCCCTTGATGAATAATCAAGCGGTCGATCGGCTCCTCTATTCTCAACGGGGTCATTCCGCCTCGCGATTGGGTGAAATACAGAATGATCAAATCCCGCTCGGGCCACGCCCAAGCGATCGTCCCGTCGGAACCGCTATGACCGATGACGACAGGCTTATCCTTTTCCTTTCCGATAACCCGATAGGTGACCATCATTTGCCCGTAGTAAACCTCGAGGTGGCGAAACTCCGTGGGTATTGGGGCATCGGATTGCATCATCTTGGCGCGAGAAACCGGCGCCAGCATGCGGCTAACCGCCGCCGCCGAAAGCACCTGACGATCGCCGACACGGCCGCCGTTCATCATCATTCCCAGAAACTTGGCGTAATCCGTCGTCGTCGAATAAATCGTTTGTGAACCCCAGGCGAAGGGATAGACCGGCTCACCGTCCCCTTTCCAAAATGGCAGCCATCCGGCGGGAACCTTGAGGTAGGCGCTGGCAGCCTGTGACAGGCGTTTATCGTCTGCGTCAATTCCATACAGCGAGCTTGACATACCGAGCGGATCAAGGATTTCTCGCTTGACGAATTCGTGCAGAGGCTCGCCTGAGACCTTTTCAACCAGAGCGCCGACGACATCCGTACCAAGGTCGCTGTACCAGAACTTACTGCCGGGCTCAAACTCGGGTCCTTTTTCTCCGGCCGCTGCGACCTGGGCCGTGAGGCTCGAATACTGGTCCGGATTCGTAAGGTTCGTCAGGGGCAGCCCCGATCGATGGGTCAATACCTGTCGCACCGTAATCGACTTGGATTTGTCGTTGTCGAAACTCTTAAGGTATTTGGCGACAGGATCGTCCAGATGCAACAAGTTGCGATCAATCAGAATCTGAGCGGCTGCCGATGTGATCGGCTTGGTCATCGAGCGAATATTGCACAACGTGTTGTTTTGCCACCGCCGCTTTTCTTCGCGATCCGAATATCCGAATGACTCGTGGTAGCGAGTCTGTCCTTTATGCAGGACCAGCAACTCTGCGCCCACGGCGTAGTCTTTGCCGATATACTGCTCAACTGCCTTTCCCAAACCCTCCAACGCCTCGCTCGTTATGGCTGGATTGGATGCGGCGGCCGGAGCCGTCGTTTGGTTAGTCTGGCCGAGGACATGGAGTGGGGATGAGATGGCCAGACAGAGCGACACCAGGAAGAAGCGGGGCATCATCGTTTCTTTCAAAATGGAAAAAAGTGGTAGTGAAAAACAGGTTAGGCATACAGCAGATTAATGATCATATCTACGTTATTATAGCCGCTCCCGCATAAGGTTGTCAATGACAACGGTTTAGTTTACATTGATATTCATTGGCCCAGTTTGCATTGGCGTACAGGAGTCGACTATGGAATCAAAAGTGAACGAAGTCAGACAGTATTCACGCCAGTTGGTACGAGAACTGGATCTCGTTAAGGGGTCGTATCTGGACACCGGGTATACGTTCTCACAATGTCATGTCCTGTTTGAATTGTCGGTGCATAAGTCCCTTAACCTGCTGGCACTTGCAGAGAATCTGCTGATTGACAAGTCGAATACCAGCCGGACCGTCAAGCAGCTCGTCGAACTTGGATTGATCAGGGCGGAAAGGGTCCCCTCGGACAATCGCCAGAAACTATTTAGTCTGACAGCCAAGGGTGAGAAGGCCCTTCGCGCGACGCTCCATCTGGCCAACAAACAGGTTGAAGACGCGCTGGGCATTTTAAGCGAGGAGCAACAGGAGCTGGTGGTTCAAGGCATCCAGCTGTACGCGGACGCACTGAAAAAGAGCCGTTTGCAGTCCAACTACACCATTCGGTCGATTCAGAAACGAGATAACGATCAGGTAGCCCGTCTGATACGTACCGTGATGACCGAGTTTCGTGCCGTGGGTGACGGCTACTCCATCGGCGACCCGGAGGTGGATGATATGTACGGCAACTACCGCAACAAACGGTCGTGCTACTACGTGATCACGTCCGGCGACCAGGTGGTCGGGTGCGGCGGATTAGGTCCGCTGGACGGAGGCGACAAGTTCACGTGCGAAATGCGGAAGATGTTCTTTCTTCGTGAAACACGTGGCATCGGGCTGGGCCGACGGTTGCTGTTGCTACTGTTGGATGAAGCCAGATCACGGGATTACAAAAAGTGTTACCTCGAAACCCTGGATCGCATGTGGCAGGCCAACGAGCTTTACCAGAAGAACGGCTTTCAATTAATTGAGAAACCGATGGGCACGACGGGACATGGCAGTTGCGACCGCTGGTATCTGCTGCATCTGTGAAGTAATCCGCAGGTGGACGCCGAAGGGTGTTAGCTCTGCATGCAAATCAAACTAAAATCGATACAATCTGTTCGCACGTATGGAGATGGAGTGTTTGTAGTTCGTCGACGCCATGGCGAAAGAGTTCTAACCGTGTCCTGTCACCCCGATTCAGTTTCTCGACAGACTGGGAGCTAGTTGACGTACTCGTTTGAGCCGATCGATTCGCCTTTCGGATGATTTTATTTCTACTTCTCGACCGGCCCGAGCTGGCGGCTGCGGATTTGGGGGCTGATCTCCTGGCCGTCGGTCAGGTTCGGTTTGTCCGCGATCCCCAGCTGCGAGGGGGATTTCCCGACCCACTCGCTCTCACGGCCCTTGACGTCGATGCGCCCGCTGGCAGGGTCGATCGTGAGGGTGGTAAACAGGCTGTCGCGGTAGGGGCAGGTGTACTCGACCCACTGGAACTTGGAGTGGACCTCGGCCGGGTAGCTCTTGTTGCGGTGCGATCCGCCGACCCATTTATAGGAGGCCGAGTTGACGTGCAGGTAGGAGACCTTGCCCTCGCGGGCCACGTGATCAATGTGGGTGTGCCCGTTGACCGCCAGCAGGACCTTGTCGGCGGCTGAGTTCAGCAGCGCCTGGACCTCTTCTGCATTGTCGATACTCGATGGGCCCGCC
The DNA here is from genome assembly GCA_014237975.1 of Mariniblastus sp. Taxonomy (GTDB): domain Bacteria; phylum Planctomycetota; class Planctomycetia; order Pirellulales; family Pirellulaceae; genus Mariniblastus. Next base: position 940 of record JABACA010000177.1, on the reverse strand, counting down.
AGCGGCTGATGGCTGATGACCAGAATCGGGCCCTGGAGGGTTTTCAACTGTTTGGCGAGCCACTCGAGCTGTTGCTCTCCGATGTGCGCCGGGTAACCGCCCTGGTGATTTTCCGGTTTTTCGTTTCCATCGAGGACAACCAGGTCGAGACCGTTAACGTGCTCGGTATAGTAACGCCCCTTCATGCCCCAGAGCTTCGCAACCTCATCGAAAGAGTGTCCATCATCGATCTCGTGGTTGCCGAGCACATGCAAGGTTTTGGGATGCGCTTTTTCAAAGGCCTTGCTGACCACCTCGTTTTTCTTTGTCGGGTAGGCGAAGTCGCCGAGTTGGATCAGGGCGTCGGGCTTTTCTTTCTTCATCGCATCGAGGAAGACCTGCAGCCTGGCCGGGCCATCGTGCATCACATCCTGGTGCAGGTCGGTGATCATGCCGAGTTTGATCGGCTTTTCGACTCGCCCCAGGCAGGCCATGACCTCGCGGGGAAGGATGATCGAGGTCGCCACCGCAGCGGTAGTGCGGCAGAAGTCACGTCTTGATGAGATGAATTTTTTCATTTTGTTTTCTCCAGTAATTTAAGCGTGGGGATGCTAGGGGCCTTCGACGACCGGCAGAGTGAATCGCGACTTGATGGCAATTCGTTGGCCCGTCTGCTGAGACTCTCGGGCGGCAGTCATGATTTCAATCACGTGCAGGGCGTGTTCCGCCGAGACCTCCGGCTGTTTGCCCGTGGCCATACATTCGGCGACGTGCGAGGCGCCTTGCTGCCAAGAGTAGCCGTCGCCATAGAGGCCGGTGCGCGGGTAAATATTTGTATTTTTCGCGTCAACATGACGCTGCGTTTTATTGCCCTGGGCAAGCAACGCCAAATCGACGCCGTGGGGAGCCCAATCGTATCCGGCCAAGTACATCGAACCACCTGTGGCGGTGATCGAAATCG
>JABACA010000176.1 GCA_014237975.1 Mariniblastus sp. | reverse complement strand
AAGCCCGAAAGTAATCACCCGGGTGATCAATCGCCATGCCTGGCGCAAAAAAAAACCGGCCAACTTGCCGGTTCTGCCTGTTTCAAAACGATGCCTAACTCTTGGCGTAGGCTGCTTTGGGCGGGGAGACCAATCCCATCGAAGTACCACTTGAACGGGCAAATCGCTCTTTACTGCCATCCTCCAGATACCGGTACCCGATCCGGGTCGGTTCGTTTGTCTTGGGGCAGAGCGCCATGACGACCGAGGCGTGAATCGGCATCTCCTTGTGTAACCGTCCACCCTGTGGATTCCGCTGGCTTGGCTTGACATGCTTGTAGACCATATTGACGCCCTCGACGAGAACTTTGTTGTTCCCGTCGTCGACTGAGACTACTTTACCTGTAACACCGCGGTCTTTACCGCGAATTACCTTGACCGTGTCGCCAGCTTTAATTTTCATGGTTACGCTCTATTTCTTGAAGTTGCCCGCAGGCACTAATCAATATTAAAATTGAACCGCGAATCTTCGTACAAGAACCCCACAATGTCAAGGCATAATCCCTATTATTGCCGGTTGAAATGGGATTGCAGGTTTTGCAAGGTTGACTTGATTTCAGCAGCAATCGCCGTGTAATCCCTTGGATTTCCGGCCGAAAAACTACCGTGAATCTGTTCCACACCGACCGCCCCAACCACCTCGGCCACATTGGCTGCGGAAATCCCACCGGCCGGCAGGATGCTCAGACGTCCCCTGGTTTCTCGTTGCAGATTCTGCAGCGCCTGCAATCCTTCAAGACACCCGTCCGCTCGGCCGCTCGTCATGACCCGGTCGACCCCCGCATCGGTCAGTTGTTTCAGCGAGAGTGGCCAGTCGGCCAGAACATCAAACGCTTTATGGAAAACCAGTTCGCGTTCCGCCGCCAAGGTGCGCATTTCCCGGCAGCGCTGCGGTTCGACCGCCCCATCGGGCGTCACCGCGCCAAAGGCCAAACCGGCGACCCCCGCATCCAGCAACCAAGCCGCACTGCGGACCATGGTTTGCCACTCATCGTTTCGATAACAGAAATCACCAGACCGAGGTCGAACCATCGCAATGACGGGGATGTTGACCTGCTCCAAAACAGCCTTGACCAAACCGGGTGACGGTGTCAGTCCATCCAGTTCCAATGCGAAATTCAGTTCGAGTCGATGGGCCCCCGCCTGCTCGGCAACCTGTGCGGCTTCTAATGAATCAACGCAAACCTCAATCAGGACCGGGACAGACTGCGGCGTCATGGAAGGGCCTATCGGTCTTTGTCCGGATGACAGTACTGTAAGGCCAGCAGGCAATAACTGGTTACCAGGTTGGGATCGCCCTCATACCAGCGATCCGCTTCGTTCGTCCAGGATCCATTGGCTTGTTGCCTGGACTGGAATGCATTCAATAAATCGTTCCGCCAATTATGGGCCTTGCCATCGGGGTCCAGGATTAGTCGATCGCCATTGGCGTCCAGTGCTTTGGCAAAAACGTGGTAATAATAATACAGGCCTTGCTGGCCCATACCAGGATTCGACTTTAAATCGTAATGACGGGAAATCCAATCCTTGGCTGCTTTCACCCGGATATCGTCCTTGGACAAGCCGGCGTGCAGAAAACTCTTCAGACCGGCATAGGTCATCGATGCGTAACTGCGCAATCCACCGTCCGGCGTCCGACCGTTGTTTTCCAAAACCTTGGTTTCACCTTCGCCAACGGGTGTGTAGATAAACCCTCCGCGATCGTCTTGAGCAACATGGGTCGCGAATTCCTGTTCGTTATATTCACTAGGTAGATTCTGGGCACGCGACATGAAAACGACCGCTTTTTGGACCGCCTCACTGGATGAATCTTCGCCGGCCGCTTTCAGGGCGTCTAGAAAAAACGATGTGTTTGACATGTCGGGACGCTTGTGTTTGCCGTACCCCTGTCCGCCATAAAACGTGCTGCTTCGGTCATGACCCTCGGCGTCATCCCATTGAATATTTTTTTGGAAATTAACCGCGTTTCGAATGATGTCATCGTACCGGCCATCCTGATTGGCAGCTGCAAAGCACATCACGGCTACACTCGTTTCGTAATTTCGCAAATTACTATCGGGAGCATAGACGCCGCCATCAGAGTGAACGAAACCTTGCAGATAGTCCAAGCCTTTTTGAACCACCGGACTCGTTCGAGGCACCCCATTTTCAAGCAGCGCCGTTGTACACATGGCAGTCACTGCCGGCCCCAGTTGTTCGCTAAACGAACCGTTGGCCGCCTGGTTGTTTTCCAGGTACTTGATGGCCTTGGAGACCACCTGTTGATAATGGGTCGCGTCAACCGGATTGACCTCCGGTTGATCAGGTGAGACGGCATCCTGCGACCAAGCCAGTCCGCTACTGACGGCCAGTACTGCGGCCCAGGTAATCGAGAAACGGTAAAACGGTGTGACGGTCAATTTGCCTCTCCCCTTCTCTAGAAATTACCAACGGCCATTTATCATTGCAGCTTCGATCGACAACCACCACTCTATATCATCGCCCAGCATCCGTTTGCGACAATCCTGGAAAACAGAAACTCCGCATTTCAGGTAATGCCGCTGGACTGACACTTGGTCAGGACCTGATAGCATTAATTCACAATGGCGAGTATATCCGCCTCGCTCATGATCAGCAGCTCTTGGCCATCGACATCGATTTCTGTTCCAGCATAACTTGAAAACAAGACGCGATCACCTTCACCCATTTGTGGCTTGGCGCGATTTCCGTCTTTCAACATAAAGCCTTCTCCAACGGATAGCACTCGGCCTTGTTGCGGTTTCTCTTTTGCACTTTCAGGAAGCACAATTCCACCAGCCGTTGTTTCCTCGGCTTCCATTCGCTTGACAACGATCTTGTCGCCAAGGGGTTCAATTCTCATTTCAAATTCCAAGTTGGAGGTGTTAAACCGAACCTGCGGACCAGGAGTTGGTCTACCAGCATGGTCGGTATGGAAAGCCTATCATTGTTTCATGGGAGAAAAACGGCTTCAAGGCAGAACGCGCGAGATGTGAAAATTGTTCGATTTCAGCTGATTTCAAACCGCCTGATCGATATAATTTGCCAAAAATGCCCGTTTCGACACCAAGCACGGCTAATGGTGGACGAATTACCGTTAGACAATCGGTTTTTTCGAAGGCCTAATGGCCGTTGATCCCATGATTTGTTGGTTTCGGTTGTCTTGTGGTACGATTTTAACGTCGGCCGGTTTAATCCGATTTTCAAGCTTGGCACCGCTTTGATCTTGCCCTTATCGTGTCTAGGAAGATTCAGGAATTAAAAACTTGCCAAATCACCCGAAAATGAATTACTCGCTACTGACCATCGCTGCGGTCGTCACTGCTTCCGTATTAAGCGGTCGTGCGCAGGGGGTTCAGGAAACGGATCCCGTCCAGCGCCCCACCGATACGAGCGCCTTTTTCGAGCGGACTCATGGGTCACTGGAAGTCGCGTTGGAAATGTTCGATGAACAACGTGAAATGCCGAAAAATGACGATTTGGCATTTTATGATTTCTTGAGTCGCACCAAGGAATCCCAACAGCGAAAAATCGAAGGCTACCTGGAAGTGGCTGCCGAGTCGCTGGGCATTTCAAAGATCAACGACCGGCGCGAAAAGATTGTCAATTTGCGACAACAGATTTTGACGTCTCGAAGAAATATTTCGATCTATCAGCGGAAGCGGATTTCGGCTCCCAAGTCAACTTACAATCCGCTGTCGGTCAGCCAAAAAGGTTATGACAAGAAAATCTCCAACGCCCGCGAGAGCATCCAGCAGGCTGAGGCCGAGATCCAGCAGGAAAAAGACACCCTGATCGCCGAACTCAATCAACTGGGTATGAAAATTACTCCCGCTAACGTCGACATCCTGCTGGAGTCGATCACGGGAGATGAATTTGTTCGAATATCCGTGATCTTTGATAACGCCAAACAGTTTGCCCGTGACCTTGAACAACTAACTGACCAAACGGGAGAGGACCTGGAAACGGCCAAGAAGTACTATGGCGTCTACTTGATGCTATTGAAGACCATTGACCAATTGCAAAACAAGTTTATCGACAACGTGGATGACGTTTATTACCCCAAGCTCGATCAATACGCTCAAGAGGCGAAACAGAATATCGCGGAAGCCCGGCAGGCGATCCTGGCGGGCGGTAACGCCAAGGTTCTGGAAAACAATATTTTCAATAACCAGATCACCTACGATGCAGCCATGTTTTACAAGCAGAGCCTGGCGAATCAGAAATCGCAAATGGCCCGGGCCAATCGGGAAACCCGCAAGAACATATTGACGGCCGTCAATACATATCGAACCGCCGCGCTCAGTAAAGATCTTGCGTCGCTAATGGCCGTCAGTCGAAGGGCTTTTGAATCAATCTCAAACCTGTCCGTACCCGACCTTCGGCCGTTCGACAACACTCGCATGAAAGAAGAATTCAGCAAGTTGACCCGCGAGATGCAAACGGATCGATAGCCGTTGCAGGTTGATTGCCGAACTGCCAAATCCGCCTGCTTGGAATCAACGTTGATAGGTTTGCAACTCGGTCACCACCGCATCCAGCGGCACATCCCAGGCAGCGGGCGTTAGCCCGTCCACCCGTTGCAGTTCAAAGCCCAATCCGATTAAGGCAGGGCGTTGTTCCCGCTGAGTGTCGATGGCAAATGCAAAACTTCGGTCGTAATACCCGCCGCCAACGCCCAGCCTGTTACACGACTGGTCGAATGCAACCAGTGGGACCAGTGCCAGGTCCAGTTCGCTCGCCGCAATCCACTGGGACTCGGCAACAACCGGTTCATCGATACCGAAACTGTTTTTCCGAAGCGCGGCATCTCTCGTCCAACGGGCAAATCGCAAGGGCTCTGATTTCCCGCGCAAGATAGGCACGAACGCGCTTTTTCCATCCTGAACCGCCCGGTCCAAAAGTGGCAACGGGTTGATCTCGCCGTCAAACGGAAGAAATGCCGAGATCCGTTGACTGGCCTGGTAGTCCGACCGCGAGGCGACCTGCTCGGATATCCGGTAGCTGGCCTGCACCGCATAGACCGAGGGGACAGTACGCCGCAGTTCACGGATTTTTTTTCGTAAATTTGTCGGGTCCGGTTGGCTCGAGACCATGCGCTTTCAATCCTGTTGGACAAACAATCTGATCGTTTTTAGTCAATCGGCAAGCGTTGCATTTATTGAAATTCATCGAATCTATCACGATCGAAGACCACGTCACCCATCACCATCGTTTTCCGAACAGCATTGCCCCACTGGCAAAACACCATACGGTCCATGATGCGTTCCGGCGGGCAACCGGCCAGCGCGGGGTGATTGGCATCCAGAACAACCAGGTTGGCGGGATGATTGAGGCCAATCCCGCCAGTATCTGGATGACCCAGAGCGCGTGCTCCACCTTGCACAACGTCCTGAAACAACCGGTCGCCACAGGATCGTTCCTCGTCACAGAGCACCGCGCGCCGATGAGTGGTTAATCGTTGGCCGTATTCCAGTAATCGCAATTCGGCAAATGGATTCACGGCAACGTGGGAATCACTGCCAATCGAAATCCGACCCCCGGCCTCGAGAAATTCGGCGGCGGGAAACAACCCGTCACCCAAATTGGCTTCGGTGGTTGGACACAACCCGACCACGGCACCCGATTCGGCCAGCCGGTTGGTCTCCTTTTCGGTCATATGGGTGGCATGAATCAGGCACCACCGCGCGTCAACCGCGGTCGTGTCCAGCAGTAATTCAACGGGTCGTTTCCCATAGCGCGACTGGCACTCAGCTACTTCTGCCGTCTGCTCGGCCACGTGGATATGAATGGGACCAGCGGCGCCCATCACGGGAGTCATCGCCTCGATCACGGCCGGGATCGTATCGGGGTCGACAGCCCTCAAGGAGTGAAACGCCAAGCCCAATCGAAACCGTGGATGGGTTCCCCAGTGGCTCTGGAGATGGCGGCTGAGGGACTGTAGTTGGTCGGTTGATAACTGGAAACGCTGCTGGGATCCCGTCAGTGGACGGCCATCAAACCCACCTCGCTGGTATAAAACCGGGATCATACAGATGGCGATTCCCGTATCGACAGCTGCTTGAACGAGTTGATCAGCCAGGATTTCCAGTTGTGGATACGGTTGGCCATCTGGCTGGTTGTGTATGTAATGAAACTCTCCCACCTCGGTATAACCGGCAGCCAACATGATCCGGTAGAGTCGACAGGCGCGATGGTAATACTCTTCCGGCGCGAGTCGTTCAACACTCTGGTACATCTGCTCCCGCCAACTCCAGAAGCTGTCGCGCTGGCCAGTCCGAAACTCACTCAGACCGGCAAACGACCACTGAAACGCATGACTGTGAACATTGGCAATGCCCGGGATCACCACACCTTCCAGATCGATTGAATCACGGCAGTCCGTGTCCTGCTGGATCATCGTGATCATCCCCGCCGGGTCGACGGTCAATTCGACGTCCGTCATCCAGCCACCCTCTACCCAGGCGCGATGTGTCCAGTATTTTTGCATCATGACTTCCAGGAATCATAGAATTGGTGGGGTAGCTCTACCCCGTAACGCAGCGACCCGATTTATAAACGGCCCTACATGGCTGGTGGCCAATCAGGTAAGCCAGCTCGTTGGGCGAACTTACATTCCAAACCGCCAAATCGGCACATTTGCCCGGTTCCAAAGAACCTACCTGGTCGTCGATTCCCAGTGCACGCGCCGCATTCAACGTCACGCCCCGGATGCTCTCCAGCGGAGTTAACCCAAACAGGGTGCATCCCATATTGGCAATCAACAAGGGAGCCATCACCGGTGAACTACCAGGGTTCATGTCCGACGCCAGTGCGATCGGCACTCCCATTTCGCGCAACGTCTCCACCGGCGGACGCTGGGTTTCATTGAGAAAATAGTAGGCACCGGGCAACAGCGTGGCTACCGTTTGATGCCGAGCCATCGCTTCCACTCCGGGTCGTTGCAAATATTCCAGGTGATCGGCCGAAATGGCCCCCAGCTCGGCGGCCAGTTTGGCGGAACCCATATGGCTCAACTGTTCCGCGTGTATTTTGATTTGAAACCCGTGATCGATTGCCGTTCGCAGGACCTGTTCCGTCTGGGGCAGATCAAAGGCAATGGATTCGGTAAAGATATCAACCGCGCTGGCCCATTCTTTTACGGCGGGGAGCATTTCGCCACAGACCAAAGCAATATAATCATCGGGTCGACCCAAAAACTCTGGCGGCAATGCGTGAGCACCGAGAAAGGTTGGGTGGACATCCACCGGCAGGCCGTCTCCCAGTGACCGGATCACCCGCAACATTTTCAGTTCCGTTTCCAGGTCGAGACCGTATCCCGATTTGATCTCAACCGTCGTGACGCCCGAGCGAATCAGTGCTTTTAATCGATGGGCAGCAGATTCATATAATTGTTCCTCGCTGGCAGCACGGGTGGCCCGCACCGTTGACAGGATGCCACCCCCTTCTTCGGCGATCTGCCGGTAACTAACCCCTTCCAATCGTCGCTGCCACTCATCGGCCCGACTGCCGCCAAACACCAGGTGCGTATGACAGTCGACAATTCCGGGACTCACCAAGCGGCCCTTTAAATCAATGACGTCCGCCGAGGAGTCGATCGTCGGCAGACTGGAAGATGCACCCAGCCACTCGATCCGACCCTTGCGCACTGCCATCGCGCCTTGTTTCACCAGGCCCCAGGCGGAATCAACCCGGGAATCAAACGTGATGAAGTCACCATGGATGAATATCTGGTCCCATTCGTTGGTATGAATCTGATTCAGGGTGTACTCCAGTCAAAAGCCAGGGCTGACAAATCGGTTTGCGTTCCAAGTGTTAAGACAGATTTGATTTTCAATTAGTAGCGGCTGCTTTATTCTCGCTGATCTGACAACGTTCTGCCTAGTACGGAATGTTTTCAGCCTGTTTTTTTATACGTGATAAATAAAGGGGGTAATTTTAAAACCAGGAACCCGAGACCTCGGGCCGGAGTTTTGGTTTTCTCGGGACGGGACGTAATCGGCGACCCGGTTGCGATTGGGCTACCTTGGGTTGGTCGCTGAGGATGCTGTTCCTTGTCCAGAAGACGGCATAGACTGCGGGTACAACCTCGTGCAGTATGAATGCGAATTTTCGATTGAAGAACGCGTTTTCGTGTCAGCGACCTAACCAGGGAACAAGAACAATGATGGCATGGAAATATCTACAGACTGGTTTAGTTACCCTGTTAGTGCTTTCGTCTACAACCTGCGGTCAGCAGGATCAGGGTCGCGAACGCGGCATGCCGGAGTCGGTGCGGCAAGAAGTCGAAGCGATGGTCAAAGCGGGGGCAACCCGCCAACAAGTCAGGGAGTTTCTCGAAAAATCAAAAAAGAACATGCGGTCCCGAGGACCTGCCAACGAACCGGGAAAAGGAACGCGGGGAAGGAATAGGGCGCCACGCCAATTCACAATTCCGCATGCACTAGACCCGGAATTGATCAAGGAAGGCTACAACCTGGTGGTTGATAAAAATGGAAAAGAAGTCCGCCCCCAGGGGCGGCCGTTCCAAGAGGGATACAAACTGAAAAGGACAACGAAACCTGTCGACGACCTCAACCAGCGGGCCTACGCCAAAGTTTTTTGCATCATGGCACCACTGCGAGATACGCTCATGTTCAATATAAAATCAACCACCGAGGATGATTGGACGAAAATGACTGCCATCCTAACGAAGAATAATATCAAGACCCAACAATGGCTCGGCGGCCCAACCCCCAAGGATAACTACTACTCGAGCAAGGGCGTTTTTGCGAATCTGAAAAACGGGCCGGATTATCATCCCATGATGAAGTACCTCGAAGAGGCGGAACTCGAATTGAAAAGCCGGGTATTCTCAAAAGACTTTGACTTTACCAACCCCCAGGGAGTTAACCCCTATCCCAATCCGGGCCAGGGGTTGATCGATTAACGGCCTGTCGTTTTCGTTCTGAATTTTGCAAACCCGGGAAACAAGACGGCCTTGGCTTGGCCCTGAACGATCTGTCGGTCTTTGCACCAATTCGCAAGTCGCTGAACCAGGCGGACAAATGGGTTCCAGGCAACCTGCTCAGTGCGTACTCCAATCCAACAAAATGTCGAT
>JABACA010000175.1 GCA_014237975.1 Mariniblastus sp. | reverse complement strand
ACACCGGTTGTTTCCACAACTACCGCAGGATCCACAGCCAAATGGTTGCCAATGGCATGACAAGTCGCAATTGCGTGAGCGGAAAAGCCAGGGTCCAATTCAACAAAATGATCTGCCCGCCCCGATGTCCAATCAGTGGGGCCAACGACGATGATCTTTTTTGATTCAACGTTGCAGCGTTCCAGCAGTCGTGGGTGACTTTCCGTCGGATCAAAACACCAGAACAGGATCAAATCGGCTCGGTTCCGGACTTCACCCAATGTCGCGGTGACTCCGCCCGTTCTTTGAAATGCAAATTGTCGCGAACGATCCGGGTTGCCATCGATATCGACAACACCCGAAATTCGTCGAGCCAATTGCAAGGCAACTTGTTGGCATTCCATGCCAACACCACTCAACCCCGTCACCAATGGCATCTTGGCCTGCTGCAACAAATCGGCAGCCGCCTGAACCGCTACCCCCACGGGCACTGAATCGGCACCAACATAACAGGCCGCTGGCAAATCCCCGCTGGCCGCCGTAAAGAATGACTGGCCTTTACCGCAAACATGTTTAAAAACGGAGTCTCCCGATGGTTCGCGTCCGATCTTAATATCATCGCACAAACAGCTACAGGCCGGACAAACGGCGTCCCGCATTTCAGTAGATCGGTGAGCTTCAGACATGGGATTCGGACTCAATTCCCGTCATCAATTTGTCCGGCATTTCGAGTCGAACAGATTCCAGAGACGCGGTTGGAAACGAACAGTAGTCAGCCGCAAAGTAGGCGCTGGGTCGATTGTTTCCACTCAGGCCACAACCCCCAAACGGCATCTTACCCGTCGCCCCGGTGGTCTGACGATTCCAATTCACAATCCCGGCTCGTATTTCAGCAATGAAATGATCGAAATTCTGTTGTCGATCGCTCAACAGCCCGGCCGACAAACCATACTCGGTATGATTGGCTTCTGCTATTGCTGTCGCAAAATCCGGCACCCGGACCAGGTTGAGGATAGGACCAAACAACTCCTCGTCGGAACGGTTGTTGAGTTCGGTGACATCCACCAACCCGGGTGATAAGAGGGCTTCACAATCATCCGCATTCACCAAGGGTACTAGAGGTCGAGCCCCGGATTCGACCAACTGCTGGTACGCAGCAACCAGCTTGCGTCCCTGTACTGCGGAAATGACGGTCCCCGCGAACGGTTCAACCGGATCCGTAAATTTACCGATCCTGAGTCGCCCGATCATCCGGATCAATTCTTCCAGGAATCGTTCACTCTCGGGTCCGTCAACCAGAATCAAACGTCGAGCACACGTGCATCGCTGCCCGGCAGTAATATAGGCTGACAGGACAGACAAGTAGGCCGCGGCTTGCAAGTCTGCCACCTGGTGAACAATCAGAGGATTGTTACCACCCATTTCAAGCGCCAGCATTTTTTGGGGATGTTGGCCGAATGCCTGATGCAGCGCCTTGCCAGCTGCGCTGCTACCGGTAAACAGCAGACCGTCCAGCTGCGAATGACTGGCCAGTCCTGCACCCACCTCGCGGCCTCCCTGGACCAGGTTCAGTACGCCATCCGGTAAACCGGCCTCACACCATTTCTGCGCCATCCACTGCCCGACTGCCGGAGTGAGTTCGCTTGGTTTAAAAACCACCGTATTGCCCGCGATCAAGGCGGGCACAATATGACCATTTGGCAAATGGGCAGGGAAGTTAAACGGTCCCAGGACAGCCATCACTCCAAACGGTTTGAATCGTGTGACGGCCTGCATCTCACCCATTTCGAATGAAGACACATCGCGGCGCTGCCGAAAAGAATCTACCGAAACGGCAATCTTTCCGACGCAGGCAGCCACTTCCGTTTTTGACTCCCACAAAGGCTTGCCTGTTTCAGCTGAAATCAACTCGGCAAGTTCATCCCGACTGGACTCAACCAATTCGGCAAAGGTTTGGGCAAGCTGGATTCTCTGATCGACCGGTCGTTGACTCCAGCTACCCACTGCCCGGCGGGCCGCCTGGAAGGCGGCTTCGATCTGATCCCGGCTGGCCACATGCCCTCGCCAAACAACAGCTTGATCGACAGGGCATTCGGAAACCAATTCGGTTTCACCCGACATTTGCCATTGGCCTCCAATCAGCTGCCCCTGGTCTGCCAGGGTGCGAATGGAACGATTTGACTGATTGGACATGCGATCCCCTTAATTGACTGGCCGTAACTCGACTGTTCTCAACCGGTCGCCCTGTTTCAAGTTCAACCCGACGGCGGTTGCCTTGTCGAGCACTGCCCCGGTTTCTGTCCATTCTACCGATCCAAGACAGCAACGAAAATCAAGCCGAGCATTGGCGATAACCAAATCATCGGCTTGCGACAAGTCGTCAACAACGCTGGCAACAACACCATTGCGACTATCGCGAACCGCGCGAATTTGTGTTCGTTCACAATGGAGAGTCGGACCACCGTCAAAAATGTCAACAAAATGGCGAAATTCAAAACCTTCTTTTTCCAGTAACGCTTTAGCGGGCTCCGTGTTGCGATGAACGCGGCCAATCACATCCTGGGCCTCTTGGGACAACAACGGGATGTAGATAGGGTGCTTCGGCATCAAGTCGGCGATAAATTTTTTGGATTGCGATGTGAGTGTTTCTGCGCGTGGAAAATCAATCTGGAAAAAATGGGCCCCAATTGCCGACCAGAAAGCGGATTTCCCATCTGGTTGCACGACCCCGCGCATTTCAGCAATCACCTCCTGCTCAAAACGATCTGGAAATTCTGCCATGAACAGGAAACGGGTCAAAGAGAGTACCCTGCCGTGACCGCCTCCCCAGTAGTCGGGAGCCAGGAACAGGCTACCAATTTCGGTCGGCCCATTGTGTTCCGCATTCAAGTGCAATACTTGAATCTCCTTGTGAACGTTCAGTTCACTTGATTCGTGAACCGAGTTCTTGATGCGATAGGAATAAAAAGGTTCGTAGCCCCCCACTTTGGAATAGATTGCCGCGGTCCCCACCAATTGCCCTGTCGCCATGTCTTCCATGACAAAAACATAGGGCTGGCCATCCGGTTTTGCTACATCTCGGTTGAAGGCAAACACCGATTGTTCGATACGGTCCAGGAGCTTTTGCTTGGAAATGGTCAGTGTGGTGAGACCCAGTTCCGACTGACCAATCAAGGTGTACAGTGGTTCAAGATCGGTTTCTTTAACTCGTCTAACAATCAACATCCAGCCCACCTAAGCTTCGGCATTCATTTCTTCAGCAATTTGTTCAATGATCTGGCACGCCAGATCAATATGGCGCTCTTCCACTGAACCGAGTGGCATCAGGAAACGGATGCGAACCGGATCCGAACCCGCAATGAACGACATCAAGCCGGCATGGTACATTCGATTGACCATTTCCTTTGCCTTTTCCAACTCACCCTTAAAAGGAGTAAATGCAACCATACCACCGATTCCGTAGGGACCCGCGACCGCCTGGGGCAGGCGTTCGGAAATTCGCTGCAGTCCCGCCTGGAAGTAGGCGTGCAGCTGCATGTTTCGACCCTCTTTTCCGAAATGGCCCTGATCGATCAATCCCCGAATAATTGCATTGGCAGCAATAATGGCCCAACTGCTGCCGGTAAACGTCTGGCTGATCAGCCCGGGTTTCGGCTTGTAATCATCGGTGTACAAGGTGGCACATACCTGGCTGATTTTGCCAATCGTGACAAGATCCACATGTTGGTCCAATTCAAAATGCTGAAAGGCAAACAAACGACTGGTCCGTCCAAACGTCTGAACTTCATCGGCAATCACGGCAATCTGGTTCTCTCTGGCAACGGAACTCAAAGCCTGAAAAAACTCCGGACTTCCCAGGTAGTAGCCACCTTCTCCCAGGACCAGCTCCATCCACAAAGCGGCAATTTTACCTGGGTGTCTCTTGATCTGCCATTTCAAATGGTTGACCGCTGATTCGGTACTGCCGGCTGGATCGTCAGCCCGATAAAACGGAATGTAGTCGACGGCGATCGTGTCGGGTAAACCCACCCGATTGCCCGGCTTATCGGTAACTTGCGACAACGCCAGAGTGCGGCCGGCAAAGCAGTGTGAAAACGCAACCACACGGTTGGCAGGCTGATTTTTCTGAAAGGCCATTTTGAGTGAGTTTTCGTTCGCCATCGCACCACTGGTCGAAAGAAAACAGTGATTCAAATGGGCTCCCGATTCATTGGCAGTGGCGGTCAGCAGTTTAACCAATTCAAAACTCTCCGCCCCCTGCTGCAAGTTACCTTGCATCACCGTGTCCGACAGGGCCGCATCAATTCCCGCTTCTACCAACAGGGGATGACTGTGCCCGTAACCGTGTACGCCAATCCCGGTGATCATGTCCAGCTTGACACTGCCATCGGCCAATTCAACAAACGGTCCATTGCCCAAGCCACTGGCTAAATAAGGAAAATAGAGCGAGCCACCCCGAATTTCACCAAAGGCATCCAGCATCTGCTGATAGGCCAGCTCCAATTCCGGCCTGGCGGGCCGCACATTGACAATATGCTGCTGATAATCGGCAACCGCGTCGAGAATCAGTTGTTTGGCTTGGGACAGCCTGGGATCTGAGCGAAGTTGCTGCGCGAACGTGGTCGTTTCATTATGGTTGCTCATGGCGTTTCCAGAGGGCGTTTTGAACAGGATTTCGGCAGGTTGGCTACCCACCTAATCAGCATCATAAGGACTAGCGACTAAATCAAAAAGAGAGGTCACCCGGATGCCAAACTCATAAGCGCCAAGGCGGCCAATTTCGCTCTGGGCACCAGACTGTCAGTTAACACGTATTCTGCCGAGCTGTGGATCAATCCTCCCTGGGGTCCCAGCGTATCGATATTGGGCAGGCCGGCTGCCGAAAATTTGTTGCCATCACAGGCACCGCCGGTAGGTCGCCATCCAATGTCGATGCCCAGCCATTGTCCGCAAGTCTCGATCCGTTTCTGCAATTCAACGATTTCAGGCGTCATCATCTTGGGCGGCGATGTAAATCGCCCATATTGTTCAACCTTTATGCCCTCCAGAGGGCTCTCCGTTGAATTGTAATGATCCACAAGCCGCCCCAACAAACGCTCGGCCTCCTGTTGTTCCTCCAGTGATGTCACACGGACATTGACTCGCCCAATCGCCAGCTCGGGAACGATGTTCAATGCTCCGCCACCGCTGATTCGACCCACATTGAAGGTGGCTCCCGATTTTTCGTTAAGATGCCAGATCTCGTTCATCATTTTACAGCAGGCAACGACCGCATTCCTGCCTTTTTCGAAATCCCTTCCCGAATGGGCACTTCGACCTCGAAAAACGAATTCGAAATTCCCTGTTCCTTTTCGAGTTGAGACCATCGTTCCATCCGGCAACGAGGGCTCGAACAGCAAGCCAAAATCGGCTTGACCCGCTCGCTCCGCCAGAAACTTGGCACTTCCTATCGACCCGATCTCTTCATCGGAATTGATGATGACCTCCCAGCCCAGCCGGCCAGACAATGGACTGGATTCCAGGGCTCGCAGGGCGTACAGCATTACCACCAACCCGCCTTTTGCATCGGCGACACCGGGACCGTTGAGCCGATGCGGGTCATCCCAACCACATTCTTGAAAAGCATCCTCTTGCGCATAAACCGTGTCCATGTGAATACACAACAAAACACGAGGCCGTAACTCCGGCCGTTTTACCAGGTGCAACAAAGCACCCAGCTCTCTCGTGACAAGCTGGCCAGAGTCGTCGACACTCGTTTGTGGCTCAACATCCCGGACGTTAACATCCGCTTCGAGTATTGCGTATTCCTGTGCCAACATTTCCCGCACAACCTGCAAACCCTCCAGGTTGTAGGTTCCGGAATTCTGATTACACAGCCGTTGGACAAGTGATACCATTTCAGATTGACAGGTATCCAGGCATTGCACATGAGAAAGCAACTCGGCACCGGTTAATGTCATGTCAACTGCCCTTCCGTGATGAACACAGCAATGGTCGATCGGACGGCTACTGTCGGCCGCTACCCTCAAGATTCTTTTCCGATGGATCCTTTTCCGATGGATCCTCAACTTGCACTTTCCAAATGGGCTGGCTGAGAAATTCACTGGTCGTGATCACGGCATTACCCGCTGATTCAAAACAAATCGATTCACCTTGACGCTCAATCGGCAACGAAACCAACTTGGCCTGGCCCCGTTGAAATCGTTCCGGCCAATTCTCACCCGCTCGACGAACCATCAAGTGCGCAGCCAAATAATCGCGAATGATGACCTTTTGAGAATCATCCGAAAATGCCATGCCGGTCACATTTCGCACCGGTAAATCGGCCACCCGACGAATTTTACTAAAGCCTTTTTTCGGGCCCACTCTCTGCCCGCCGAAAAAGGGTGCTAAATCGAGTCGATAGATCCCTGGAGGTTGTTGAGAACTGCCCAGCGGTTTTTTCTCGATCAGAAATAGTTCACGGCTCGCCGTACTGACTCCGATCGCCTCGCAGTTCCTGGGCCCGTCTTCGTACACCGCTACAATTTTTTGCATCGTTTCAATTGGCTGTTCCACGACCTTGCCTTTGACCAATTCGATGGTTGGTTCTTTCATCAAGTAAAATGCGATATTTTGCCGTCGGCCGCGATTGTCACCCACATCGCCGACTACCAGGTAGGGAGTGCCGTTGATCAGAAACGACCCGATGTCTTCCCAATCCGCATTTTGCGCCTTGGAAACGCGTGATTTGGCCAAAACCGTGCCGTCAAACTGAACCAGATACAATGTGGGTGAATGCCCAGAATCGTTATGGCACCACAGAGCATCTGAATAAAGGTGAGAACGGGCAATTCCACTGGTTTCAGAAAGCTCAGTTGCACGAACGACACCCAGCTTTGTTAGAATATCCGGACCCAGGTCACGATCATCATCCTCGAATGCATTTGCCAAGGAAACAAAAAACAACGTTCCGGTACTGGCGTAAACCAACGCGCCAAAACCGATAACGGCCATTAAAAACAAAATGCAAACGCGGGAAGGTTTCAACAAGCTACCCTTGGTCAGATAGTTTACGATGAGTCTGGTAACCCATTATAACCTCAAATTCAACGGTGAAGCGATGCCACATGGCCGCCTGCCTTTAGACGACATTTCAGCTTTAACTCAATTGACTGGAAAAGCGTGATGTCAAACACAAAAATGCTCAATCCGGTTGACATGGCAATTGACCTGTGGCGCAGCGGAGTCAAGACGGTTGATGCCCGCCACCTGGTTCAAAACTATATTCATGTCGACTCAGATCAATTGGTAATCGGTAACCAACGGTTTCCACTCGTTGATTTTGATCGTATTCGCGTGGTTGGCGCAGGCAAGGTTGTGGGGGTGATGGGAGAAGCCCTAGAGGATGCCTTGGGGCCCGATTTGATGATCAGCAAAAACGTATCCGGCCTGGTCAACGTGCCCTATGGAAAATACGGGGGCCGAATATCAACAGGCTCCAGGGTCTGGCAATTTCCGGCACGTCCAGCCGGTGAAAATCTACCCACCGCAGCCGCCTTTGGCGCTACGCTGCTAATTGAAGACCTCGTGCAACGGGCAGGGAGTCGTGAACTTTGTATCTGTCTTTTGTCCGGCGGTGCATCGGCGCTGATGACCCATCCACCAAAGAAAATAAAACTACATGACAAACGAAAACTCATTCAGTGGCTGAGCCGATCGGGTGCCAGCATTCAACAAGTCAATACGGTCCGCCAGCATGTCAGTGACGTTAAAGGGGGTCAATTGGCATCTCGCTTCAAGGGGTTCCACTTGGTATGCCTGTTGATTTCAGATGTCATCGGAAATCAGGGTGAACTCATTGGATCAGGCCCCACCTACAGAGCCACCTCGACACCCGAGGACGCTCTTGCGGTACTCACGCAGATTGACCCCAAAATGCACAACACGCCCGTTTCCATACAACGGCATTTGAAACGCGGCAAGTTGCCGACAGTCAAGATACCCGACAACGTATCGAACCACATCATCGGTCATATCGGGCAAGCAATTGAAAACGCGGTTGACTTTGGAGAATCACAGGGATTCAACTGCACGTCTGAATTACAAACAGACGAACTCGAAACGGTTGAAACAGCGGGCGGTCGACTGGGACAGTGGATCCTTGACCAGATGACGAGCCCCTCCAAAAAACCTCAGGCGATCGTATCAGGAGGAGAACCCGTCATCGAACTATGTACCAATCCTGGAACGGGCGGACGAAATTCCCAGCTAGTCCTGACCGCCCTCAATCACATCTTGGAATCAGATGTCGAAATCAACCAACCCTTTGCGCTGTTGGCAGGCGGTACCGATGGGGAAGATGGAAATGCGCCGGCAGCAGGGGCCTGGATCTCTAATCAATCACTGACGCGGGTTCGCCAAATGGAACTGAATCCAGTCGGCTTTTTGCGATCCAATAACTCGCACCAGTTCTTCGCACGCTTAGGGTGTGGAATTTTCCACGGCCTTCCACAATATCAAACCAATGTCTCTGATTTGAGAATCGGATATGTTGGCAAGAAACATTCCAATGGGCCACACCCAGAAATTCGATTACAGGAACAGAGCCCCTAGCAGGGTTCCAAGGTGGTTAGCTAGGTTTTTAGGCGGGAATACCAAACCATAAAGGGCTTTACGTTGTTATCTGCCCGGGATGTGATGATTTGTCAATGACGACGTCTGTTGGGCAATTTTAAAGAAATCAACAAGGGCATTTTGAGTGCCAGTATCTATTCGTTAGGCACCCCGTCTGGTAGATTAGTTGACTCGGGATTGGTCGGCCAAGCCCGTTATTGTTGCCTACACAGCGCCATCCATTGCGTGGAACCCCTGTTCCGATCGCGTTCGACGTCCGCATTGGCCGACCGACAGATTCGCTTTGGCTTCGGTCAGGCAAACATGAAACCTCCGAAATACGCACGTCCTTCAATCGGTCAACCAACACGACCTACGGACATGAGAATATTGATATTTAAGCGAAGGCAAATAAATGGCTAAGAAAGCAAACTCGTCGAAAAAGAAAATGACTTACTATTTTGGTAAGACGCGATGTGAAGGTCGTGGAAAAAGCAAAGAATTGCTGGGGGGCAAAGGGACCAACCTGGCCGAAATGACGGCGATTGGTTTGCCGGTTCCTCCCGGTTTTACCATCACGACCGAATGTTGTGACGCTTACTACAAGGGCAGCAAAAAACTACCCGCTGGTTTGATGACGTCCGTTGAGA
>JABACA010000174.1:8938-9243 GCA_014237975.1 Mariniblastus sp. | reverse complement strand
AGGTCGATCGTCGTCCCGAGCGATATCCCAACGCCGGGCTGGAGGTCAACGGTAAACGGCTTGATTCTACTCAGGGTGAGTATGGACCCGACCTGGTCAGTGATTTTGCTTGCCAGTTCATTGAGGCCAACAAGGCGCAGCCCTTCCTGGTTTACTACCCGATGATCCTGACCCACTGTCCATTTTGCCCGACGCCGGGAACGGCCGACTACGATCCCCAAGACAAAGGATCCAAGACTTACAAGGGAGACGCCAAATATTTTGGCGACATGGTCAGCCACATGGACCAGATTGTCGGGAAAATT
>JABACA010000174.1:0-8928 GCA_014237975.1 Mariniblastus sp. | reverse complement strand
ATTGAGCAACAGCTGATTGACTCGGGGGTTCGCGACAACACGCTGATCCTGTTTACCGGCGATAACGGTACCGACAAGCCGGTCGTTTCCAAAATGGGGGATCGCACCGTGGTCGGTGGCAAAGGCAAGATGGATGATACGGGTACTCATGTCCCACTGATTGCCAATTGGCCCGGTCAGATTCAAGCGGGCGCGGTCTCCGATCGATTGGTTGATTTCAGCGATTTCTTTCCAACCCTCTGCCAGGTGGCCGACATTCCGGTTTCGCCGGACTGGCATTTGGATGGTCACAGTTTTCTCGGAGAATTGAGGGGACAACCGGAAGCGGGCCGGGACTGGATCTATGTCTGGTATTCACGAAATGGAGGAGCCAAGGGCCAGGAATGGGCTCGCGACCAACGGTTCAAGTTGTATGGAGACGGACGGTTCTTTGATGTGAAAAACGATCCGGCTGAAAAACAACCGGTCAGCAAAATCAAGGACTTGGAATCCGCACCCGCCAAATCGGCTTATCGGAAATTAAAAAAAGTTTTGAAAGACTTTGACAAGATCCGACCGCCGGAGGTGGCTGCCGTCGGTGAAAAACAGAAAGCCGAGCAACAGGAAAAAAAGAACAAACAGAAAAACAAACAGAAAAACGAAAAGGAATCCGGGAAATGAGATCGATCCACTGTTTGACCATGCTCGCGATGCTACTGCCGATCGGGCTCGGCGGGGCACCAACATTATTTGCCAACGAGTTGGCTGGTCCCAATGTGATCGTTATTTTTTGCGACGATCTCGGCTATGGTGACCTGGGTTGCTTTGGTCACCCGACCATTGGCACACCGCACCTGGATCAGATGGCTGCCGAGGGCCAGAAATGGACCGAGTTTTACGTTGCCGCCAGCGTTTGCACGCCCAGCCGGGCCGCTTTGCAAACTGGCCGTTACCCGATTCGCAACGGGATGTGTTCGATGAAGCGACGCGTGCTGTTCCCCGACTCCACCGGCGGCCTGCCTCCCCAGGAAATCACACTGGGACGTATGTTGAAGCAGCGCGGGTATGCCACGCATGCGGTTGGCAAGTGGCACCTGGGGCATTTGCCCAAGTATTTGCCCACTCAGCACGGCTATGACTCGTATTTCGGCATTCCTTATTCGAATGACATGGACTTTGTCAAAGGATCTTCCAAGCAGCGATTTGAGGATCCAAAATCCAAGAACTTTAACGTTCCCCTGATGCAGGATAACAAGATCATCGAACGGCCGGCTGATCAGACGACGATTACCAAGCGATTTACCGAACGTGCCTGCGACCTGATTCGACAACACAAAAACGACCAGCCATTTTTTATCTATCTGGCGCACAACCTGCCGCATGTTCCCTTGTTTCGTTCCCCTGATTTCGAGAATGCCAGTCGTCGCGGTTTGTACGGCGATGTGATCGAAGAGATTGACTGGTCGGTGGGGCAGGTGCTCAATACCTTGCGCGAAACGGGATTGGACAAGAACACCTTGGTGGTTTTCACCTCGGATAATGGCCCCTGGAAGAGCTTCAAGCAGCAGGGCGGATCGGCCGGTCTGTTGCGCGATGGTAAAGGATCCACCTGGGAGGGAGGCATGCGCGAGCCGACCGTTTTTTGGTGGCCTGGTACGATTGAGCCGGGCGTCGTGATGGAGATGGGATCGACACTCGACCTGCTGCCGACCCTCGGAAACCTGGCCGGTGCCGCAGTTCCTGCCGACCGCACCCTGGATGGGCTCGATTTGTCGCCGACGTTGTTGGAAAACAAACCGAGTCCCCGCGACCAGATGATTTACTACCATGGCGACGAAATCTTTGCTGTCCGAAAAGGGATGTACAAGGCCCATTTCAAGACCAAGACTTCCTACCAGGGGCAGCGCCAGGCGGCAGTGCACGATCCGCCACTGCTGTTTCACCTGGGGCATGATCCGGGAGAACAGTACGACATTGCCAAGCAGCACCCGGATGTCATCGAAGGGTTACGGCAGCTAAAAACAAAACACGAAGCGAGTGTTGAACCGGTTGAAAACCAGCTGACTCGTAAAAACTAGCTGGCGGCGGAACCGGGTAGCGGTTTGCGCGGGCGCGACGATCCGTTTGCCAATCTTAAGCCAGTAGTTCGGGCGTTATCCCCAGTTGTTCCCGACTGACGCCGGGGGCCAACTGTTCGATTTTGAATTGTCCGTCGGTGATCGTAAACACGCCCAGTTCGGTCACCACCTGGTGCACCACCCGTTCGCCCGTCAACGGCAATTCGCACTGTGAAACCAGTTTGCATTTTCCCGACTTGGAAAAATGGCTAAGCATGACGATCACTCGCTTGGCACCATGGACCAGGTCCATCGCACCTCCCATTCCAGTCACCTTCTTGCCCGGGATCATCCAGTTGGCAAGGTTGCCGTGGCGATCCACTTCCATCCCACCCAATACGCAGAAATCGATGTGCCCGCCCCGGATCATTCCGAAACTGAGCGCGCTGTCAAAAAAACTGGCCCCCTTGCCGACAGCAATCGTCTCTTTGCCAGCATTGATCAAAGTAGGCGAGGCCGTATCCGGTCCGGGTCGACCATCGACGCCCAGCACTCCGTTTTCGGAATGGATCATAACCCGTTTTTCAGGCGGCATCCGTTCGATGATCATGGTGGGCATGCCAATGCCGAGATTCAGACTGGACCCCGGCTGGATCAGGTCGATCACGGTGTCTGCCATTTCCGATTTGGTCCAGCCAGCTGGATGGGAGGATTCGTTCACTTGAAATCGTATTGTTACTTGGGTTGATGATAGGCTGATTCCAGCCGTTTACTGATTTTTTGACGTTGATCCTGGGTCAGTTTGAGGTCCACGCTGTGGATGGCGTGATTGACCATGTTTTCCCGTTGGGTTGCATCGTTCCAGCGGGCTTGGGAATCGGCGGACAGCTTGTACAACGGGTCAAAATACAAAAACAGCTCGTCCGGTTTGACATTC
Source organism: Mariniblastus sp. (assembly GCA_014237975.1). Taxonomy (GTDB): domain Bacteria; phylum Planctomycetota; class Planctomycetia; order Pirellulales; family Pirellulaceae; genus Mariniblastus. The sequence continues at coordinate 5,955 of JABACA010000174.1, read as the reverse complement.
GGTGCCCGCCATACCGAGATACCGTTTTCCTGATCGTAGTGTTCGTAGGAAGAAACGTGGCGTTTGCCACCACCTCCGGGGGCATCGCAAACAAACGTGGGTGTGTTGAATCCCGCGGTGCAACCGCGGACCTGTTTTTCCAGTTCAACCGCCTCGGCCAGCGAGGTCCGCAGGTGTTCACAGCCGGGCACCATGTCGTGGACGTAAACGTAATAGGGTTGAATGTTCATGTACGACATTTTCTTGGTCAAACGGATCATGACATCCGTTTCACTGTTGACGCCTTCCTGCAACACGGCCTGGTTGCGAACAATGACGCTTTCGGCAAACAGCCGGTCCATCGCCCGCCGACTCCACTCAGTAATTTCCCTGGGTGACGAAAAATGTGTATGGATCACGACCTGTTTGCCCAGTTCGCGACCCCGTCGATGAACGTTAAAAAAGGCCTCGACCCATCGATCGTCCGTCAAAATCTTTTGGGGTAAGATCGCAATGCCTTTGGTTGCGTATCGCAATCGTCGCACGTGGTCGATTTCCAGCAGACGGTTGCCGATAAACTCGATGTGTTTGGCAGTCATGTTAAATGCGTCACCGCCGGAAATCACCACGTCCTCGATACATGGATTATTGGCGATGTACTGGAAGGCCTCCTCGGTTCGCTCCATGTTGGCCCCGTAAGTTTCTTTTTCGACGCTTTCTGTCGAACCACCAATGATCCGGCTGCGGGTGCAGTATGAGCAATAAACCGGACAGGTCGTCAATGGCAAGAACAAAACCTTGTCCGGGTACCGATGGGTCAACATCGGTACCGGCGAATCCACGTCTTCATAAAGAGAGTCGGCCAGGTAATACGGATGGTCTGGCAGCATCTGCGATGCGATGGGTAGAAACTGTTTTCGCAAAGGATCGTTGACAGGGTTGTCCCAATCCATAAGCGAAAACACGTACGGTGTAATGCGAATATTCATCGGCGCGATCTTCAATCCCGCATCGATGTCATTCATCAGTTCATCGGAAACTCGATCCCCCAGCACGTCTTTGACTTCCGACAACCGCTTGACCGAGTTCTTGGCCTGCCACAGATGATCGCCAAACTGATCGTGAGTAACATCTTTCCAGGCTGGGATGATTTGCCAGAATTCATCATTACGGAATTGGCGATGATCCAGTGAAAGGGCCGCATTGGAGGGGTCAGATTGTATCATGTCGCCGCCTGAACGATTCTAGAGTCAAAGACTTTGGGTTCGATCAAATAGGGTTATCCATAGAATTTTGAACACGACAAGTCTAGTGCAGTAAACGGAAATGGAGCAAGCCAAGCCACCCAAGTGATGGTTAGTCCGAAATTATACTAAGGGACAAGGCGGCGACGAGTGTTTCTGTCGCTTTCCCTTTAAACCTATTGGTAAACCGGAATTTCAATCACGTTTTCATAGTCTCGGCCCTGATAGATTCTCTGCACAAAAACCCCCGGCAAATGGACATCTTCGGCGGGAATGTCACCCAATTCGACCAGTTGTTCGACTTCGACGACAGTGGTTCTCCCTGCCATTGCCATGAGTGGTGAAAAATTCCGAGCGGTTTCCTTGAACCATAAATTGCCGTAGTTATCTCCTTTTTCTGCCTTGATAATCGCAAAATCCGCCGACAGCGGGTATTCCAGGATGCAGGGTCGGTCGAATTCACGGACTTCTTTCCCTTGGGCGACCAGGGTGCCGGCGCCAGCCGGAGTATAGAAAGCTCGAATCCCCATTCCGGCGGCTCGAATCCGTTCAGAAAACGTACCTTGGGGTACCAGCGTCGTGTCGACGTCGCCGGCCAGCATTTGGCGTTCCAGATCGGGATTACCTCCCACGTAGCTGCAGGTAGCCCGGGAGATTTGTTGTTGCTTTAACAGCAATGCCAGGCCGCGACCCGAATTGCCAATATTGTTGGAAATGGCGTGGATGTCCCGAATGCCCTGCCGAACGATTTCGTGGATGCTGTTCTCGGGGATGCCGCACAACCCGAAACCGCCGCTCATCAATGAAATTCCATCTTCGAGATCGAACAGGGCGGCCGTGGCATCTGTAAAAACTTTTGGTTGGGATGTCATTGGTTTTTTTAACTCACGCTTTGTTTTCAATGTTTTGCACGGTGTGGCTGTCGGCTGTGTCTAGCTGTCGAGCAAGTGGGCCAATGCGGAAATGGCCGATTCCAGGCGACGGGGGGTCGAGATATAGGGAGGTGCGATGATGACCAGGTTTTCCTTGCTAAAAAAATGCAGTTCGTGTTCGATTCCCATTTTCCAGGTCGGGGCAGGTTGGTCCAGGTCGATGGCAGCCATCAAGCCCCGATGACGCACGCCCGTCACGTTGTTGCAGCGAGACAGTTGTTCCAGGTTGTGCCGAAAACATTCCTCCAGCTCCTCCATTTCGTCCCGGAAACCTGGGTCGGCCAGACTGCTGATGACACCGTCCAAGGCAGCCAGCCCAAGGGGATGCGCGTAGTTGGTTAATCCACAGGACATCGTTTGTGTATCGTAATAGCTGGCGATTTTCGGGGAGGTCCAAACGGCGCCAAATGGAATATAACCGCCCGTCATGGCCTTGGACATGCAGACCAGATCCGGTTCTAGCGAATACGCTTGAAAAGCGAAATCAGTTCCACACCTGCCAAAGCCGACCAGGACTTCATCCAGGATCAATAGGCAGCCGTATTTGCGACAGAGGTTTTGGATCCGGCCAAACCACTCGGCGTCGGGAATGGACATTCCGTTGGTGCCAGAGATTGTCTCCAGGATAACGGCCGCAATGTTGTCGGGTCCCGTTTGTAGAAACAGCTGTTCGGTACGCGTCAGATCCGGATCTTGATCGTGTTCGGGAATTCTCAATGTTCCCTGGTCGAACGTTAAATGCGGCTTGTTCCTCCAGTCACCCGTCACACTCAAGGCGCCCAAGGTTGCACCGTGATAACTTTTTTGGCGGGCTGCCACGATCGGGCGACCGGTGACTTGGCGGGCAATTTTCAAAGCATTTTCTACCGATTCCGCGCCACTGACCGTGTAGAAAATTTTACCGTTTCCCAGGCTAATCAAGTCGACAAGCCGACCCGAGACATCTCTTTTCAAGTCAAAACTTGTTTTCGGAGATGCGATTGGCATCGCAGCCAACTGCTGCACCATGCGATTTCGGATCGGGTCGAAATTGTGTCCGAAATTTGCCTGGAAACTGGTGCAGATAAAATCGTAGATGCGTCGCCCGTCGGTCAAAACAAACTCGTCCCGCTCCGCCCGGTCGACGGGCAGTTTCTCGCCCGCGGATTGGGCAGACCAGGAGTAGTAAAAATGTTCCACGTCGATTCAAGACCTTGTTAGTACATCACCCGTGATATTGGATCACCAGCCGCATGTTCAACTGTATCCGGTTTGGCAAGTGCTGGCGATCCTGTGTCCCTGTCAAAAAACAACAGCGACAGGAGTTTTTGCGGTCCGCCAGTGTCTGGTTTGATTTCGGTGTTGATGTTGTGTTCTCCCGCGGCCAGGCAACGCGGAGATGCGACCGATCGTGTTACCTTGACTGGAATTGGTTGCAGGGCCTTGCTGCTCACATGGTAGCTCACGCCGGACCGGTTCTGGTGGCAACGAGGCCTTTGACAATTAAAACAAAGGTGGCGCCGATCATGCCGCCCAGGTAGGAGATTCCAATCAGGTGTGTTTTGAATTCTGCGGGAACGATGCCCGAGGTGTTTCCATCCAGATTTTCTGGCAGGAAGGGCAGGTATTGATGGTTGAAATATTGGTCAACCATTAAGGTGTTGATCAGGATGACATACGATATGCCAACTGCCAAATAAAGCCATTTTAGCGCTAACATTTGAAATTTCCGCAGTGTTGGTTATTGCCCATTCATCAGGAATGTACATCGATTTCTGGCTGATCGAGGCGAGTCGGTTTTTCAGTAATCTCTTTGGCTTCGACCAGATTGGATTTTCTGTTAAATGCACCTCTGCGGATTTCTAAAAACAATGGCAGCACAAAGGTTGATTGGTTTAGCTGATTTCATAGTCGAGTTGGAATGAGTGCAACATGAAATGGTCGTCGTGCACGGGGTCACCTCGCCACATGCGGATCTCACCGGTATTCAAATTGCCTACGGCGCCACCGCAGGTGATCGACGGGTCCTGGGTGTCGGCTTGGAAATTCGAACAGATCGATTTCGGGTAATTTTCATGGTCGTTCATCAGGTCGTACATCTGCCCCAGTGTGGTGACGGAGGGGACTTTTTTTGACAAGAGTTCATAACGCACATGGGTTGTACTGTTTAATGAAATCGTGGATTCACGCTGTTGCATGGCCGGTCCAACACAATGATTGGTATGGAACATGTATCCCAACTCAGCAGGTTGCATCTGCTGAACACGCTCGGCCAGTCCGGGCGCGGCTTCCCACATTTCAGCCGCATCCCGTTCGGCCAACAGATAGTTGTGCCCCGATGTCACGGGTGCGCTGGTCAGGCAGCGAGACATTTGCGGCAGGTCTGGCTGATTCAAGACGGCTCGAACCAGTACGGGCCACATGATCCCGGCAACGGCCCCCGTCACGTTAATGTTGTTGACGCCCAACACGGTTCGCCTGCTGGTAAATCCCATCATCCCGACACACCCGACCAGGCTGAAAACGATGGATTCATGGTCGGAGTCCCGCTCGGGAATCCGCAGGCAACAGACATAACGCTTGGCCGACCCGTGCATATCCCAGGTTTGCCCAACCAGGGGACCCGCTTCGGAATTGACGTAGGCCAGGCTACACCCCTGGTCGTCGACCTGGATGTCCCGAAAATCGGTATAGTTGTTCAGGATTACAAGATCCGTCCGGCTGATGTCTGCGCCTTCAGCAATCCCGGCCAGTTCGGCGGTCAGTTCGGCGTCGAACTGCTGAGTCAGATTCCACTGCTCGTCGGCCAGCCGTTCAACGTTCTGGCGTTTAAGATTCGGATTTTTTTCCCGCATCAATTCGGTTCGGATCTCTATCAGTTCACGTATCGCGTCGCGATACGTTTCACCATGTATCCGCCCCCACTCATCCGGGGAGTCGTCTCGGTTGAATTGGAGGACGGGAAAGTCGCAATCAATCATCGGTTATTGGCCAACGTGAAAGGATGAGCTGCATGGTAAACGTTCTAACTATTGTAGGCCGAATTCAATTCAGGAATAGAATCGTATACAGAGTAACTCGCGTCACGGATTCGAACCGTATCAAGTCAGATTCCGTTGATTATCCCGGGGAGTCGCCTCAACATCACCTCCAGGTCGGTTGAACCGCCGTCCGGCAGGGATTCCACAGGCCCAGCGAGTGGACAGCGGTAATAAATACAGTCACGGAATTCTCCCTGGTCGGGGTAATCATCCACCAGATGCTGTAATTCGAAGCTCCCCAGAGAGAGGTTGATCGACCACATTCCCCGGGCCAATCGATCCCGATTTCGGCCGTGGATGGCTTGAAAACCATGCTGTTGAGCCAACAGGGTGATCGCCTGCTTGATCAATTTTCCGATGCCTCCCCGGTATTCTTCTCGCACCGTGACGTCGACCATGTACAGCGTATTTGGGTCCGAGCGATACGGGTCGGTGCTGATCCCGCGAACTTCGGGAAACTGTGCAATCGGTCCGGCCAACCCCATTCCGGCGATTCGACCCTCGGCCAACAGCAACAGGGCAACCGGATCGGCTGATTGAAAGATCGCGTCAAATTCTTCGGCAGACGATTGTCGAGCCGGTTCGTAAACCTCGGTTTGCAGGGCCAGGATCTGTTCTCGGTAATCGGTGTAAGAGTCTCTATTGAGGATGACGGGTATCAGTTGCGTCGAATCTTGGCGGTTAGCGAGGCAGGATTCCAGGTAGGCGACCGTCGTTTGGGTCGCGGTTTCCCCTTGCCGCCTAGCGACCGAAGGCAATCTGGATGCGATCATGAATTCG
>JABACA010000173.1 GCA_014237975.1 Mariniblastus sp. | reverse complement strand
AAAACCTGCAGGTAACACAAGACGATATCAATGAAGAAATATCGCGGGCTGCCAAAGCATTTGGTCATTTAAAACCGGATGGCAGTGTTGACTTGGATCGCTGGTTCAATTTTGTGTCACAAGGTGATAAATCAAAAATCGACTTCTATATCGAGGATGAAGTATGGCCGTCGGTTGCCCTTAAGAAGCTGGTTTCGGCGCAGGTAAGTGTGACGCAGGAAGACATGCAAAAAGGGTTCGAAGCCAATTTTGGACCGCGCGTCCGGGTGTTGGCGATCGTATTGACCGAACATCGCCAGGCATTAAAAGTCTGGCAGATGGCAAGCGCCAATCCAAACAAAGAGTATTTCTCGCAATTGGCCCACCAGTACTCGATTGAACCCGCCTCTAAAAACAACCATGGAGAAGTCCCTCCCATTCAGCGCCACGGTGGTCGCCCAGAATTGGAAACCGAGGCATTCAGTTTACAGCCGGACAAACTCTCCAAAGTTATCCAGGTAGGTGAACATTGGGTCATCATGTACTGTCTTGGCCAAACAACACCACGTGTCAATGATTTTGATGCCGTCAAGAACGAACTCGAACGCAATATTCTTGAAAAGAAAATGCGGGTTGCCATGTCGGTAGCATTTGAAAAACTACAAAAGCAATCACAGATCGACAACTTCCTGACCGGAACGTCCCAACCGGGCCAACCGACATCACCGACGTCGCTGCAGTCGGGCAACTGATCATCGATTCCAGAGACTATTTCCGAGGCATGTGGCAAACCGCCACATGCCTTTTTTGTTGCCATACGCCTCTGGTTCGGCAGTACCTGAATAACGGGCACAGCGGCCGGGTTCCGACCTAATAGATCGACACCGAACCATCGATGATTGTCAGGATCTGCACCTGCTTCAAACGTTGCCGGGATGACGGGCAACCACTGACCCATTCTAATAGACAGGTACCAAACCTGGCTTGGATCTCTGGAACATGAAAGAAGATACGCGACGACAAAACGTCAATTGGCGAAAGATCATATGGGTCTCCCTTATCCTTCTGGTCGTCGGTTACATTTATGCCCAACCTCAACTGGAGCAATGGCTTGGTTTCAAGTTGCCAAACCTGGGTGATGCGCCGGTTGCTGATGTGGAAAACCAGCAAACAAAGCGACCGGCAAATCCCAGTCGTTCGACGACAGCAAACCCATCAACAAAACAACCTCGTTCAAACCCATCAATCTCCACGACACCCTCCGGCTTCAAACTCAGACCCCTGGGGCAAAACCGCTACGTTTCTCCGGCGGGTCTTTACTACAGCATGGGACCCGATCAGGAACACCGACTGGTCCATATCATGCGACACTCCCAAGACGACGCGTCTCGTCCCGTTCACGGAGTTTTCCGGGGAGACCGCGAACAGATCTTGGAAACCATTGACGAGGCGTTCGAGTTGACGAAACAGTCGTCACCCCGTGTAGAATCGGAACCCGACAAGGAGTATCCAACCAGAGTTGCCTACACGGTCGACATGCAAAAAAAAATCGGATACGAAGGGGGACGTCAGGGTCGCGAGCGAGGCAATCCTGGTCTGAAAAAAGTCACCTTGGTCATCGAAAACCAGGATCAGATCATTACCGCCTATCCTTCGCGATGAAATGCCCTCTCTCATCCGGTTTTTTCGCGGGCACTGTATGTGGGCCGAATTTGCGCCGTCCCAGGCAGCTAACTCAAAACGGAAGCAATCGCGGAACAGACATAATCGAGGTTTTTTCGATTCAAACCAGCGATATTGATCCGCCCACTGCGCAACAGGTAGATTCCAAACTCGTTTTTCAGACGATCAACATGCTCCGCTGAAATGCCTGAATAGCTGAACATGCCCCGCTGGTTCTTGATGTGATTAAAATCGACGCCTGGCAACCGTTGAGACATTTGGTCGACAAACGCGATCCGCAACTCCTGGATGCGTTGCCTGATTCCGTCGAGCTCCGCCTCCCAATCCGTCTTTAACGTCTCGTCACGCAACACGCGTTCTACAATGGCGCCACCATGCTTGGGCGGATTCGAGTACATGGTTCGCACAATCGACTTGAGCTGGCTTAACATGGCCGTTGCCGCTTCGGAAGTGCTTGCCGTGATGGAAATTCCACCAACCCGCTCACCATACAAATTAAAGTTCTTGGAAAAAGAATTGCAGACAAACGCCTCGCCATTAAAAGTTTCGCTACTGGCAAATCTCCGAATCGGTTCAGCATCCAGCTCCAGTCCTGCACCAAAACCCTGATAGGCAAAATCAAAAATTGGATAGAGTTGTTGGTCAGAAATTCGTTGCAATAATTCGTTCCATTGTTCCGAATCCAGATCGACCCCGGTCGGATTGTGACAGACGGTATGGACGAGAATGGCATCTCCCGGTTGGGCGGCTTCAACACCTCGACAAACGCTGGCAAAATCCAGCCCGGTTCCTTGCGGGTCGAGGTAATCGTATTGTTGCAACTCCAGACCGGCAGCTCGGTAGATTTGCAGGTGATTGGACCAGGTAGGATTGCTGATCCAGATGGTTGAGACACCGCATTGACGTTTTAAAATTTCTCCAGCAATCCGCAAGGCAGCTGTGCCACCGGGTGTCTGGACAGTCGCGAAACGCTGTTGCTGGATCACCGGGTGATCGGGCCCAAAAATCAGCTCGGCAACCGAGCGGTTGTATCCGGGGAGACCATCGATCGGCAGGTAGGTGTGTCCCTGATGTTCATCCAGCATTCGTTGCTCGGCATGGTGCACTGCCCGCATGACGGGTGTCTGGCCCTGTTCATCACGGTAAACCCCAACAGAGAGATTTACCTTGTCGGGATTGGAATCACGCTTGAATTCCTCGGTCAATCCAAAAACTGCGTCGGGTGGGCAAAGCGTAACGGTTTCAAACATTAGGGAATCACTCATTTTTGAATGGAAAGATCAACATGTTTGTCGGCATCAAAACGGACAAGCCAAGGACCAACCGCCAAAGGTAGCCTTGACGATGGTCGGTGTCGCGTGGGAAAATAAACAATGTAAGTCGGGGGCAATTCGTGAGATAGCCCTGTTGGAAAATCTGGCTCGCTCCCGAGTGAACGTATTTCCGGTTCAGGCAACAAGAACCATCGGATAACGCCCTGCAGCGTGATTAAACCGATATCTTGGCACCCTGTTTCTAGATCACAGTTTAACAGATAGTGCACTCCAGCTAATCCAACGGTGTATCCCCGTTCAACTTCAATTTTTAGGAATGTTTATGTCTCGTCGTGTCGGATTGTGGCTGATTGGTGCCCACGGGGGTGTTGCGACCTCGGTGGCCATAGGATTGGCTGCGCTGCAACGGCAACTGACGGATTCTTGCGGCTTGGTCAGCGAGTTACCGATCTTTGAAGACTTGAATTTAATTGACTGGCATAACATGGTTGTTGGCGGTCATGATATCAGGCAGACCGACAGCCTGACGGAAGCAACAAAACTGGCCAGTGGCATGGCCGCTGCTATCCAGCCAGGTCTTGTCGACCAATGCACCGATTTTCTCAATGAGCTGGACCAGCGGATCAAGCCGGGGATCTTGTTGAATTGCGGAACGACTATTGAACAACTCAGTCACGAGGCCCGTGTCCAACAAGTCAACTCGGGGCGACATGCGGTTCAGCTGATTCAGGATGATCTGAGAGCATTTGCTGACGATCAGCAGTGTGATTCGGTGGTAGTGATTAACCTGGCTTCCACCGAACCAATTCCGGACGAGTTACAAGTCCCGGAAAACTGGAGTGATGCAGAACGACTGCTTGACCAGCCTGACTGCCCCCTTCCCGCCAGTACAATTTATGCAATCGCGGCACTTGAGCTGGGATTCGGGTACGTCAATTTCACACCTTCGTTGGGCAGTAATTTACCCGCCCTGGACCAATTGGCAGTGGAACGGAAAACGGTTCACGCTGGGTGCGACGGAAAAACGGGCGAGACGTTTTTAAAGAGTGTATTAGCTCCTGCGTTTGCCCGTCGCAACCTGCAGATCATGAGCTGGGTCGGCCACAACATCTTTGGCAACATGGACGGCCAGGTGTTGCAGGATCCGATCAACAAGAAAACAAAAGTGGATTCCAAAGACCATTTACTGGGGCAAATGCTGGGTTATCATCCCCAAAGCCACATCAGCATCGAGTACATCCGTAGTCTGGGCGACTGGAAAACGGCCTGGGACCACATTCATTTCAAGGGATTTTTGGGGACGCCGATGGTCCTTCAATTTACCTGGCAGGGGTGCGATTCCATTTTGGCAGCTCCGTTGGTGTTGGACTTGTGCCGTTTTACCGAAATGGCACAGCAACGTGGAGACGTCGGGATGCTGGTTTTTCTCAGCAGCTTTTTCAAAAGCCCGATGGGAACCCGGGAAAACGACTTCATAGAACAGTTCCAGTTGCTCACTGACTGGGCAACACGAATGTCGATGTAATTCGGGTTTATGTTAATGCCCGAAGACGTCAACCCGTTTTCATTTTGTCTCGCCGAAGATCTTACAGGCGAGCGGATGCCAGCGACTAATCAGGCTGGCCAATTGACTTCAGGTATTCGGCCACACGGGACTGTAGATCAATCACACGTTGCCACTCTTCACGATTCAATTCAACGGCGTGGTTCCGTGGATTCATTTCTACTTCCGATATGATTCGCCGGAAATGAACCTGCAGGTATTCAAGTAATTCCGAGAGTTGTGCAGCCTGTCCGGGCGAGAGCCGCTCCGGCAAACAGGGAGGATCAATATCCAGTAATGCCAACTGGTAATTAGGATCGTCCGTCCAGTGGTTCACCGAGGCATCACTGCTCATTTGCCTGGACATGTCCATTTTCTTGCTGACGCCACTCTGGCCCAGCTTCTCCAGTCGACGATTGATTTGCGAGCGGGTACCAAAAACGATCGTACTGCGACCCACCGATATCATGTCACCATGTCGAAGAATTCTCAGCTGAACCTCTTCGTTGTTGACCTTGGTTCCATTGGTGCTTTGCAAATCCGTCAGCACCAGCTCGTTATGATCCTGCTGAATCTTGAGATGAAAACGGCTAACCCGTTCATCATTGAGCTGTATCGAGTTTCCTTCCTCTCGGCCAATCGAAATGGGCGCATTCAGGTTTTCGAAGATTCTTCCCCGGTCGGCTCCATCCAAAACCCTAAGCGTAATTGATTTCATAACTTCAGCCTCGCAACGATCTGCAAATCGCCACTTTTCGCATCCGAACCATCGCCAACGGTCGTTTCATATTCAATTCTGCCTCAACACAACAAGTTTAGCACAGTCAGACTGTAGAATTCCTCGTCAGATTCTAATTTTCAACGGCAAAATGCAAAAAAACCCTTACGATTGAGCAAATTCCCAGTATTCCGGGTTGGGTAAATTAGTTCGACAGGTGGTTACCCGGCGACCCGCCTCGATCGACGGAGCGCTACCAGAATCGACGCAAAACTTTGAATTCCCGTTGAAAAACAGATAGGAATCCTTATCCTTGGATGCGGGCTGGCAAACTGCATTTTCATCGGTTAGATTCGGCCCCTGCGAAAATATCTGCATCCGTAGCTCAACTGGATAGAGCATCGGTCTTCGGAACCGAGGGTTGGGGGTTCGAATCCCTCCGGGTGTACTCCACCAAAGGCTCCTGCGAACCTTCACCGGCTTGCAGGAGCTTTTCTACTATGTTTTCAATTTGTGCCGTTGGAAACATGCTCCTGTGGGATTCTCTGTGCGTTTGCGTTGACCACTATTTGACCACCAGCATCCAAAAGTTGACCACCCGTCAGCTCTTCACATAGTTCTCTCAATTCGAGGTTGATGTTGACCGCGATAATCGATCAACAAGAGCTGAGTAGATTGCGTAGGCCTGATTCATGTAATCCCGAATTTGCTCAGGCTTACGCCTGCGAGTACGAAAATAGACAAAACTCCCAGGGGCACTCTCGACGCTGATTCCTTTGCGTTTCACGAACTCATTTAATAGTTCGCTGTCGAAAAACTGCCGCACCAATTGTTGGTCATCCCCGCTGAGCACAAAATTGTCCGAGAAGTCGGCGTGTTCTTCGAAATCGATGTCTTGCATGCCTATTGCAGCACCAATCTTATCAAAAACTCTTTCGGGTCGCAGAGAAAAAGTGGGCAGCCTCAAGGCCTCTGACTCCAAAGCCACAACCGTTTGGCGGTGTGTCTTAGAACTATCGCCGCCCCCGGTTCGGTACTGATAATCAAAGATCGTGAGCCGTGCGATGTCCGTCTCTGTTGACATCACATTGCGTATTTTGCGACCACGACCCTTATTGAACAAAGGAAATTTTTGCATGCTTGCAGACAAATCTTCATGCTGGGTCGCAGAAAACTGGAGACCGATTTCTGCGGCAATTGCCTGCAGGGCTTTGGTTCGCTTTTTCTCGAGATGCAAAAACAGCCAAACGAGAAATCCCACCAGCACGATGACTCCGCCACCCATCACGATTACGAACTGTATTCTTTCCATTGCTATGCATTCTTGTTAGTTGAATTTTTCGTTACAGGATGAACTATGGCCATTCCTTAATGATTTCAATAAAATGGTATTTATCTTCATTCACCATTCTGGGGAGCACCTTTGCCCTTCGCGGGCGATTTCTGGTAGGCATCTTCGTTCACCAGCCCCGGCTGAATCCTGATCCACCATTGATCATATAACTTACGCAGGTGATCCACGACTTCGGGATATTGAGCGATCACGTTTGTCGTTTCGCCAGGGTCGTTCTTGAGGTCGAAAAGCTCCTCCACATTCTTTTTCTTCCTCTCTTGGGTGTTCTCTTTCTTGTTTTCCTTCTTCTCGAGTTCCTGGGGCGCTCGATCTCCGGGCCTGCCATTTTCCGCAGGCTTCTTTCCGGTCACAAGTGCGTGGCCTTGCCGGGCGAAGCGTTTCCCGAGAATGATGTAACCCTCCGGCCTGTTGTAATGAACGGCGCTCTTGATTTCTCCATTGACCTCTCTGTCATTGAGATCATCCACATCGACCCACGCGCCGCGATCATCCTCATCGGCAATTTCACGTTGTACTTTTCGTACTGCCACGCACGATGGTCTGTCCAGCGCGTAATCACCGATGCGGCCGATGACGATGTTCATGTCCGGGCGCTTCAGGTCGCGGCGCAGTTTGGCGATCAGTAGTTTGAGGGCGTCTTTGTATGGCTCATGCGCGCCGCCGTTGGCATCACGTTCACCCTGCATCCAGCAGAAAGTGACTGACGCGAGCTTAGGATGTTTCTTCAGCAATTCCTTGTATTGATCCAGGATCGGCTGATAGAACTCGACCTTGCCACCCCGGTGGATCCGCTGCCTGTGCTTTTCGTCCAGCCCCTTCTCTTTGGCGATCTCGAGCCATTCGACCAGCCATCGGCAGATCGGCTGACCACCCTTGGCCACCTTGATGTAGACGACCTTCTCGCCCTGAAAGAGCTTGTTGGCCTCCGGCATGAACCCGGTCTCCGGATCCATCCCCTGCATGTTGGATTGCCCCGAGAGGATAAACAGATGAACGGGCTTGTCTTCTGCGAAGCCTGTTGAGGCTGCAAGAAGGAGCGGTAGAGCAATTGCTGTTTTCATGTTGTCGCTTTGTTACTGCTGTGATGTTTAAAATCGTTTTCCGGGATGGTGTGCTAAAGGTGGGGGCACACATTTCCATTGACCGGAAATTTGGATCGGGAACGATGACTAACAACCCGAAATCTACTTCTGGTAAATTGGAAGAAAGTGATATTTGACTGATAAACTTAAGACGGCCATCGAGGTTGCATAGACTTTGCCCACCTGTTGTTCGCCGTTATCTCCCGACGTCCATGAACCATCACCCGCCTGTTCTTTGATCAACAAGTCCCGCACATTCTTTTCCGCCGTCTCCGCGTATTCCCCACCGCTCTGGTACATGCCCTGCGCGTAATAATAGATTCCATAAGAGGCGTACCGCTCTTTCCAGTTCAAGGGTTTGGCCAGCAGCCAATCGGAGGCGCCCTGAACTTGTTCCGATTCATATTTTCCACAAACTTGCATCGCCAATAATCCAGCAGCCGTCATGGTAAAAGTGGCATGGTTCCGCTGCGGTTCGTAGGAAAAACCACTCGGCTTTTGGTCGGGCAGTCCGTTGCGGTCGAGGCGAGACACGTAGGATCGTTGCAAGTAGGCAACGGCATCGTCGATCGCCTGCTTGGGAACCTTCAATCCATCGTTCTTCGCACTTCTCAGCGCCATGACTTGCCAAACGGTTACCGAGAGATCGGCGTCTCTTGAGGCGGGTTCATATCGCCATCCACCTTGAAAATGAGTCGGCTTCGGTTCTTTTTGGGAACTCAAGATGATGTCAATCGCTTTTTGGCACCTTTCATGGATCAGCTTGTCCTGCTCCGACGATACGCCCATCCCCATCATTTCGGTCAGCATCAATGTGGTAATCCCGTGGCCGTACATCCTGGATCCGTCAGCTTGACCAAAATAACCTTTCTCATCGACCCGGTCATCGTGAAGAACATAGGCCAGCGCTTGACTCATCGCGCGGCCTTCGGGTGTTGGGTCAACCGGTTGGATTCCGACCCCGGCCATCGCCATGATCGAGAGCGAGGTCATGGTCGTCGGATGCCCTTTGTCGTAAATGGCCCCATCCGGTTTCTGGTTCTTGATCAGAAATGCGATCGCCCGGTCGACAGAACGATCCGTATCGTCCTTCTGGAACACGGATTCTGTTGCCGGTTTTTCCTGAACTTCCGGGGAATCCTGGGCCAGGGAATTGCCGCAAACTAAAATCAACAGCACGATGCTCAAGATTGCGATAAGAGCCGGGCCTTGAACGGATGTTGCAGGATGTTGATAGCGCATTTTTCTATTTCCCGAGTTTGGCCCGTTCGGCGAGCACTTTAAAATACGCTTCCACTTTTTTGCGATATTCTTCAGAGACTTTACCACGCTTGCCAGAAACGTTCCCTTCGGCCGATTTGCCACGCAGTTTACCCCAGTCCTCTCCGTCCCGCTCGACCGACTCGACGACGAACTCCTGTTCTGGTCCGGTCAGTGCCGGATTAGATAACGAATCCGAAGGCAACGAAGGTTGCGCCGATTGATTGCTTTGAGCGAGTTGAGATTGTTGTTGAGATTGGACTCGTGCCCCGGCCATGGCAGATTGTTGGGCTTGAGCTGCTTGCGCCAGAGTATTCAAAGGTTGCCCCTGTTGTGGTTCACCCTGACCCGCTTGTGGTTCACCCTGACCCGCTTGTG
>JABACA010000172.1 GCA_014237975.1 Mariniblastus sp. | reverse complement strand
CCGCGCAGAGGTGACATTATGTTATTCAGATCCGGACCGCGGATGATATCGTACAGAGCCCGCTCGACCAACACTTGCGCATCGTCACCCTTGAGTCGAAACTTGCTCCGCTGGCGGGCCGACTTGAGGAAATTATTGGTGACGATCATGAACGTCGTTCCCATCAACAGGAACAGAACAAGGACGGTCATCACCATCAACAAGGTGACACCATTTCGCTGGTTGGATCGATTGTATTTCATAATTTTCCTCCGGAGTGACCGGTTTGGCTGGTTCTGATTGAAGAGATTCGTTTTGAAAAGATTAAAGGGGTTCACAGCAAGTTCGCTCTATCGTTCTAAAGAGGTAAGCCAGTTCTTAGTTCCAGTTCGATTTCCGCTCCCACTGCATGGTCCGCTCGTATACGTTGATCACTTGACCACTTCGCTTCCCATCGCGGATTCCCACCAGATGGTACAAATTCGCCGGTCCATTGCCAGGATCCCAGTCGGGGCCATCCAGCGTCAAAATGCTGTTAGCACCAATACTATTAGTACCACCGACGGCCGTCACGCGATAAAAACCGACCTGTTGATGCTGAGACTGATATCCACTGTTCCCGCCCGCCTGGGTGTTGCGCAGCATGACCCAGTCGTCGCGGCGCACATCGGTAAGCGGCGAATTCAACTGAACCGTACCGCCACCAAGCAGCACAGCCTGCCGAGGCTCATACTGAACCCCATCCAGCAGATCACGATCTTTATGGACCAGGATATTCATTCGAAACCTTAACCCGGCATTCGAAGCCGAAGCTCCAACCGGTACCAGCACGGCGTTCCAAGACATGCGCCCGTCGCTCTGGCGACGAACAGAGGTACCGTTAGCCTGGTCAAAAATCTGTTGCGGCGGGCCTAACTCATCCACTGCCGATTGAAACTGCAAGTCGTCCGTCGTGCGACACATCTGCCTGGCCATCGCGACCGACATCTCCTGATTAAGGCTGTCGGCCAACGTGAATCGATCAAACCCGACAAAGTTTTGATAACGAGTACCGGGCGTAGAACTGGCACCCCTGTCAGCCACAAATAACGGGTCAACAACCAAAACGCGGGGGGGATCATTCAACAAGTTGCGACAAGATATCGACCCGCCCACATTGCTTGCCTTTCCAATTCGGGTGTTATCTTGACTGTCGACAAACCGAAATCCTTCGATCTCCAATTGTTCCAGAGCATTGCGTCCCACGGTAGCCGATTCATTACGGTCAAGCCCCGACTGAGCCTGTTGAACCGAGAAGGGAATCAGGACCATGACTCCAAATACACCGATCAAAGCAACCACCATGGCGCTCAGAACCTCGACGACCGAAATACCGGTTCGCCGGGCCGGGTCTCTCTTGATTTCAATAAACAATTTCATGCGAGTCTCTAAAGAAAAGCGTTATTGGTTGGCACTAGTACGAGTACGTGAGGTTTGGCGGGCACTGTCGATCAAATTTTTAACGAAACCACCGCTAACGGGAGGCGTGTTGTAACCGACGTTGACACCACCCGTTTGACTGCCAAAAGTGACCCATAAAGCTGCCGGGTTACTCAGCACTTGGTAAGCGGTGTTGTCGACACCCGTAACGCCAATCGCATCCTCGGGGCGATACTCGGTAACGAACAGATCGATCGATTCACTAACGGGAATACCCACATTGCCATTGAGTCCCATCTGACTGAGACCACCGTCCTGGCCAAAAACAAGATAAACGGGCGTCCCATCACCAGCGTACGAAAACTTGGTCGTCGGAGTTTCGTTAGCACCACTTCCCGGGCCATTGCTTAACGCGGGAGCAATGGGTCCGGAATATCGGAGATCGATAATGTATCCCTCGGGCAAATCGACACGGCTCGATTCCATTTTGCGAGGCTGCCGAAAAATCGTGTAGGCAACCTCCTCCGGGGGATCGAGGTTCAATCCACTCCAGGGAGTCGTATTGCGAACAGGCCGTTTGTAAATGTAGTTTTGGTTCGTGATACCGTGGCTTAGGCCTAACTCAATCGTCAATCTGGTTTGTGCAAGCCAACCCCCGGCAGTCCCTTCTTCATCTGGCGTACCAGGCGGTACCAAGTTTTGGTCGACCGGCGGCGCGATGATCCGGTAACGTGTCGGATTTCCGGCAAAAGCGATCTCATCTCCTGCGCGTATCACACCACTGCGGAATGGTTTTCGGATATGGACAAACCGCTGGTTGGCACCCTGTCCACTGATCATGCAACCTTTGTTGGGTCCATAATTATCGGTGTAGTTAGGGACGTTTCGCATTAAATACAGACGCGTCCCGCCATAATAAAAGTCATTGCCACCAAAATTTTGAACCAGATTCTGATTCCGCTCGATCATCAGGCCGGCCGAACCGTTGGCAATGGCTCGATCCCTCGCCTGGGCCAGCGCCGTGCCGACCACGCGAGCCGCTTCGCGAATATTACGATCCTTGTTTACCAGGCGAACCTGGGGAACGATCAACGCGGTCAACAGGCCCATGATGGCAATCACGACAAGCAGTTCGACCAGTGTCAGGCCCGTGCGACGAATATTGGATGTTGTTTTCATCTTTAAAACTCCACTCGTCGAGGCGCGGCCGGATTGCTTGAAAAGACGTTAAACCGAAAATCTTCGAACTGGGGCAGAGTCGTAAAATCCAAATCACTCCAGCCGATCGGATTCCCGCCATTGTAAGTACGCTGTTTGATTTCGAAGTTCAGCGGCTCTCCCCAAGCATCAACAACTTCCATAACATCGTCACCATCGGAGTCACCTAAAGCTCCGTTGCCCAACGATTCCAACCCACTTTCACCTTCAAACTGGACCATGCTGAGCAGCTGGTACAACAGCTCGCCCTGATTGTCGACGGCATCGGGAAAAGGCTCCGACGATTTCACATGCGCCCAGCGGTAAGTGGAGGCCGTTTGATTGTATTGCTTTAAATAATCCTCAAGACTTAAAGGTATGTTATTGAGTGATGGAACTGGGATGCTGTTTCCGTATTGGCTCAATACCTGATTCCGGAACTTTTCACTTGGAAAAATGAGTGCAGCGTCGTTCTGTAGCGTTGCACTATCGCGAGGCATCTCTACGTTCATGTAATCAGCCAGTATCTGGCTGCGCAAATCGGTTGCCTGCACACTTGCAGGAGAACCGTTGGGGTTAGCACTCGCAAACGCAAGTAAATCACCCCAGGCAATCGGCAATTTGCGAAACTCCAATTCTTCCACGTAGATCGACAGGATGTTCTCGATATGAGTGATCCGGCTTTGGGTGGCCGAAGAGCGGGCCTCCTGTTGGGACGATCGGATCATCGCCAGCGACAACGTCGACAGGATCGCGATGATGGCAATCACAAATAGCAGCTCCACCAGCGTGAAGCCGCAGCGGGCCGGTTTCGATTTTGGTTTCGGTTTCGATTTCGGTTGTCTGGATAAGATGTTCATAGGCAGGTTTTTAAGAGGAGTTTGGGTTGCCAATTGAGTTTGAGTGAGCAAGTAAGAACCATGCAACAAGGTACGACGGCCGACCTAGTCAATTCCTAACGCCTTCGTTTCCAATTTTCCCGATCCTTCACCAATAAAGTTAGTGATGTTGTCCAGGCCACCTTTTAGGAGTTTGGTTGGATTACTGGGGTCCGGATACACGTAGTCTGTTACCAAAAGACCTCCCAGCCCACTTGGCTTCTTACCTATTTCGCCATCCAAACCGGGGGCAACTAGCTGAAAGGAATCTTCATTAAAGAAACTTCTGGGGTCAGTCAGATCCGTTGCACCGTTTTTACAGTAACCACTCGGAACCTTTCCATAGCTGGCTGAGTCGAGGTAAAGATAAACGGCCGCCCACTTCCATGGATCATTCGGGAAGGTAGCAGCCTGTTTCGGATCGAAAGCTTTACCCTTGGCTTGTACATAACTAGCCGGTTCAGAAGTATTCGGATTCGCTGGATTGGGGGAGTGACAAAAATTCAATCGCTCGCTGTTGAAATCAAAATAGACATTTCGTTCAAAAACCTGG
Organism: Mariniblastus sp.; assembly: GCA_014237975.1. Lineage (GTDB taxonomy): Bacteria > Planctomycetota > Planctomycetia > Pirellulales > Pirellulaceae > Mariniblastus. The sequence goes on along the minus strand of JABACA010000172.1, from coordinate 5,251 downwards.
TTGTCGCCAGGGTGGAAATTATGTCCTGCCAAAAAACCAACACCTGAATTATTATCATACGGTTGATTCAGTGGCGAAATTCCGAGCGGATACTGTTTGTTCTTGGCAATTCCGGACAACCAGAAGACCAGGTCGGCACCCGGCAGTTCCGCAATTTCTTGACCATAATTCGACCACCAATCATTAATATTCGCTTGATTGTAGGCATGGTTTGGCGCAATCCGATTCAGGTAGGACAAAAACGTCACACTATTCAACCTGCTAAAACTGGGCGGGTAAAACCCGTTGTCGCTCTTAAAGTGTTCGATCGCCAGGTCGAGCTGGCTCATCTCACTCTGAATGGCAAACTCATTGGCCCGCCGCATCGCTCCGCCGACGACCGGGATCAGCATGGCGGCCAGGATCGCGATGACCGTAATGGCGACCAGGATTTCAACCACGGTAAAACCGCCGCGTCGGCCACAACGACCGTTTTGGTTCAGATAAGCTTTCATTGGATCTTCTCCAGGTAAGTTATTTTCGTTTTCATTCGGCCCGGTCCCACCAGGAACCTGGGGGACAGGCCAGCGAACAAGTCGTTATTTTCCCCCGGTCAAACCGCCAATAATGGCAATCAGAGGCATGAACAACGCCGCCACGATAAACAATACGACGAGACCCAGGAAAATGATCATGATCGGCTCGATCATCTTCAACATACCGTCGGTAATGGTTCGCACTTCTTCTTCGTAATAGTCGGCAACCTTGTACAACATGACGTCCAGTTCGCCCGTCTCTTCACCCACGTCAATCATGTTGATCACCAGGTCTTCGACGACCGGCTTTCGGCACCGAAGGACGTACCACATCACGGCAATCATGCCCAAAGCAGCACAGGCATAGACCACGTAGAACCACAGGTCGAACTGTATCAACAGCACGGCCAGTGGCGGCAGCGTCATGGTGGCCACGAAAAAGAACAGGGTCACCGGATGGAAACTCGGTTTGGAATTCCTCTTCATGGGAGCCGCGATCGTATCACCCTCGCGAATCGCGTCGGTCACTTTACTGTAGATCTTTTCAAACATCGCATTGCCGGACGTTTCCCGGGTAATGGTCAAACCCTCGATAATGGGAACACCACTGGCGACCAACGCACCCAGGGTTCGCGTGGTTCGGGCCAGGTTACTCTTTTCAACCAGTTTGCCGATGACGGGTATTTTCAAGAGGTACAGGTGCCAACCCATTCGGCCAGCCCGGAATTTACAGACCAGGGTCACAAACAGGATCAGGGCAATCGGGATCAGCGGGAACAGGAACCACAATCTAACACAGCGGTCTGAAATGGAGATTAACAGCTCCGTCATAGCCGGTAGTTCGATGCCGAACTCTTCGAACATTTCCTTAAATTCAGGAATGATCCGAATCATGATGAAGGTCAGGATACCGATCGTAAACAGCACGACCATGATCGGGTAAATCATGGCACCGATCACCATGTTCTTGAGCGATTGGGTTCGCTCCTTGAATTCGGCCAGGCGTCGCAGAATGACTTCCAGCGAACCACCCGCCTCACCGGCCTTGATCATGTTAACGTAGAGTCGATCAAACACCTTGGGGCTCTTGGCCAATGCCTCTGACAACGATGACCCGCTCTCAATCTCGTCGCAAACGTCAATCAACGCGTTCTTCAAAGCGCCCGGGCGAGACTGTTCCTCGAGGATCTTGAGCGATCTCAAAATGGGCAGGCCCGCATCCTGCAGAATCGACAACTGCCGCGTAAACTGGACGATTTTCTTGCCACCGGCACCGCCCAAAGCGAAGGTTTTCTTTTTCGAGCTACTCTGGGTACCCGCCTTTTGAGACGATTTCTGGACCGCAATCTTGGTCACGAAATAGCCCATCGAACGGATCGTCGCCTGAGCTTCGTCCTGGGTCGGCGCCTCAATGACGTCTCGAATTTCCTGACCCTGGGGGTCCATCGCTTCAAATTGATAAGTCGGCATAACTCAATCCTCACTAGTCAGGATCAACGGACCACAATCGTCCGCCGTTCCAGCTAAATCATCAACGTTTATTAAGATCGTATCTATAAATGGCTTGGTTCAATTGTCTGAGCAGGTTGGGTGTTGGTGGCTGTTTCAATTCGTGTTCTGTCTGTGTTTATTTCGTTGGCCTAGCCGGTCACGATCCGATTTTAGGCATCCAAAATGGTCTCGCGGACCACCTCCTCCAGTGTCGTCGTACCATCAAACATGAATGAAATGCCCGCAGTTCGCAGTAGTTTCATTCCATTCGCTTCAGCCGCATCGCGCAATCTGTCAGTCGGCGCGTTGAGCATGATCAACTCGCGTATTTCGTCATTCATAATCATCAACTCGAACAGACCCACTCGGCCCTTGTAACCTGTGTTGCTGCAGCCGGTACAGCCGGCTCCCCGGTAAAACGTCTTGTTTTCAACATCCTGCAACGTCAATCCGATTTCGGTCAGCATATCTTCGCTGGGCTCTACCTCTTCGCGGCACTCGGGGCAAATGCGGCGAACCAGGCGTTGTGCCAGAATGGCCTCGACGGTGGCCGTAATCAAAAACGTGGGGACCCCCATATCCTTCATCCGGGTGACCGTGCTGGGCGCATCGTTGGTGTGCAGCGTGCTGAACACCGTGTGTCCCGTCAGCGACGCCTGGACCGCAATCTCTGCCGTTTCCAGGTCGCGAATCTCGCCGACCAGGATCTTGTCGGGATCTTGCCGCAAAATGGCTCGCAGGCATTTTGAAAATGTCACATCGATATCATCATCAATAGGGATCTGAATGATCCCGTCAATATCGTATTCAACCGGGTCTTCCGTTGTTATCAGCTTGTCTTCGATCTGGTTCAATTCACTGAGGGCCGAATACAGCGTGGTTGTTTTGCCGGAACCGGTTGGCCCCGTCACCAGGATAATTCCGTTGGGTTTCATCATCACTTTGCGAAACTCGTCGATCGTCTCTTCGTTCATTCCAACATTATTCAGATCCAAAGAAACCACCGAGCGGTCGAGCACTCGAAGAACGACGCTCTCGCCAAACATGGTCGGCATCACGCTGACCCGCAAGTCGACCGGGTGACCACCCACGGTCAATTCAATCCGGCCATCCTGCGGCAAACGCCGTTCGGCAATATCCAGATTGGCCATGACCTTGATTCGCGTCGTGATGGCAAACGCCAAGTGCCGAGGCGGGGGAACCATTTCAAACAGAACGCCATCGGCCTTGATTCGAATCCGGAACTCGTCCTCAAAGGGCTCGAAGTGAACGTCACTGGCATGGTCCTTGATGGCCAGCAACAACACCATGTTCAACAGTTTGCGGACCGGGGCACTGTCCACCAATTCAGCCACATCACTCAGGTTGATCGGGCCGCCGCCGCCCAATTTTTCGCTGGCCTCTTTCAACTCCATGTCGTTTTCGAGTTCGGCGATGATTTTTTCGATGCTTTCAATTTCTTCATTGAAATGCTTGTCGACTGACTTCTGGACCTGGTTTTCAGTCGCTACCAGCAAGCGGATTTCATGGCCCAGGAATCGCCTTAATTCATCCTGCATGGACAGGTTTTGCGGGTCACAAGTCGCCATGGTCACAACACCATCATTGACTTGTAATGGGATCACGCGGTACAGCTGAGCCATCGTGTCAGAAACAATCGCCTTGGCGTCTTCCGGAGGCACCACGCCCTCAATGTCGATTGACTGCAAGCCAAATTGTTCGGCCAGAGCAACAATCAACTGGTCATCCGTAATCAGACCCATATCTTCCGCGATCCGGCCAATCAGCTGGGTCGGGTTCTGACTCTGTTCTTCATTGAGCATCTCCAACTGGTCATCGGAGATAAATCCCAAGTCGACAAGAATTTGACCAAGGCGCCTGACGGCCATGTTGTTACCCAGTAACTTTCCGTTTGATTTTCATTTTTTGGTTTCTGTACAATTTTCGTCGTTGGTTCAATGGTTATCCACCAGACAGTGCGACTGCCCGATGCGAACCGTGTGGATCAGGTCGTCTCATCAAGCCGACCCGCGTAATCCACGGGCAGCCCTTCTTCAATCTGCCGCCGAGCGGTCGCAATTCGCTTGGCAAGTGCGTCCGGATCATGGGCCTTGCCCAATACATCCTCCATTTCAACTTTTTCTTCAATCCAATGACGAAACAGGTGATCATCATTGAGAAACATTCCTTCCCTGGCCCCGGTCTGAATCGCCGAGTTAATACGGAACGTTTTGTTTTCTCGAATCAAGTTCGCTACGGCCGAAGTGACCACCAGCGATTCAAACGCGGCAATCCGCCCGCCGCCAATGCGAGGCAGCAGTGTCTGTGCCAATACGCCAATCAGGGATGTCGACAACTGGGTTCGAATCTGGTCCTGCAAATTGCCGGGAAATGCATCGATAATCCGGTTGACCGTTCCCTGGGCACTGTTGGTGTGCAGCGTGCCAAAGACAATATGCCCCGTTTCCGCCGCGGAAATCGCGGCACCGATCGTCTCCAGGTCGCGCAATTCACCCACCAAAATGACATCCGGATCCTGCCGCAATGCTCGCCGGATCGCCTCGGAGAAACTGGGGACGTCGACCCCAACCTCTCTTTGATTGACGGTCGATTTCTTGTGGTAGTGGTAAAACTCGATCGGGTCCTCGATCGTGATAATGTGATGGTCGACGCGCTCGTTGATAAAATTCACCAGGCTGGCCAGTGTCGTACTCTTACCCGATCCGGTAGGCCCGGTCACAAGAATCAGCCCTCGAGGCCGCATCGCCAACTTGGTGAATACTTCGGGTATCCCCAACACTTCCGGCGGCAGCATGTCATTAGGAATCTGACGCAACACCATCGCGATGTTGCCACGCTGTTTAAAAATGGAAACACGAAAACGGGCCTTGTCACCATAGGCAAATCCAAAGTCGGCACTTCCCGCTTCCTGTAATTCCCGTTGACAACGTTCCGGGGAAATACTCTTCATCAACGCAACCGTGTCATCCGCCTCGAGCACCTTGGTCTCCAGTTTGCGGAGCCGTCCATGCAGACGAAAAACGGGAGGCTGACCCACCGTGATATGAATATCACTGGCCCTTTGCTTCACGCAGGCTTCCAGCAGTTTGTCAATTAATACAGTTGCCATGTTTCTAAGTAGATCTCTCTTAGTTCTTAGTAAAAACTGTCGGCCAGGTTTTCAGCGAGCAATCGCATCAACTGTGGAAAAGCCGAACTGCAGGAGGGAAAAAGGTTGACAAAAA
>JABACA010000171.1 GCA_014237975.1 Mariniblastus sp. | reverse complement strand
TCGATCTCAATCGGAAATCGACAACGCTCTGGCTAAGATTGAAACGATCGTCAGAAGTAGCGTCACTACTGATCAGAGGTCGACGTGTTTCCAAGACCTGGTTTACGATCGTTCGGCTGATCCTGATCCGTTCATCATTTGGCTGCCGCATCTTCATGCCCAAAGGCTTTAGTTCCTCATCAGGTCCTTTTAGAACAATGAACCCCCGGTCGGCTTCGCGAAAGAGTTCAAACAGGCAACTCAAACACCTGTCAAGAACATCTTCCAAGACCACTGATTCGCTTAACTCGCGAGCTGTTTGTATCAGCGCTTGCAACTTGGCTTCCGCGTTGACATCCTGATCGCGACGGTGGTGATGAGACGGGACTTCCAGTTGAGACATTACCTTCGCGTGAATTTCGTCATGATCATCTTCCAAAATGACGGTTTGAGCGATTTTGGAATCATCCATTTCATAGCCGCGAATGGGCTGGAAAACAGGTTCCTGTTCGAGATGGAAACGAAATTTGATATCACAGATGGCAATCTCGGCACCGTCAAACAAACGGGTGGGCTGGTGGATGGCGGAACTGTTGACAAACGTTCCATTGCGGCTTTCCAGGTCCGCAACGAAAAACACCCCGTTGTCATTGGCGATATTGGCGTGACGGCGACTTACCGAAGCGTCATCGATAACGATATCGCACTCCGGGTGTCTGCCAATTACGACGGTTTGCCGCCCCAAGTGGACTTTTTGTCGAACAACTGAATCGTCCAACGTCGAAATAATTGCCATCTGCGAACCGACCGAATTTGCCCAGTTGTTAACCAGTTTGGAAATCAAACTGTTGCTGTCGATTCTAGTTTTTCGGGCTGGTAGGGGTCAACTTGTTAAGTGTCAGATCGTGTGATTCTGGCAATAATCGGTCCTTGGTGACAGAAATGGGATCACGCGATTGGCCTCGCTTTGCATGATGAACTGTCCAAAACAAGAGGTGGAGCCACCATCGGGGCTCCAATATTGCGATTCAGTTACCGTTTGGAAAAACACCCTTCTTGAGATCTGATAACTGGAGCTGGGAGATTGTTTCTTTGGCGCCGGTAGAGCCATCAATATCACCCAATTTCTGTAACACATTACTCAACAGGCCATAGTGGTCGGCGAGACGTTTCTGGTATTGCATCCAGAACTCGTCTTCCCGTGGGCGCATACCCGGTTTTTGTTCTCGAAAACGACCACGGAACAGGGGCGGTGTGCCCGGTCGTTCTCTTTGAAAGCGTTGCGTGTACCGTATTGCCAACTGGTGGATTTTGCGACTTTGTAACTCTTCAATAGATTCCTCGAGTAACATTTTTGCATCGGAAAAATTTTCCTGTTGGATGAATTCACGGGCCAAGTCGAGTTGGCGGCTGATTTTTTGATAGAAATACCGTATGTCATCCGTTTCGCTGGAAAGGTCAGTCCACATCGATAAAGCGACCAGTTGGTTGTCGCGAGATTTTTGATTTTCACCAATTTGACGGTACTGCCGTGCTAGGCTGAAACTTGCATTGGCGTAGAGTTGCTGGTAACGAATGTTGAGTGGATAAGATTGGTAGAGTTCTTTACCGATCTGATTCGCCATTTCCATGTCATCGACCGACTCATCCCGTGATTGACCCGTGCGCTTGAAATAGAAAACACCCAGCGCGTATTGATATTCCGGGTTGTCTGGATACCTGTCCTTTAGTTGTTCCAGTTCCTGCTTGGCTTGCTGTAACAATCCCTGTTGTTTTTCCTGGTTTTCTAATTCGCTACTGGCCAGTTGCATCAGGGTCTTGGCATGGAAGAGTTCGTATTCCGTTTTGTCGGGATCGGATAACTTTAGCTCCTTGAACAGTTGCAGCGCGCGAACGGCATTTTCATATTTCATCTTGATTACGCTGGGCGGCGGTCTGTGATTGGATGGAGGTCTGGAGATGTCGCGGCGCCAATTTTCTCCCAACGGAGATTGGCCCCGATCGCTATTCTCAGCCTGTTGTGTCCCCGGGTCGGTCGGCCGCCGCCGGCGGCTGTCGGGGCGACGTTTGGCATTCTCAGGCTGGTTTCCCAATGATGTCGATCGCAGGGGTGTACTGGCCAACTGGAAATGTGTCTTGGCGAGTTCGAATTTTACGTCGGCATGGGTAGTATGAAGTCCTTCCAGTTCTTGAACGGTTGTTCTCAAACTGTTTTCGGAATGACCTCGCATGCCCTTGTTGGATTGTAGTACCGCCCAATCGTTACGAGTACGGGCAATCGAAAGAGTCAATTCCCGTGTGCGAGTTTTGTCGAGTTGATTCGTTTCGCTGAGTAACTTTTGGTAGATCTCGATTGCCTCCAGGTAGGCCGGTTCGGCTCGATCGGCTTCGCCAATCAACTGATAAATATTGGCGACCCTTCGATAGGCACTTGCCGTTTGAAGGACCAACAGTTCATTGTCAGTGTTCTGTTCAGTAAATCGTTCGTAAAAGACCAGCATTCGCTCCAGGTAGCGGGCATCTTCGGCGGTGACGGCTGTTCGTATTTCACTCAGTTCGTCAAAACCTTCAATTTCCAAATCGGTTTCAGATGTTGAATCTTTGAGGATCATCTGGTCGAACATCTGGTCGAGCATCTCGAGCGTCAGGGAGACGTTGGTTTCAGCTCGGTCAAACTGTTCTTTCATTTGTTCGTAATTCGCATTGGCCAGCTGTTCCTTGGCTTTGATTTCTGCCTCGGCAACCACTAATTTACTGTTCTCGACCGATAATTGGCTAAGTGCGTTCTGGGTGGTGATGTAACCGGTGGTCGCGGTGATGGCAACGAGACAAATCAATACCACGGACGCCAATACCAGGGATGTGACCAATCGGTTTCTGCGAGTCCATCGCCAGGCCTTCTCCAGCGGATCGGAACGCCTGGCCAGGATGGGTTGGTCTGTCAGGAACGCCCGCAAATCATCTCTCAATTCGCTGGCCGTGGCATACCGGTCAATCGGATCACGCTGGATTGCTTTCTCAATGATCGTATTGAGATCCTTGGGAATTCCCGGGCAAATTTTACCGGGCGATTCGGGGGAGGAAGTGGTAATACTGCGGATCAATTCATGGGTCGTTTTTTTCTCAAAAGCCGGTTTCAACGTTGTCAGTTCATACAGTGTTAAGCCCAGACAGTAGGTTTCACTTCGCGCATCATATTTGCCTTCAAATGATTCGGGTGCCATGTACTGCGGTGTTCCCACGACATCCCCGGTTTTCGTGAGCGTTTGGTTCGTGGAATTTTTGACTAACCCGAAATCCGTAATCCATACGACCTCGGTACCGTCGAGCACCAAGTTGGAAGGTTTGATGTCCCGATGCAGGATTCCGTGTTGATGCGCATGGGACAGAGCGTCTGCAATCTGTGATCCCAGGTCGGCAGCCCAGTGCCACTGATTTTCCCGACGTTTGCCAATCAATGAATCAATAGACTTTTCATGAGGCCTTGGTTCCCGGTTGATATTCATTGAATCGAAGGTGCTTCGATCCGACCCGTTAAGAGTTTCAGGGGCTGCCAAGTCGAAGCTCGGATCGGTGCCCGAGGGCTTCCTGATTTCGTGGATGATCCGTCCCAGATTTTGACCGTCAATGAATTCCATCACGTAGTAATGATGTCCTTCATATTGGCCGACACCAAAAACGGACACGATGTTGGTATGGTGGAGGTTAGCCGCTGCCTGCGCTTCACGTCGAAACCGCTCCAATTGCCGTGGGTTTTGAATCGAGCTTTCCGGCAATACCTTGATGGCGACCCGCCGTCCTAACGATTCGTGAACCGCTTCAAAAACGACTCCCATTCCGCCGCGACCAAGTTCACGAACCACTCGATAATCGCCTAGCTTTTTCTGGGTCAGCCGATTAATCGATCCGCCAGATACCGTTTGATCACCCGCCTCCAGTTGCTTAAGTTCCTCGATCATCGCCACGGACGACAATATTTCTTCGATCTCATCTCCGTATTCGGGGTACTCCCGTTTGTATCTGTCGATCGATGGGAAATTTCCCATCCCGGATCCGCTTGGTAAAGTGAGCGACAATCCGTTCGAGCAACCGGTCTTTTTTTTCCTGGGATTTCATAAAACGAGTTTGCTTAGGAGTTGGACTTGGCAAGTTCCATAATTTCTTTCAATCGTTTCAGCGCTCGAAGGTAGCGTTTACTGGCAGCCGATGGTTTTATTTGCAGCACCTCGGCCGTTTCTTCATTGGATAGTTCTTCAAAATTCCTCAGTGCAATAACCTCCCGATCCAGCTCGTTCATGGTGTTAAGAGTTTTTTCCAATGCGGCAATTTTTTCTGCCTTGGCAAACATCTGGCTTGGTGAAGTGATTTGCGCTACCAGGTGTGCCGCCAGAGCCATCGAGGTGCGACCGGAATTTTGTTTTGGTCGGGCTAAAGAAATCTCTTTTCGGATATCCCGTTTGCCTGCCGAAAAATGTTGACGATGAATGTCGAGAATCTGCTGTTGCGTCTCAAGTCGCAGCCAAACGAAAAATGGCATTTCGGGTTTCAATAGGTAGCTGTCGATTCGCTTGGCAGCGCGAACGTAAGTTTCCTGCAGAACATCCGATTCGGAAACACGTCCGCTCAGTCGGTAGTCCAAGCGGAAATTGACGACGCGACGCAAGCGGCTGCGCACTAATAAAAAGTACTTGGCCAAAGACTCTTCGCGATTAGCGGAAAGCTCTCTGATCAATTCGGGTTGGGCTGGCAGCTCGTTTTGCATTGGGGCAGACTCTTCCTTAATAAGTTAAACACGTAATTCGCTTCGTCCGGGCGACAAAAACACAAACTCGACCCAAAATTTTTATTTTGTGTCGGTAAATCAGGCGGTGTACGTGTATTTCAGTAGGACGATCCCGCCAAAGATGCTGAATTGAGCACGTTTTGTTTTTCTTGGACATAGCTGAAAAGCGACCTAATCCCGAGCGTTTTTCCAGTCAATGGTTACATCGGTTGCGTCCCTGTTATCTTTTAATGGGAGCAGCTTTTATCGCTGCTGTATCGATCTATGACACCTTGCTCGTGTTTGAATTTCGGGAAGGAATTATGGAAGAAAATCCATTTTGCCGTTACCTGATCCAATTGGACCCCGACACCTTGGTTTTCTTCCTGACCGGAAAACTGCTGGGGACCAGCTCGGTTTTGATTTGCTTGGTATGGATCAGCCTATTTCGCCCGATCTGGTCGGTGGTGGTAACGACGGCATTGGTCATTTTCCAGTCCTCGCTGTTGTATTATCTCCAGGTCGTTGATACCTATTCAGTTTCGTGAATGGAGAAGTCGGAATTAAAGGTTCATCTGGTTGTTGAATCCGACGGGTTGTAGACAATAAGAATTGACTGTTTCAACCTTTGCGAGGCGTATCCATGAACCACGTTATTGTTCTTATCGGAATCTCTACCCTTTTATTCGCTGTAACGTGCTGTTCGGCACAGGAAAAAGCGATCCCGAAAACCCCCGTCATGGAATCGAAGATCCAGGTGATCGGGAGCGAGGTTGGTTGGAAAGAATTGGGAGCTGCTGACTTTGTGAATGTCAATTGTCAAGAGGATACCTGGGAATGGCGTGACGGTGTCCTGTATTGCAAAGGGGATTGTGTAGGTGTTTATCGCACGAAAGAGGAATATGTGAATTTCGAGTTAGTCGTCCACTGGCGCCATATGAAATCCGCTGGTAACTCGGGTGTGTTTGTCTGGTCACCTGCGAAATCACTGGAGGCACTCAAGCCGAAAACCAATGGCCTGCCCCACGGTATTGAAGTTCAAGTTTTGGATCATGGTTACCAAACTCAATATGAAAAGCAGAGCGGCAAGAAGGCAGATTGGTTTACCACCAACGGGGACGTTTTTCCGGTTGGATCGGCCAAAATGAAGCCGTTCGCTCCGCTGTCCCCCAACGGCGTCCGGAGTTTTCCTTCCGCCAACCATACCCACGGCGTCAAGCAGTGGAATGAATACTACATCCGCGCTATCAACGGCGAGGTGCGATTGTGGGTCAACGGTTTTGAAGTTTCCGGGGGAAATGCGTGTGAACCAGCCACCGGTTTTGTTGCGCTTGAATCCGAAGGATCACCCATCGAATTTAGAAATATTCAAATTCGGGTTTTGCCTTGATCCGGTTGTTGTAACGATTCGGCAGAAATGAGAACCGTTTAATTCGTTTTCCCTGTCCGCAATTTGTTTTCTCTGCGTGAGTATTAAAAGAAGGTTAATTCAACTCAAGCAAACGGGGAATTAAATGCGTACATTGAAATGGTGGGTGCTGTTTGTTGTTGCCATCTGGTTTGCCGGCGAAGCCGTTGCGCAAAACCCCCCGGGCAAACAAAAGAATTCCGGAATCAACAAGAATAAAGGTCAGGTCGGCCAGATTCAAAAAGGAACTGCCGGGAAAACAGTTCCCGGGAAGAAAGCCAAACTCGCCGGAAAAGCAAATCCTGCCAACCAGGGCAATCTAAAAAAACGACCGCCCAATGGGGGTGTCGCCAACCGGCGGTTGCCCGCCGCGATTCGTTCTGGCGATGGAGACGTCGTAGCGACGATCATCGAATTTCTGGATATCGATCAGGATCATAAGATCTCTCAAAGCGAAGCGCCCCGGAAATTGTTGATGCATTGGGACGTTATCGATACCAATGCTGACAAATTTCTTGATCAGATGGAAGTTAAATCGATTGTGATGAGGATGGCCGCCGGAAAAGGCGATTCCGTCATTGTTGGAGCAACGGGCAAAACTCGACGGCCGGGCAAACTGACGGATAAGGCGGCTAAAGGGGACGGCAAACTGCCAGGCAACAAAAAGCGAAAGGGCAAAGGCAAGGACTAGTTAGGTTCTGAATGATGGCCAGCGTCAAACAAGCAGCGAGTTGGGACTCTGAGTTGGCCGAATTGAATCTGACATGGTAGGCCTGAAGGCGGCAGAACTACTCTGCCGCCTTTTTTCATCGCGTATCAACGTATTCCCTGATGGCAGCACAAAGCGTTTCGATCTGAGGCCGTTCCATCGTAAAGCTGGGAGCGACGTAGACAACATCCCTGAGTGGTCTCAACCAACACCCCCGGTCAACGAAAAATTCGATGGCTGACTGCAGTGGAACATCGTCTTCCAACTGGACTACGCCGACGGCTCCTTTGCACCGCACATCGACGACTCGAGGATGGGCTTTCAGCGGTTCCAAGCAACCGCTCAACCACATTTCCAGCATTTGGACCTGTTCCAATCGGGGTTCTTGTTCAAAAAGATCAAGTGACGCATTGGCGGCGGCGCAGGCGATCGGATTACCCATGTAGGTAGGGCCATGCATCAGCGCATGATCCGACGAATCTGTATGAAATGGTTGGTAAACCGATTGGGTTGCAATCGTCGCAGCCAATCCGACACTGCCGCCCGTTAGTCCTTTACCAACGCATACGATATCCGGTTGAAGGTTGGCCTGTTCAAAAGCAAACATGGATCCTGTTCGGCCGAACCCTGTCGCCACTTCGTCCAATATCAGAATGAAGCCCAGCTCACGGCAGAGGTTGGCAATTCCCTTGAGCGATGCGATCGAGTGGAACCGCATACCTGCAGCCATTTGGATGAGTGGTTCGAGGATGACTCCCGCAACTTGGTCCCGGCGTTCCAGCAGGAAATCTTTGAATGCCTTCAACTGCTGCTCGGTTTTGGGAATCGTCGTTGGAAATTGGTCCAGCAGGAACCCTTTGAAATGAGAATGCATGCTGTCTACAGGATCGCAGATACTCATAGCACCTGCTGTGTCACCGTGGTAGGAGTCCTGAAAACAGACAAAACGGTTCTTGCCGTATATTCCCTGGTTGATCCAGTGTTGGGTTGCGATCTTTAAAGCGACTTCGACGGCAACCGATCCCGAGTCGCTAAAAAACACTTTGTTTTCCTGCCCGGGTATCATCTGTGCCAAACGTTCGGCTAACTGAACCGCCCCTTGGTGAAGCAGTCCTCCCAACATGACATGTGACATCTCTTGAGTCTGTTGGCAGATAGCGGCAACCACGTCTGGATGATTGTAGCCATGGCAGGCGGTCCACCAGGACGATATGCCGTCGATCAACTGCCGACCATCTGCCAGGTGCAGCATTACACCTTCGGTTCGCACCACCTGTTCCGGTGGCCGCGCGGTCTTCATCTGGCAATAAGGTAACCAAATTGCGTGTTCCATGTTGCCCGTCGTTTTATGCTGGTGTCGTGCTAAGTTGGAACCGTTTATTTGCGGATGTCACGAGCGCTGGAGAATTGCCGCAATTATTGTGGCAACCAATTCCGAGGATCTATGCGGTAATATTTGAGCAGCAATTGAAACAATTCGGAATGTTGCTGCTGCATTTGTCTCGGTTTTTCGAAAAATGTTTCGCTGCATACGGCAAAAAACTCGGCCTTGTTGGTTGCCCCGTAATCGTTGATTAACGTTTGATTGCCAGCTTGCACGGCAAGTATAAGGGACTGGAATTCCTCATCGCAAACGCGATTCCAAAGGGCCGTTGATTCATGATCACTGAAATCGAGGCTGCCACCCATCTCGCCATCCAGGCTGTCCAGGCAATGGGCGAATTCGTGGATGACGAGATTGTGTCCATTTCCCGGCGAACGCGCGTCGGTGATGGCGTCCTTCCAGGACAATACAACTTGTCCACCCTGGTAAGCTTCGCCGGAATGAAACGTATCCCGTTCAATGATCCAGCCCGTGTTGGTTTCCCGTCGAACGGCTTGCGGGAAAACAATGATCGTCTTGACGTTGTCAAAGTAGAAATCGTCAACACCCAACAACATTAGACCGGCAATGCCGGAAATGGTTACTTTAATTTCATCGCTCATGCTCAATCCTGCGTGAGCTTCCCAATCCTTTTCCGCAACTATGACTTTGGTCAACCTGCGCAGCTTTGATTTTTCAAGCTCGCTCAGTCGGCGGAAATGACCAATGTTATTTTCGAGAAAAGACTCCCAGTTCTTTGGGAATGGTTGTTCGAAGAGCTGGGCGCGACGACGTTTTTGAAACCAGTGGAACATTCGATAATAGAAAGTTGAGCTAGAATGCGTTTAGGGTTTTGTTATAGCCAGGGATGATAACCCCAATTGCCATTGATGGGAATCTTGGGTGGCGGACGAGTTCAGAAACGGGTGTAACGGATTGCCTGTGTGGAGCCTGGCAATCCGAACTAGTTCCCAAGAACCGACAAAAAAACCGGAGCAATGTGCTCCGGTAGGTGGAAAGGTGATTTTTGCTATTTTATGAAACAGATCAAAAAGGTACTTCAATCTGCTCGCAACGGTCAACGGTTTAGCCAAATTCGTCCAGCATCCGATCAACGGCGGAATTGATTTTCTCCGGCGATTCATATTGCCCATTGGCAATCTGAGCTCGTATGTCGGCAACACGATCTGCACGAACATCACCGGTTTGGCTGATCCTCTGGGCCTCAGCTGAAATTTCCAGCTGGTCGACTGGTGCCGT
>JABACA010000170.1 GCA_014237975.1 Mariniblastus sp. | reverse complement strand
GCAGGTAGCGGCCATGATTGGTCACCTTGGTTCGGATTGGGCTGCGGCCGGTCATAACGCTGGCGCGGGTCGGCGAACAGACCGGCGCCCCGGCATAAAACCGATCCAACACGACCCCGTTCTTGGCCATCGCATCGAGTGCCGGCGTCTGCACAAACGGGTGACCATTGTAAGCGGTATCTCCCCAGCCCTGGTCGTCAGCCATCACAAGGATGATGTTCGGCTTCGTTTGTTCCTGTGCCATTGCCGGCGTAGATACAGCAAGGCAGCTTGCAAGTGCGATCAGGATTGACTTCAACATTGAAGTAGTTGGTTTCATCAAATTAATTCTCCTTGGCCTCGCAGTAAGCGTTGTCGAGATCTACATGCCCCTCTGTTTCAAGCTACTTTCGCCGCCCCAGCGACTTTCCATCGCTCTCGCCTGCCAGCTGCGCCTTGATCGATTCGATTCGTTTCAAAATGAAGGGCTTGATGCTGAGGATTTTTCTTCTGACGGCTTGATTGAGCCCCGCTGGGTCGCCGTCGATGCCCATCTGCAAGCCCTCAATATGAGGTACCGGCTTGTGCTTGAGTGTCGACCCATCTAGCCAGAAGATCTTGTCGGATTTGGCCACGTGCGGTGAGAGAACCTTTTCGAACTCCGCGATGCGGTCAAAGAGCTGTTGTTGGGTGAACGCCTGCTGCATCAGCTGTGCGAGGGCGGCGCGGTAGAGCTGCGGGAAATCTTCCGTCGCGAACAGCCGTTCCAACAACAGGTGCCTGCCCACCCACGGGCGGTCGATGTCCCATCGAGCGAGGTCCTCTGCATGGCCGTGCATGGTGAAGGTCCCGAAGGCCTCGTTGATGTCCCAGGGCAAGATCCGCATCTTGCCGTCCGCCTTGTCCATCACCAGGTAGTAGTTGTGCGGCATGCCGACGTAGCTGTCGAGATTGGCCAGGATGGACGTGGCCGCGAGATAGCCCGCCAGCTGTTTTAAGTCAATTCGCTCGCCGATCTCGCGTTGGAACAGGGGGTCCGGGGCCCGCTCGATAAACTTGAGCAAACTGACGAACGCGTGCAGCTGATCCGTGTTCTCGTCACCCGACTTGATGTTGTAGCTGCGGTAGGAGTTCGGATCGTCGTCGATGTAGTGCCAGTCCTCGACTTCCGGCTTCATCAGCAAGCTGTCCTTGGACGCCTGGCCGAGGTTGCTCGCCAGGAATCGCTGGTCCACCTGCTCGACGAGGACGTAGATGCCCAGCGGTATCGGGTCAGGCACTCCCTCGATGGTCAGGGTGAGGTTGGCCCAGCCGACACCCGGGGTGGGCAAGCCCGCGGCGCGGTACAGCTCGTAGCCGAGTTTCTCCTTCATGAAGGCCGGGTCGAGGAAGGAGTTGGAGAGGTTCAGCTTGGTTCGGCCATGCAGCTTTTGACCCTTCGTGAACCGGTTGAGGTCGATCTTGAACGGCTTCTTCAGGCGGGGGCCTGTGGCGCGCAACGACGAGTTGCCTTTGAAGCGCAAACCGGCGTCATCGAAATTCTGGCCATCGATCGTGATCTTGGCCCGGGTATAGGTGTAGGGCTGTCCGTTACGTCCTCGGGGTGGTTGCATGGCGTCCCACCCTTCGCGGGGCACCTCGATACGGATGTCGAGCACATGATTTTCGGAGAAGACCGAGTTCCAGAAAGCGGTGTCCGCAGGCTCTTGAGCCGAGGCGGAACGGACCAGCGGACTGGCGGTAATGAGAAATATCATGAAACACAGCGGCCAGGTTTTTTTAGTCATCTCTGTTTTTCTCTCTTTTTAGCACAGAGCTCAAAGGAGCATTAACATCAGTATCGAACAGGCTGATGTATTCTAATCAGTCCGCTTGATTGGCTGTTAGATGCGTTTGCCTAATTTAAATTTAACATCTTTACCATGCTCGATGTAAGCCAGTTCGTAAACCGCACAAACACTTTGCATTGCGATATTTTGAATGGCGGCGCGAGCCTCTTTCCATGGTTTTGCTTTTGTCGGTTCGTGCCAGGAAATAGCCTGAGAGAAAGAAGATGGGTTTACTTCTAAAACGACCGGAAACTCAGACACGTCAAAGTACGTGCTGGCAACAATCTCTACACTCTGTTTGATATTTAGATGTACTAAATTTGCTCTTTCGTCTGAATTGCACCTGGGAACAAAACCTGTTTCCAGTGCTTTTTCATAATCAGTTTTATTTACTACTCGATATAATGATTCCATGCGTTTTCCTTGAGCATGTGACGCCCATCACCCGGCACGCGACGAGAGATTGTTTATCTGAAAATGCCCCGCTTCGCGACTCCGGTTCACGGACCATCCCAATCAGGTTTGAAGAGGTTCGCTTCCCGGCGATTCAAGTGGTTTTCTGCGTCGACAAACATGAGCAAGGTTATCAGTTGTAGGCCATGGTAGAACGCTTTCTGGCGGACCGCAAAACGGGACTTGCTTCTACAACGGCTTGGAGACTTTCGATGGGCCAGAATCGTTAGGATGGATTTCGATAAATGGAATCAATCCCCGGGAAAAAAAGGCTCATGACCCCATTTCTTTGACTGAAAACTGGCCGTCATTGCTTGGTCCACACGATTTCCAGGTTGGCCTCAGGCGGGCCGTAATGGTGGGAAAGTGTTCCGTCAGGCCGAATGTTATATTCGCGATCGATCTCTTGCCGAAGCCCGGGGTGAATGGGTTGGCCGTTATGCGTATCACCATGAATGGCAATGGTTCCATCTGCGGTGACCCACCAATCCCCTTCCGTATGATGTCTGTTTTCGTTTTTCGCGTAACGTCCCTCGGGTTTGAGCTCGAGCGTTGGAATACCGAACCGCGACCAGTCTTTCCTTTGTTCTTGCAGCGGATATTTCTCAGTCTCCTGCTTCCCTGTAATCAACTGCATTTCTGCCTGATAGGTTCCACTGTGGTTGAGACCGCAACCTGCCATTAACAGAGCGGCCAAGCCGAGGAGGGGAAGGGGTAGGTTTCTCATCCGTTTGCTTTCGTTTCTAGGTGCAAGGTTGGGCCCCTGGATCAGCTCTGATCTTTGGTGGTAATCACCAGGGCTGTCACGCCGCGAAGATCGGCAGGTAGTTCAGCGGCATCTGCAGGATGATGCAGGCCATCGCGGCACCGTACTCGGGGCCCGCTTCGCTGGAACCCCAGGAACCGTCACCCGCCTGGGTCTTGACCAGCTGGTCGCGGATCGCCGGGTACCACTCGTTCCAGTACTCGCCACCCGCATGCCACATCGCCTGGACCGCGTAGTAGTTGGAATAGAAATAGTGACCACCGCTCTGCAGGCCGGACGGTTTGAATTTCTTGAGGTACTTCAGCGCCGTTTCGATCTGTTCCCCCTCGTAGATGCCGGCGCTGTACATCGAGGTGACGCCGGCCGCCGTCATGGCGAACGTGGTATGGCCACCTCGCAGCGTGTAGCGGAAACTGCCATTCTTGTTCTGGCTCTTCTTGACGTATTCGATGCACTTCTTGCGGACTTCATCCGGGACGTCGATCCCCGCGTCGCGCGCCCCGCGCAGCGCCATGATTTGGCAGACTGTGATCGACAGGTCGGCGTCGGTTTTGCGCGGTTGATAGCGCCAGCCGCCCACGTCGTTTTGGCATTTGCAGGTCAGGTCGACCGCCATGCGGAGTTTCTTGCCGATCTCTGCCTTGCGGGTCATGCCGTAAGCCTGGGAGAGGAACAGCATGCTGAAACCGTGCCCGTACATGTTCTCATGGGCCGTGTTGTCCAGGCGGGCAATGTAGCCGGTGTCGCGAACATTCTTCATGATGAACTCGACGCACAGGTCGATCGTCTTGCCGTACTTGCCGAATCCGGGGGCATGGCCACCACACATGAAGGCCAGCCCGGAGAGGGAGCAGGTGGCCACCCCGGCCGACAGGCCCGAGTTGCCAAACGCGCCACGATTACGACCGGACTTGACTTGCCGGCCGTGCAGGAAGCTCATGCCACGCTCGATCGCTGAACGCGCTGCGGGAGTGACTAATTGGGCCGGGGTTTTTTCGTTTTTGGAGCCTTTTCGATCGAATGCAGAGACGGGGCTGTGACCAAGAAACGGTACACAGCCAAGGCCCATTGCCAGCTGATTGAATTTGCGTCGATCCATCATGTCCGCCATTTTTCTGATAATAAACGTCCCATTGTCTCAATAGATCATAGCCACATCCCTTAAATCGGTCAAAACCGGCTTTTCGTTGACCTTTTGCCGACCACCAACAATGTCGCCGAGGGCCAATTGACCCGCCTATTAAACCGTTGATAATCAGCGTTGTTATCCCGTGAGAGGATCGTTTTCTGTTCAAGCTCTCACCTGGGAAACGGATTCCCAATCAGTTTGACTCCACCCACATACAAAAGGTTCCCCATGACCACTTCGGCAGTTGATACCCGACACTTGGCGATCAATACCATTCGAACATTGTCAATGGACGCAGTTCAAAAAGCGAACAGTGGTCACCCGGGAACGCCGATGGCACTGGCACCCGTTGCTTATTGTTTATGGAACGACCACCTGAATTATGACCCCGAGCACCCGGGCTGGCCTGGCCGAGACCGTTTTGTTCTTTCGTGTGGCCACGCATCGATGCTGCTGTACTCGGTCCTGCACCTGGCCGGTGTCAAAAATTCGGACGGTTCCCCGGCCGTATCGATGGAGGACATCAAAAATTTTCGTCAATTTGGCAGCCCCTGTGCGGGGCACCCCGAGCATGGCGAAGCGGCCGGCATCGAAACGACCACCGGACCGCTGGGGCAGGGCATCGCCAATTCGGTCGGCATGGCTATTTCCGGAAAGTGGATGAGTGGTCGTTATGATTTCGAAGATTGTGATTTCGATGTCTACGCGTTGTGTAGCGACGGAGACGTCATGGAAGGTGTCGGTATGGAAGCGGCTTCGTTGGCCGGCCATCTCAAGTTGGACAACCTCTGCTGGATCTATGACGACAACCAGATCACGATCGAGGGGCGGACCGACCTGGCATTCAGCGAAGACGTCGCCGCCCGGTTTGAGAGCATGGGGTGGAGTGCCTTGACGGTCGAAGATGCCAACGATCTGGATGCGATCGATCGCGCCATCAGCCAATTTAAAGAGAACAAGAGTCAACCGACCATTATTGTTTTGAACAGTATCATTGGGTACGGTGCGCCGAACAAACAGGATACGGCTTCGGCCCATGGTTCTCCGCTGGGCGAAGACGAGATTCAACTTGCCAAACAGTCGTATGATTGGTCGAACGAAAAGTTTACGGTGCCCCCGGGAGTGATGGAACTGTTTGAGGAAAACCTCGGCCGTCGTGGTTCGGCCGCTTACGAGAAATGGCAATCGAATTGGGCAGAGTTTGCCGCCGGCAATCCGGCGTCGGCCAATGATCTGCAGTCTATTTTTGACCGTCGCTTGCCGGACGACTGGGAATCGGTGCTGCCCGAATTTCCTGCCGACCCGAAAGGGATGGCCACACGTGTCTCCTCGGGCAAAGTGCTGAACGCGGTGGCGGGGAAAATTGGCTGGATGATCGGTGGGTCGGCCGACCTGGCAGGATCCAACAAGTCGTTGATCGAAGATGCCGATGCGGGCCATTTCAGCGCCGACCATTTCGCGGGGCGGAATTTTCATTTCGGGATTCGCGAACATGCGATGGCCTCGATCTGTAATGGCATGGCGTTGTCCGGGATTCGCAGCTATGCGGCGACGTTTGCCGTGTTTACCGATTACATGCGACCCGCCATGCGACTCAGTGGCCTGATGCACCAGCCGGTCTTGTACATTCTGACCCACGATTCGATCGGGCTGGGAGAAGATGGCCCAACGCATCAACCGGTGGAACACCTGGCGAGCTGTCGAGCGATCCCCAACCTGTTGGTGATGCGACCTGCCGATGCCAACGAAGTTTCCCAATGCTATGGTGTCGCGATCGGGCAGAATAAGAGACCCGCTGCCATGTTCTTGACGAGGCAAAACGTTCCCACCTTTGATCGAAGCAAACTGGGAGATCCGCGAGGCACGCGGCAAGGTGGTTACATCCTGCTGGATACCGATGGTAATCCGGACGTTATCCTGATGGGTACCGGTAGTGAAGTTGAAATCTGTTTGCAGGCGGCCATGACGCTGTCGGATGAGGGGATTCGGGCGCGGGTGGTCAGCATGCCCTGTTTTGAGTTATTTGAAGAACAGTCCGCCGATTATCGTGAATCCGTCTTGCCCAGTTCCGTAGTGGCCAGGGTGGCGGTTGAAGCCGGAATTGAAATGGGCTGGCTGAGGTTTCTCGGCTCGCACGGTCGGTTTGTCGGCATGACCGGGTTCGGTGCCTCGGCGCCTTCTGAAGAGCTGTATGAGCATTTTGGCATTACCGCGGAGAATGTTTGTCGTGCGGCCAGAGAGCAGGTAGCCGCCAGCCGTAATTAGTGCGGGTGGTTGACGAACGGATAACAAACAGCGGCCGGGACTTTTTATTCATCGGTCCTGGCTTGGCCAATTTCAAAACAGGCCAGTTCGGCCTGTTTTCCCAGGAAGGCTCCTCCACCGCCTGTCGCGTTACTTCGCACTAGCAATTTTCCGCCCGTCAGGGCGGGAATGGCGCGCGCGGGAGTTTCGAAAAGTTCCGCCTGGTAGAGCCGGGTGAAGGCGCGGGGAGTCGCCTGGAGGATGTGCAATTTTCCGCTGTGATCGATCAATACGATCTTGTCGTCGACCAGGATACTGTGTCCGACGGGGACGTCTTCCTCGACCCAAGCCAGTTTGCCGGTGGCTGCGTCGACGCAGCGATAGCTTCCGTTTTGCCGATCCTCTCGGCCACACGAACCGTACAGCATCCCATCGCGCAGGACCGGGGTCGAGTATTGACTCTCAAACCGAGTCGGGTCGGACCAGCCCTCTTGCACTGCGCCCACAGTGGGAGTGAGCCAGCGGCTGCCGACTCCGTAGGAGGAAGTCAGGAAGACATGATCATCTACGACCACCGGCATCGCCCCGTTGACGGTAGGTCCGCGATCGCCGAAGGGAAACTCGAACAGGATCTTGCCGTTGGTTGGGTTGATTCCGAAAAACTTCAAACGTGTCACGACCAATGCGCAAGTTTGGCCGTTGCAAGTGCTGGCCACGGGAGAGGAATAACTTGCCCGCTGGTCTGTGGCCACCCAACGCGTCTGGCCCGTTTCCAGGTCGAAACCGACGATGCCCGCCTCGTCGCCACCGACGTTGACGATCAAGTTGTCACCGATGACGATCGGCGAACTGCCGAATCCGAAATAACCTGGGGGCGCCCGGAAATCGGTGGCCGTGCTCCGGTTCCAGCGGAGGTTTCCATTAGCCAGGTCGAGACAGTAAAGTTCGCCGGCCGTGTCATACAGGTAGACTTTCCCCTGGTGGACCAACGGAACTGCTTTGGGACCGCGATCCGGATCGATTCCCCCGCCCCGGTACTTGGTCGGCAGGTCGGTTTTCCAGATTTCTTTCCCGCTTGCCAGTGAGAGGCACTCCACGACCTGACCGGATTGCGGGCAGTGAAAAATGATGACGCGATTTCCCGCAACCACGGGACCCGAATATCCCTCGCCGACCGGGTGGGACCAAATTTTATTCAAGCCTTCAGCGGGAAAAGAATCCAACAGTTTTTCACCAATGGCGATCCCGTTCCGGCCGGGACCCAGTATTTGCGGCCAATCGTATGCGATCGTGGAATTGACAGGCGTGAACCCTGTCAGACAGGTTGCCGTCACTACGAAGATCAGCTTGATTCGTCGACCGATTGTGTCTGTTCGCCGTGGACTTGCAGGTCCCAGGATGGGTATGATGCATGCGGTTGAATTGCGTTTCATAGTTAGGTGAATTCCTTGCGTCCTTGGTCATCTTGGTTGTTGAGTAGTCAAAAAGCCCTTAGCCGTAGTAAACGTGGCTGGTGGGCGGGGGTCACGATCGCCATGTTGGCGTCCATCTTGATCCTGATCGGGGTTATCTGGTTGGTCGCCAGTGTGACATTAGTGATGGTCAATTCCACGGCCCAGTCCAGTTATATGACCGTACCCTTTTTCATTTTGCAACTCCTTTTGTCGGTGGCCATGATCGGTATTGGAGCTTATCTGGTCATGATTTCCATGTGGAAAGTCAGTGCTTCCGTGGAACGACGTGGTGCTTTGATCACCCAGGCA
The DNA here is from genome assembly GCA_014237975.1 of Mariniblastus sp. Taxonomy (GTDB): domain Bacteria; phylum Planctomycetota; class Planctomycetia; order Pirellulales; family Pirellulaceae; genus Mariniblastus. The sequence continues at coordinate 1,328 of JABACA010000170.1, read as the reverse complement.
AACGAGTTTGATTTATTGAAAGATCTGAGGGGATTGCGGGAACAAATGCCCACGGTGCCAACGAATTTAGTTTCGCCCACTCGTGGTACAGTCCTTGGTTACCGGCTGCCTGCCTCACGGCGAAATTTATGGGGTTTGGTGGGCGCGGCAGCCGTATTTGTGATTTTTGTCGGTCTAGGGGCGGTGTTAGTCATTGTGACCCTCAATAACAAGTTCAACCTGAAATTAGACGATTACTCGGCGGCTGCTTTGGCGATTCCCTTTCTGATAGCAGCTGTCTGGTCGTTCGGTTATTTTGTCAGGCAGTTGTTGAAATTGACCAGTATCGGACCGACGGTCCTTGAGATATCTGATTATCCTGTTATCCCTGGTAAAGAGTACCAAGTTCAACTGTCCCAATCGGGGCGTTTGCGAATACAATTGTTGGACGCAACGTTGGTATGTTACGAGGAAGCAACGTTCAATCAGGGTACGAATATTCGTACCGAGCGCAAATCGGTGTATTCGAATCGTCTGTTTCGTCGTCGCGGAATAAACGTTGATTCGAACAGTTCTTTTCAGACACAATTTGGCTTGCAGGTTCCCGAGGGAGCCATGCATTCCTTTATTTCAGATAGTAACCGGGTTCAATGGAAGATCGAGATTTACGGACAGGCCAAAGGCTTTCCCAGGGTAAGGCGAAGTTTCGAGCTGATCGTTCTGCCACACGACCTTGGTCTAGAGATGCCAAGCCAAGCACGGAGGCGCGCGTCGATGTGAGTCGTCCAAAAATAAAAATTAGTCTGAGTGATGAAAAGCTGGCCTACAGTCCGGGTGATGTATTGGTGGGGCAATACGTGATTGACAACCTGGGTGATCACAAGGTTGTCGCTGTTGAATCGTCAGTCATTTGGATGACCGAGGGCAAGGGCGAAGAGGACATCGGTGTTCAATTCTTTGATCGGCAAAAAGGTCCTTTCGATGTTCGTCAATTACAGCAACCTCGCAAGTTCAGTACGGTTTTGCCGCGCAGCCCGTTTTCTTATGACGGTATGATGATTCGTGTTCGATGGGCCGTTCGCGTTCGCGTGTTCTTTGAAGTCGAATCGCAGCGTACCGAGGAACTGTATTTCCGTTTGGGAAACGTCAGTAGCATTCTGGGTGACCTGTCAGGCTAGGTGATGCAACGGAGCGAAGAAAACCCGTTTGCCACACGTTTCACCAGGCCGGGGTATCGATTTGTTGAGCCTGACGATGTCTCTGCCGTTGAATCGCTGACGGTCCGGTTTTTGCGGAATGGCAAACGCGGCCAGATTGTCGGACCGCACGGGTGTGGAAAGACAAGCCTT
>JABACA010000016.1:15370-51033 GCA_014237975.1 Mariniblastus sp. | reverse complement strand
GTTCCGAATGGGAACGATTACAGAAATTAAAGGCGTACCGGAGGTTTCGTCAGTCATCGATTTTAAAGTGGATAAGCCAAAAGAGCTTGGCAGTCAGTGATGCGTGGCGCGGACGGTTGAGACTGGAATTTGGCGAGTTTCAAACAGGCTCAAGGTTGCCTGGCTGTCTTTTTACAAATTCGCCAATAGAACCAACACTGCTGCTGTTTCAGGCTTTTGATGTACGAGAGTAGCTTTCGATTTTGGGTTGGCTGGACTCGAGTATATTCTCTTTTTGGGATTCCAGGACGTCGGTCATGGGGGCAAAGGAGAAATCTGCAAGCAATCGTTCAAGTTTATTTTCTGTTTTCGACAAGTTGATACGATGCCGTTTTCGAGATAGATAGGACGGTCCCTTAACAACCGGTTGTTGTGGGTCAATTTCCCAGGGGTGTAGGTAAAACATCAATGGTCGACCCGTATTATTGATTTGTGATATCAATCGGCGAGTCATTGAATAGGGGTAAAGCCGGAAATAGCCTCCGCCACTGGCCGGGACCGATAAGCCGCGCCATTTGGCAACCGACATCGGGAATTCCCACAGGTTGGTAGATGACGTTTCAACTTGGTGGATTTCGGGAGAAGCACCGGGAATTCCATAGCGATCGTGGTGTGTCGGGAAAACACTCGAATCATGCAGAATGCCTTCTTCTGCGAGTATATCCAGGGCCCAGAGCGATCTGTCGGTAATGGAAAATGATGGAGCGCGAAAGGAGCTCACTTTTTGGCCGCTGATGTCCTGCAGTATATCGATCGACCGCCGCAAATCGGCGCGAAATTCTTCCGGTGTCATCTCGTAAATCAGGCGATGCCAATAACTATGTGAGCCAATTTCATGACCCAATGCGCAAATTTCTTTAACCAGAAACGGGTATTTTTCTGCGACCCAACCCAGCACGAAGAAAGTTGCCCGGACTTCATGGCATTCCAGGATGGCCAGTAGCCGCCGGGTGTTCTGGACGACTCTCGAGGGGTATTGATCCCAATCATTGCGGGAAACGGACTTTTCGAACCCCGAAACTTGGAAATAGTCCTCGACATCGATCGAAATTGCGTTGGTAACCATTTTCTTGTGTGTCAGCCTTCAGCGACCGAGCCAAAAATAGCCCTAAGCTTGAAGCGATTTAATAGCCCTAACGAGGCTTGTTGGGATTGTTGGACAGCGAGCTTTCATAACCACTGGTCCTGTTGTTGGCTCCGACCAAAACGGGATTGAGCGCTTGGGGTTCTATGTAACACTCCGTTGCGACATCTTCAGCTTTGTCAAAGCGTATATCAGACATGCTGACCGTACTTATTTCGTTTTGGTCCACGAGATTGCATTCATCGATTACGCTACGATATTTGCGATCAAGCCCCATCCATCTTGGCCCTTTGCCGTTGCGCAGACCGGCCATGCGAAGCACCGTACATATTGCGATTTGAAGGTCAACGGTAAACTTGGCTGTTTGAATATAGGAATCGTCCATTTTGATTTTTTTCCGGACGCATTTCAAAGTCTGATCGGAAGGAAGATAGATTTGTGCCAAACCGGTGATTCCAGGTTTGATCATCAATCGTTTATCGTAACCTTTCACATGTTGGCGCAGAACGTAGACGAAAGCGGGTCGTTCTGGTCGCGGACCGATGAACGACATTTGGCCCAAGGCAATGTTCAACAGCTGGGGTAATTCATCAAGGTGCAAGAATCGGAGTAATTTACCGACCGACGTCACCCTGGGATCTGATTCCGCACACCATTTGGGTCCTGATGCTCCTTCAGCATCGACGACCATCGTGCGAATCTTGTACATGAAAAATTCTTTCCCGAGCAAACCAACGCGGGACTGCTTGTAGATAGCTGGACCGCGGGAGGTCAGTCGAACCAGACAACCTAAGACAAAAATCACTGGGATCACGGGGATGAGAAGAACTACGGCCAACGCCCGTTCGATAACGTATCGGACACTAAAGTAGCCGCTGAGGATATCCAAGTCAGCACTACGAGACGATGAGTAAAATGAGTCGCCGTTTGCGGTTTCAATTGCGTTTGCGGCTTCAATTACAGTTTGATGCGTCGAAGCTGGCTTCTTCCAGAAATTACCCATCGTAGTTGTCAATCATTGGTTGAGGTGTCGTGGTTGCGATTGTCATTGTAGTGAAAAAGACAAACAATGTTACAAAAAGGGAAGGAAAATCGCGTCAAAATTAGGGATTGGGGGAAGGCTTAAAGACTGTATTGTCAATGGCTCGTTCAATTTCAGCGACAAAATTTTCGAGGACCCTACTGTCTTTCATCGTTTCGGTGCTCGGAAATTTTGCGGTTGCTTGCAACTTGAAAAGATATCGATTGTCGGCAAAGGCCCACCTGGGTTGCTCGGAAGCGAACCACGGTCCATCTGTCGTGCGCCAACCATAGATCGACTTCAGCCCTTCCTCGTTGATATCGCGGGAACTGAATTCGGTCCTGAAGAATTTGGAATTACTTTTTTGACTGGCTGATGTGTCTGTACCGACGCTAATGGATTTCCGGTTGCCAATCTTCTTGAATTCACGACTGTCAAAACAGATGTCGGGGGTGTGGACAGGCAGTTGGTCCCGTAGGGCCCATGAGTACAAACAGGTTGACGTTTATTTTTTCTCGTTGATTGAAATAGGTTCGGGTGATCGAATTAATGGGAGTCAGCAATTTTTCAGAAGTGGAATCCAATTCCGAGTCGTCAGTGCATTCCCAATCGCCAATCTTTTTGGGAATTGCCTCGAGTCTTTGGGCAAGTTCGAGAGTTTCGGTATCCTGACCCCAGCGGTACCGGCGCTGTCCGTCAACAATCGTTGGAACAATCGTTAAGGCTGCGAGTACGAATAGGCCGAGGATGAGTTTTAGATTCATATTGTCACCTGCATCCCATTTTGGGTTGACAGATTGTATTTAATTTTTAAAGAAGAGTTGTCTGAAGGGGCGGGTGGGTCGGCGCCAGTTGCTGGGGATGTTTGAGCCGACAGTTTTTTCTCTAGATCATCAAGGCGAGCTTCTTCATTGGGTGTAAATACTTGATTGGCCAATTTGAGACTCTGGGCAAGTTTGTAATGCTTGCGAGCAGCCTCAAGATAGGACGAATCGGATGTGGCTTGGTGCATCTTAAACTCTACTTCTGCTCGATGCCACCAATATCTTGGGTCGGATTCGAAATTAGTGATATCTGTCAGAAGTGCCAAGGCCTCCTTGAGTTTCCCCAGCTTCATAAGGATAACTGCTTTGGTATCAATCAGTTCCGGGCGATTACCATGTCTGGAAATGGCCTGATTCACGTAATCCATGGCGACGTCAAGTTCGTCTGGGGTTTCCGAATAGGCCGTCGCCAGATTGTTAAGAATCAAGAGGTTTCCCGGTATCAACTGGTCGGCCTCCTTGTAGATCTCGATTGCATCCTGGGTCCTGTTTTCACCAGCGATCCGGACGTTTGCGATGCTCAACATCAGGTTGACTTTTTCATTGAGGGTAAGGTCCCGTCTTTTCATGGCAATGTCAAAGGCGTCGTTACCTTTCTTGAAATGATCCTCATTGGCTGTCCCTGTGATTAATACCTGGGTCAGAGCGATCAAGTAAGTAAGTTCATTCGTTTCTGAATAACCGGTCAGGCACAAGTCGACGGCCTTGTCTTTATTGCCGAGCTTGTTGTTTTCTAATGCAAGTGCGAGACGGTAGCGAGGTTCAATATTTACCGCCTTCTCACTCCATTTCAACGCTCCTTCTGATTCATCAATGTTGGCAAGAATGTCGGCAATGCGTTGGCACTGGCGGGCCTGGTTCATCTTGGAGGTGTTGCCAACTTGATACAGCAGGTCTTCTCCAAAGGAATCGACTATTTGAATGATCTCAAAAGAATTAGTTCCTTTTTGTTTCAAAATTTCTGCTTGAAGAGCAATCGCCGGGACATTGTCTGCCAAAGGTTCACCCAGCGTGCTTTTCAATCGCCCAAGATATTGTTCTGCCGTGTCCCATTCCTGCTGCTCGATGAAAAACCTGACAACCGTAACCAATTGAGAAGGCACCAGTTCATTCGTCGCGGCTGCCTCGACAAACCGCCCCTTGGCATCTGCCAGGAATTCGGCTTTCTTTGATTCATCCTTTTGAAAAGGAGCGAGCAGTTGTTTGACTTGACCGCCTAGTACGAGCTCTGCAGCATTCCTTCCGTTTTCAACCAGACCAAACGCTTCTGTGAGGTTTTGCTGGCGTTCCGAGTTGGTGACCGCACTTTTGGTCAACAACAATACGGCGAGAAGAATGTTGTACTCTGCTGCGTTTTGCGCGGATTGATCAATATTGTTGTCCGCAAACAGGAGCTTGAGTGATTGCCAGTCTTCCTTGGTTCCACGTTTTGCATATAAGTTGGCTTCAACCCAGATGTATTTCAGTCGTTCCCGGTCGTCCAGGTCGGGCAATTGCTTCAATAGTTGGCACATTCGGATGCCTTCAGAAAAAGCATCCAAAGTCGTGGCATTGCCGGTTGTAAAGTACTCAATCGCAGCTAATAAGTGCTTCTTGTTGGTTGGTTCAGCATCGACGGTCTTGACAAATTCAGCACCCGCACCGGGGTTGCCCATAATGGCGAGCATCTGAGCTTTTTGAAATGTCTGTTCCGGGCCCTCGTATAATGCCAGGACGGCCGGTTTTACCTCCAGGGCCTTTTTTTCCCATGTCGTGTTAGTAGGCTGAGGGCCAAACTGGCTGGCCGTACCATAGAAATTAAACAGGTTGCGCATGGCTCGCTGGCGTTCCTCACCCGCTGTTGCTTCACTCACCGACCATGCTTTTTCACATGAGGCCAACGCATCATCGCTTTTACCCAGGTTCAGCTGTATGGCTGCCAATGTCAGCCAATTAAGTGCATTGTTGGGATTGGTTTCGGTTGCAAACTTGACAGTATTTAATGCGGTTTCAGTGTCGTTACCTGCGATTGACATGGAAACCTGCATTCTTAACAGATCAGGATCGCGAACAATGGTTTCCGGTTTAAGCAACTCGAGGGTTTTGTTTCGATCTTCCGGGGTTTGCATTTGTGCCAGCGGAACCAACACCCAGCGGCGCGACTCGCCCAATTCTACGGCCCGGCTGAGTGCTCCCAGTGCCGATGATCGTAATTGGTTGAAAATCGAATCGTCTAAATTCCGGTTGGTTCGATTGGTCTCTTTAAGATTGACGCTTTGAGCAAGTAAAACTTGCCCCGTCATTGTATGCCCGACGGACCAATTCGGGCGTTGGGCAACGATCGACCGGCATAATTCTTTGGCTTGATTAAGTTCGTCCCTGTTGGTTGTCAAATCGCTGATGTCATTTTGCCGGTTAACATTGCGCAACACTCGGATAACTTGCAAGCATTTTGTATAGACACCGTCAGCCCCTTCAATTTGTTTCAATCGCGTTTCCCAGTCCGCCGGCTCGTCGGTGTTCAGGATTGGAAACTGAATACAAAGTGCGGCAAGGCGCATTGTCAGTTCAGGTGAATTTGGAAAGTCACTGGCCAGTTGCCGGAGGTTTTCAAATGCCCCGGATACGTTTCCATCTGTCAACAACAGCGAGATCATTGCCAGTTTGAGGCCTTTCCGGTCTTTCGTTTGATGGTTCTTGATTCCTTCCTCAATCTTGGCCCTTGCCTCGGCTGGTTTGTTTTGTGCCATTGAGATGTTGGCTGACAGTACGTACGACTTAGCCGAGCCTCCGGATAGTGATTCAAATTGTGTTAGCATTCGATCCACATCATCGGCCAAATCCAACGCTTGGTCGCGTGCATCAAGCTTGGCGTATAACTCAGCCAACTTAATACTCAATTCGGCATTATCCACGGAAGCTGGCTCAAGTTCTTTCAACAGATCCACTAACGCAGTGCTGTCGGTATTTGACCTGTCGAGACTCAGGGCTTTCCCGGAAAGACCCAGTAGAGAGACACGCCAGGAATCACCGGCTTTGGTTGTAGCATTCAGCTTCTCTAGTCTTTGCATTGCGTTATTGAACGACGTGAGGCTGCGAAGTTGGGGCGGCTTGTTTGATTCCAGTTGCAGAAGAAAGCTGGCATACCTATACCAGTCTGCTGTCGACTCATTATCCGCTGAGGGTGGTGACAAATCCGTAGCGGCGACGCTGGTTTGACCCGTGCGGCGGCGAGCGTCAATTGCCAGTTGCGAGAATTCTTGTTGGATTGATTGATTTTCAGTCAATTTCACTGCGCTTTCAAACGTAGCAGCAGCTTGGGAATCCAGCCCCAGTTGTGCATAGATGGTGCCGAGTAGTCGTAGCATCACAAACGTTCTATTAACCGGAGCGTCCGCTTCGTTGCGAATGGCAGGTGTCAACAAATCAATTGCCGAACCGTATTCCCCGCGTCTTGTTAGTAATGCCGCACCCAGAAACTTGCGACTTTGACTTAATTCGAATAAAGCTTCAGGGGCTCCAGTAAGGTTTTCCGATTCCTTGATGAACTGGTCGAGTAGAGACAGTTGTTCTTCGGCCTGTGCCAGCCACTTTTCCGAATCAGGGTCGTTTTGGTCGAACCGATCAATTAACGTCATGATTACATTTTGACGGATTTGAATAAGCGCATTGCCGTCAGAATTGACGAGTTGTTTTTGGTCCAGACCTTCTAGCCATATCTCTACGGCCCCATCGATATTCTGGAATAGCCGCTCCAATTCTCCGAGATAGAGATAAACTGGAATTCGGTTTGGGGTTTTTGTCCTGCAGAAATGAAAATTCGCTTTTGCCTCGACGAGTTCTGGCGGCCAAGTTTCGGGATCCGACGTCACAGTCGCTGGGTTTCTGGAAGCATTTCTTGTGTAATTATTAAACCTGGACTTTCCCAACTCAAACTGGATGTCGGTGTTGAAGGGCTCAAGTTTTTCAGCGTTTTCAAGATCGGTTAATGAGGTAAATGGATTGACACTTGCCCTGTATTTATATCGTTGCAATAACGCATTGGCGGAGTTTTGGTTTCGCTTGACCATTGAATCGATGATCTGTTCCGCCTTGTTCTGGTAACTAGAACTATTTCCCTTCTCCATTTGGGAGATTTGAGCCGGGCTCAGGTTGGACCGCAATTCTGGTTGCCGATGGAGAAGAGCCAGGTAGGTCGGTAACTCCAAGTTCTGGGGATTGAGTTCGATAGCTTCGGCTAGATAATGTCCCAATTGGGGACAGGATTTTAAACTCTTGACCAAAAAGACATGGCCCCAAAACGTCTTGGCTTTGACCTCGGCAAGTAATGCCCGTTTGTCAGGAGCCAGAGATTCAACAGATCCGATCCCTTCGATTTTTTCTTGGGCATTGCTGAAATCAAAACCCCTGGCATAGAAGTCGGATGCTTGGACCAACAGCTCGTCACGCTGGTCCGGCAATAGAGCGGCTGCCTGTGAAAATAATTGGGCCGCACGCCTTGGGTTTCTGCTTCCATTCACCGAGTTGGAATAGGCAATCGCCAGTCGTTTACGGTCCTCAGCATTGAACTTGTCCACTCGATTGTACATATCGAGTGACTTGGCCGCCCTGCCCCACAACTCAACAGAACTGGGCCGATCGTTTTCGAGGCTGAGGCTCTTGTCGTACTGTGCCAATTGAAGATCAAATTCCTGAAGTCGTTGATTGACGATTGAATTCGGGTCGTCATCGGCCGGTTGCGTTTTCAAGAGTGATTCAATTTCTGCCTTTTGTTCAGCAAGTTTTGTCGCCATTTCGGCGCGATGGGAGAAATACACTCCCATCCTGGATACACAATGGCGATGCCAAAAATAGACCAACGGGCTAGCGATGACAACCACGAGGATCGTAATACAAAGCAGTCGCCAATTGGTAACTTGGACTGGTGCGAGACGATTGGAATTTTTTTTCAACTTGCGGTTCATTTTTTTTCGTTTTTTATGACCACGATCAATGTGGAATGACTCGGGGCCCTAGGACATGTTGTATTCGTAGCTGCCGTATTTGATGGCATATTCGTATTGCGGTACTCCACTGAAGGCGTAACCAACCACGTTGACGTCGGCTGCCGTCAGTCGTTCGTAGGCGCGCTTAACCGAGTCAGTGACACTCACATCTCGCAAAATACACATCAGAGTCTGGTCGCATTCTTTCGAAATGGCTAAAGACTCACTGGCTGCCAGGACCGGTGGTGTATCAATCACGATGTAGTCGTAATTTTCCCGGACTAACTCCAGCAGTTGATGCCATAAAGGACCTGAAAAATAACGACGCGGACTACTTTTCAACTTTCCAGCGGCAAGCACATCCAAATTTTCGATTTGTGTGTTACAGATAATATCATCCAGTCCTATGTCTGTGGTTTCGCCAGAAAGAGCGTCGGCCAAGCCAAGTTTCATAGGCAAATCAAAAAGACGATGAATGCTGGGAGATCGTAAATCAGCGTCGATCAATAATGTGCGACCAAAATTGGAACGGGCTGAACTGATGGCAAGTTGAGATGACAGGGTTGTTTTCCCCTCGTTGCTCGAAGCGCTGGTGACGGAGAAAACCATCGGCTTTTTCTCCGCAATATGCATCATGATAGCGCTTAGATTATCAACACTTTCTTCATAAAGGCGTAGTTGCTTGGTGATTCGACGACTGCTCATCCGGGAAGGACTTTGACTGCGAGTTGGAAGGTCTGCAACTTCACCAAGCAAGTTGGAGGAAATATGGTCCTGGATTTGTTCGGGATGGCTGACTCGTTGGAGTTTGTATTCCCACAGGAAAGCCAGAGCAAACGGCAAAAAGAATGCTGGCACACAGGCAATTACAAGCAGTCGGTAAGGGTACTCTTCAACCGGCTTGATGGGTGTCAGGACACCGATGTCACCGGCTGAAGCAAAAAGCGTGACGTCGAAATCGGCAAGTTGTTTACCGGAGACGTTGCTTAATTCCTTGTTCCAATAACTCAGGTTTTCTGCGGCACGATCACGTTCCCAGCCGAGTTGTAATATTTCAAAATCCAGGTCATTGGTCTCTTTGAATTCATTTGCCAATTGAGCGATCTCTGATTGATCGGACACGATTCCAGATTTGACACGTGAGATATTGAACTCTAGCAGTTTTATCTCCTGAGTCAGTCTGGACTGTGTGCTTGCTATCCACTGCTCTTTGGTGGTTTCCATTAATGCAGCGCGCTCTCCAATTCGATTTTGCTGGGCTCGAACCAGTCGGTCGTTGATATTAACAACGGTTGGGTGACCTGACCCGAGGCGAATCAAACCGGCTCGGTCCTGCTTCAGTGTTCTTATTTGTTCATCAATGGCAGCAAGAATCGGAGAGCTATTGACGACCGGGAGAATGACAACTTCGTCAAACTTCTCTTCTGCTTGTTCCAGCGATAGCTTCTTTTGTGTCAGTGATATTTCCATCATTTCCAGGCTGTCTTTTGTGGTGTCCAGCTTACTTTCGCGGTTCAGCCGAATGGCACCACTAGGATCAGCTTGAGTTGTGTCCCCCGGTTCGGATAACATTCGAGCCGCATTCAGGTCACGCATCTTGTTGCTGAGCGTGTTTACCTTCGCCTGGGCCGTAAGGATCTTCTTGTCAATCTTTTGACGTAAATTTTCCAGGCTTTGTTGACGGTCTTCGTTAATTTCATTTAACAACTCATTGGTAGCCATTCCGGAAACAATCGCGGCTAGCTCAGGATCATGGTCGCGGCAGATGATCGCATACAGTTCACCACCGATCGGCTCATATCGAACCATTTTTTGCAGGTCCTCAATCTGTATCGAGGGGCGTCGTTCGATAATGGCCTGTTCTGACAATAACTCTCTTAGCAATGGTTCGCTGGAAATGGGTGCCAGGTATCGTTTTGGATCCATTTTCTTGTTGGGCTGGTTATCCAGCGCAATGAATTCCCGGTTTTGCCGTATCTGTACAAACTGCTTTGCGTCATACGCGGGTTCCCAAACCCAAATCGTGATGACGGCAGCCACAGCTGCCAGAACTAGGCCTGACACGATGGCCAACAAGCTCCATTTCCTTAGAACAAGTTTTGCTAATACTTGAACGTTGGGTGATGTTCCGGGCTTATTAATTGAAGTATTGTTTTTCATGGTTGCAAACTAGGTAGAGGAACTCGGTGAACGAGGGACATTATTGCGGTTTTGGTTTTGCAGGATGGTTCTGGCATCAAAACTTGATACCACAGGAAATAACTTGTCGAGATAAAACAAGGTCAAGGCAAACAGGCCAGCCGCCAATGGAATCATGACTATGCCCGCCAAGTCATGACTCAAATGCCGAGCCGTCTCGTCCATGCCCAATTGCATGAACAATCCGATCGACACAATTCGCATTGAATTGGAGACAAGCGTGATGGGCAGGATCGCTAGAACCAGCATTAGCTTGGTCCAAATTGGACGCTGAAACAATAATATAAACGCATAGGCCAGGGCAGTAATCCCAAAGAAAATTCGCAAACCCGAACATGCCCGGGCCACTTCAAGTGTATTTGCGCCAAGAGAAATGGTCGTTCCCTCGGCAATGGCAGGTTGTCCAAGGCATTGCAGTACGAACAAGCTGATTTTCGTAGAGATATTCTGTAAAGGTACGCCCAACATGTTTTCAATCGAATACGGCAACGGAACCATGAACACGAGGAACGCAACTCCGGGTAACGACCACAAAAACGCTTGCCAACCGAAAAACATCCAGATCACTCCCGTGATCCAGATTGGTATCGACCAGCCCTGCAGAGCTTCCAGGTAGTAGATGGAACCCAACAGGCGGACAGCGATTGCCACTACGATCAGGCTGACACCGGCCCAGGAAATGACCTTGGGGCTGCCGATAAAGTGGTCTCGACTGATCCACAAAAAGTAAATCGAGATAGGAATAACCAGAAACCCGTGTGAGTAATCAGGAACCCGGTACCATTCCTGCACGAGACCAACCAACGTTGGCCAGTAGGACCACAGAAATAAGCTCGTAACCAACCCCAAGAGGATTCCCCATTGAAGTTTGGAATACTGGACGGGGTGTTCGACAGTTACCGGTGCCGTCACCGTATCGGTGCGGCCGCCGGGTCGGTTGCGATCTTGTCGGACGGACTTAGTTTTCTTTTCAGGCATTAGTTTTTGTTGAATTCGTGTTGTCGATCATGTGCTGGCGTACTCCGTCCCCGTGGGTGACATGTGTTTGCTGCTACGGAAACCAGGCAAACGTTGTCAGGCCCAAATGTTGTTCGAGAGTAAGCCTACCGCTTTACAAAAGCTGGTATTTTTTGCTTCGCCAAATCGAACCGCGCTGTCAACGATTGTATGACGAAGTTGTCCAAGGAAGGCTAACGGCAAACCGGTAACAGGTGCCGAAAGTTAGGACGGTTGCCCAAAAGATAATACACTTTCGGAATCGTCGTTTGCTGGGCCGAAAAGCATTCTGGTTTTTCCTTTAGACGGGAGCTTTCAAACACCGTAGCTACGAGCCTTCGTATGGCCCATCTCTCTATCTGGAGAGAATGTTGGACCAACGCGTTGAAAGTCATTAAATGAGAGTTTCGAGACAAGCCAAAAAAGCGATTTTTATTCATGAGAACTTACTGAAAATTACAAGAGAAAACAGAATGTTTTGAATTTCTCCCATGATAATCCATTACTGGAATCTGTTCCAAACAAACTGTTAAATAATGCAGTTTTTTGCAGGGTTTGCTTGCGATATCAACTCTGCTTGCCGTCATTGCCAACCCATAATATTTAAGCCCTCCCTTGCCGAGAAGTTTGTCAGTTTATCGGGCTCGCTCGTGGGAACAGGAAACCTTGGTGCCGTCACAATGTGAATTACCGTTACGATCGGAAATTCGTCTCACCGCCAGCAGCGGGCCGCCAGATGGACGGATGGGGACAGAATCAGCGGTAACAATCAAGATCCTGATGCGACCAGGGGCGGGAGACAAAAAACAGCCGACGAGTAAACTCGTCGGCTGAAATATTCGATAAAGTTGTCTATCAAGTTGTTACACAAATCGAAATGGGTAACTAGCTTTTTCGGCGTCGTGAAGTCACAAGACCCAAACCGCCCAGTACGGCCCAGATCGCGATCGCTCCTGGCTCTGGAACTTCAGAGAATGAAACGTGATAGGTGTCGCCCTGATCACCTGAAGGATTTTCAATATACACCCCTAGCTGGGTAATTTTACTGACTTCATTCATGGTAAGGCTGTAGTTCTTAGAACCTCCACCCCACGGTTCAATGTCGGCATCCTTATACTCCACGCCGTCTGAGATGAACCAAAGACCGACAATCCAGTCATCGTTGTTGTCGTCATTCCAAGCTTGCATTTCGTATGTGTCACCATCTACCGCGCCAGCTAAAAACGTTGCTAAATCAGTGGATGTGAGTTCAAAATAGACGTGACCCCTGATACCAAGGTTGTCGCTCGCACCGGCGGACCCCTTCATGGTAACGCCGTCGCCATAAGTGGGAGCAGCAGTCCATCCACTAATAGGAGTGAAAAGAGAGCTGCTTGCGACTGTTTGGTTAACCATTTGAGAAACGGATAATCCATGGACGGCTGCCGATGCTTGATGGGCAGTACCCATTGCCAGCAGAGCGACCATTAAAGTAATTTTTGTTTTCATCAATGTATCTTTCAAAATTCAATATTCAATTATCTTGTTGCTTTTCTAGAACAGTTTGAATCAAGCAACAATCGGGACTTTGAGAATCTCCCAAAGCGGTGCAATCGGCCATTGAATACATGTTTTCACATACACTTTGTGATTCGGGCTGAGTTGAACTTCAAAGCTCGTTGTGAGTAACGCAGTGGTCAGACCAGAGCCGCTACTGCCAAAACTAATCGGCGTGATCGAAGACGGGAGCGCTGGCGGGGTCTCGTTATGCTGCTCAACCTGCGGCAAACGCATTGGGCCATGATCGCTGCCCGAAGAGACTTGATCGATCATTGATTGAGAATCGTAAGCCATTTCAATCGAGGCATAACAATAGCTGGTCAAGCCCGAAGAGGCGACCAAGATTGCTACAGCGATTAAATGGAAAAGTCGATTCATGGAGACAATATCAAGTTGTTGGGCCGGGAAAAGGACTCATTGCCTGGGCACGGCTGATTGGATAATTAAGTACTATAATCCGTAATTCAACGCCCCTTCGCAAGCGGTTTTAAGCAATTTTGCAAAAAAAGTTGCTTTGCCAAGCCGCCTGTCTGCGACTCGGAAATGGCCACTAAAAGCGACGATGGTCAGGTCTTAGGGCCCCCATTTTCTGAGATAAAGTGGCCATTACCGGGCCGAATCGGAGAGACTGCTGAACTGACCCGTTTCCCGCCAACGGCCAACCAGGCCAAAAAAGGGGGGGTGCGACCTCCATTTATTTTGACGGTTGAGAACCCGAACCGTGAAATTTCTCACTTTTGTATCCCACCAAAAAAGCCTGGAGTTTCACGCTTGCCGAGCCATCCCGAGGGCCTGAAACGGTTGGCCCAATGGGCAGGTGGCTCAACATTTGCGATCCCTCTTGAATTAACCGTTGCGATTCTTTGTTTATCGCTGAATGAAAAGTCGGCGTATTGACATGGCCGATCGTGGCAGACAACGCGGACGACCTGGAGCAGGATGTGGCAATCCATCGAGGTCGCAACGTGTGGGGGCATCTTCGTTTTTGCGTGGAGTGTTCCCGAGACAACGTCCCTTCGATCGATCTTGACCGGCAATGGTCTGTTTACAAACCGCTGTCGTTCCGTTTGCTAGCGAGCCGAACTACGGGTTGTCGCTTCTAATCAACGTGACTACTATCCCGCGCGACCCTCCCCTATCCCGCGCGACCCCCCCCACGTTTTACGCACCTGGTATTAACATGTTTTACGATCGAAAAAACAACCTGGTTGTCCATGTGATGACTGGCTTGCTGGTCCTTTTGTTTGCCGGTTGTTTCGGACCCAATTACTCCCGTCGTTTGATGCCCACACCGATCGGGATCACGGCCGGAATGCCTTACCCCGGTTCGGACGCAACGGATTCCTGGGATAACGTCTCCGATACCGTACCTGTGTTTGTCGTCAGTGGCCGCAATATAGATCCGGAAAAAAAAGGACTTGATCCGTTTGGCAGCCAGCGAAGTCATCGGCCTGCAATGGGAATTGCCCAGGTCAAAATTGGTGAAGGTCTGAGCCCTGATCAACTTCGTGAAGAAACAACGACGGATCGCAAAAAGAAGACAGCCAATGTGGAGTTTTCGGAAATAGAATTAACTCCCTGGTCTGCCAATATGTCCCCATGGCGGGTCAAAGACGAGATTGTTCGCCACCACGACCATGCTTGGGTCAAAGCGGTCAACCAACAACTCGTAGAGACGGGCAGCCAGCACGCGACCATTTTTGTCCATGGTTACAACACCGAATTTGTCGATAACACGTTGTTGGCCGCAGAGATCTATCATTATCTGGGTCGACAGGGGGCCATGATCAGTTTTGAGTGGCCTTCCGAATCCAAGTTGTTGGGCTACATGGCCGACAAGGGTAATGCCAATTACAGTACGCGGCATTTTCGAGCGCTGATTTCCAACTTGGCAAAAGAATGCGATGTCGATTCGATTACGATCATTGCCCACAGTGCCGGTTCGCCCATCGTTGTCAACGCATTGCGCGAAATCCGGCTACTCGAATTTGAATTGACGCCGGAAGAAATCCAGGAAAAATACCGCGTCAACAATGTTGTCCTGGCAGCGCCGGATATGGACATGATGGCGTTTATCAATGCCGTCTATGATCGGTTCTACGAAGTCTCTGGAAAGGTCGCCGTGTATGCATCGACCCGTGACAGGGCGCTTGAGTTTTCACAATGGGTGTATGGCAACACCCGCTTGGGACGTGCCGTGGGAAATCTTGAGCCGTGGGAAAGCCAGTCGTTGCAAGCCGTGCCAGAGATCCAGATGGTCGACGCCTCCGAAGCGGAAGAGCGACACAGGAATTTTCTTGGGCATGGCTATTTTCACCGCGATCCCTGGGTGAGTTCCGACATTGGCTTATTCATTTTGGGACAGCCTCCCGCATCGCGTGGGTTGGTCAAGGATGCGGGGGGGGTCTTTTGGAAATTCCCCGAGGACTTTCCTGAACGCTTGACCCAGCTGGCCGAACTTCGACGTCCGGCCAGGGTAGCCAAAACTCATAACTTTCAGGATGGCCAACCACCCGCCCAACCAAGCCTCGCCCGCTAACCCTGCCCCATAGTTTTGTTGGTTGCAATACGGGCTGTCGCAAATGTTACCTTTGTTTTGTCGGTTCATTCTCGGCTGAAAAAAGGGCCGCATTTCATTAGTGACGAAACGGGTCGTTGCCAAACTTCCGGCAGAGCGGTGCCATCCGGTTCCCGTAGGTTCCAGGCATTCGGTTGGATCGGCTCGGGATGGAAATAACATTCCTTTGACAATGGCCAAGTAGTCAGGCCACAGCGAAGCACATAAAATGAGCCTTGCCGAATCGCCCGTTTAGGATGCCGTGTGGATTTCCATAATCCGGGCCAGACAGATTGGCGACTTGAATACGTTTGGCTATTTCACGGGCCGCCTGGTCGGCGGAGTTCCGGCAAAAATGGACTCGATGGATGAATTGAATGAAACTGGTTTACCCGCTGACTATCCCGCTGATCGTTGTTTTTTCACTTGGAATCGAGACAACATCTGCCCAAACGTTAACCGAAAAACTGACGGCCGAAGATCCGGCCAGTTTGGCCGAGACTGCACGTGAATCGGGAAATGTGATCCGGGGAGCGATCCTGTTTCACCAGGGCAATATTAATTGTGCCAAATGTCATCGACCTCGATCGGGTGAGGAACGACTTGGCCCGGATTTAAGTCGGCTCGATGGGCTGCTGGCTGACGCCTTGGTGGTCGAATCCATATTGCAGCCATCCAAGACGATCAGCAAGGGGTTTGAGACGGTCAAGGTGGTCACGGTCGATGGTCAGTTCATTGACGGGTTGGTCGTCGAAGAAGATGCTGACAAAGTGGTGCTTCGTTCCAACGATGACCCTGACAAGCTGGTGACGATTTTACGAGACGAGATCGAGGGAATTCGACCCGGTACCAAATCGAGTATGCCCGATGGTTTGGCCAATGAATTGAAAAACCGTCAGCAGTTTTTAGATCTGGTTCGCTACGTTCTGGAATCCCGCCAGCGTGGACCGGAGCAGGCTGCCGCTCCGGTCGAGCGGGCTGAACCTCAGAAATTGAGTCCCGAGATGCGGGGCTGGGTGTTGATGAGCGAGCGGAATTGTTCGGCCTGCCATCAGGCGGACGCCAAGCCGGGAAACCTGGTTGCCAATCAGGCGCCCAATTTGTCTTGGTCCAGTCGGCGGTTGAATCCCGATTACCTGAGAAGTTTCATCGCGGATCCCCATGCCACCAAGCCGGGCACCAGGATGCCTCACCTGTTGGCTGGATTGCCGGAGGCGATGCGGCGTAAATCCGCCGAAGCTTTGGTCCAATACCTGGTGTCCGAGTCAGAAAACCAATATGAGTTGCAAGTCCCCGCAGCGGACGCGATTGCCCGCGGTTCGGAAATATTTCACTCAGTGGGCTGTGTGGCTTGCCACGCGCCTCGCAACCCTTCTGCCGAAGAATTGCCGATGGACGATTCGACTCCGCTGGGTGACTTGTCGGCGAAATACAATATCGATGGACTGGTGGAGTTTCTTGAAAACCCGCTGGCTGTTCGGCCTTCGGGCAGAATGCCCGATATGCAGTTGACCCATTGGGAGGCGACGGACTTGGCGAGCTTTCTGTTACAAAAAGCAACCAAGGTTGTCGCACCCATCGAGACAAACCTGGCATTGGTGACCAAAGGCAAGGAGCTGTTTGAGGAACTGAAGTGTCATGCCTGCCACTCCAATGTCGCTCAACGACCGTCATTTACTGCGGACCAGGTCAGCCTGGAACTGGCCGAAGTGGACTCGGGTTGTTTGTCTGGTAGCTCTGGAGCGTGGCCTGCGTTCGAACTGGACGCGAATCAAATCAAATTAATTCAATCGGCCATTGGGAAACCGTTGACAACAGCGCCGAAGGATCAACAGATCAGTGCGGCCCTTCACTCGTTTAATTGTTTGGCGTGCCATGAACGCGATGGGATGGGTGGTGTGTCTGCGGAGCGGAATCCTTATTTTGGAACGACCAATATGAATTTGGGCGAACAAGGTCGAATTCCACCCACACTCTCTGGCGCGGGGGCCAAATTGAAAGCGGAATGGATGCGGGATGTGTTGGTCAACGGCCGCTCGATCCGGCCCTATATGAAAACACGGATGCCCCAATTCGGTGAAGGTAACGTAGGGCATCTGGTCGATTCATTTCGCGATACGGACACGCTTTCGGAAACCTCGTTTCCCAAGTTTGATGACCAGAAGGAGATGCGCAAGACCGGTTTGGAGTTGGCGGGAAACCAAGGTTTGAACTGCGTCGCCTGTCATACCTACAAGTACAAGCTGTCCGACACGATGCCGGCGGTCGACCTGACCGAGATGGCCGAGCGGCTCGAGAAAGACTGGTTCCATCAATACATGATGTTCCCGCAAAAATTCAGTCCGAACACAGTGATGCCCTCCTTCTGGCCGGGCGGCGTAGCGATTCGAAAAGATCTCAAAGGTGATGCGTCGACACAAATCGAGGCGCTGTGGCAGTACCTGATCGACGGGCGACAGGCCGGTACACCCCGAGGTGTGGTGCGGGAGCCACTGGAGATCGTGGTGACCAATACGCCGCGGATGTTGCGCCGCAAATATCCCGACATCGGCAAGCGGGGCATCGGCGTCGGTTACCCGGGTGGGGTGAACCTGGCGTTCGATGCGGAGCAGATGCGACTCGGCTTGCTCTGGAAAGGGAAATTCGCCGATCCGGGCGGAGTCTGGATGGGCCAGGGTTCGGGCAATGTCAGACCGATGGGTCGCCCCGTTACTCTGCCGACGGGCCCGGAACTGGACGACGCGGATCAACCTTGGTTGGTCGACGACGGTCGCCCCCCCAACCATCAGTTCCAAGGGTACGAGCTGGACAAGGAGCGGCGGCCGACGTTGCAGTACCGGTTCGATAACGTGGACGTCCGTGATTTCTTCCGGCCGGTGGTCCAACCGGGGAGCGAGGAAGTACTGTTGCGGAGAGAATTGACGTTTACAGCGACCGAGGATCGAGACCAATTGTTGTTCCGCATCGGCCAGGCCGACAAGATCGATGATGCCAACGAGGGTTGGTTCAGACTGGGGCCCGAGCTGGAGGTCCGCCTGGTCACCCCACAAAAAGTTGAGCGGGTCGACTGGCAGGAGGGTCAACGGATACAAGTTCCCCTCTCGCTGGCCCCGGGCCAGCCGCAGACCTTGATCCTGGAATATCGATTCAAGTGAGCCGCGGCCGACCGACCAACGTCATGAAACGAATGAACTTTAAATCGAAGCATGAGTAAAGGAAACCGATGATCACCACTGCCTGTCAATCGATGCTCTGGATCAGCCTGGTCTGCATGCCCCAACAGCAACCGCTCGGCGAGTACTGGGGAACGGCCGAGGCCGAATCGGAATATTACAAGATGGTCGAGGTGCCGATTCCCGAGGGGATGGCGGTCGAGGCGGGCAGCTTCGAGGTGATGCCGGACGGGGAACGTTTGGCCGTGGCGACTCGGCGGGGCGATATCTTTATGGTTCGTGGTGCCTTTGATGAGCATCCCCAAACCGAGTATGAAAAGTTTGCCAGCGGTCTGGACGAAGTGTTTGGCATGGCGTACCGCGATGGGGCGATGACGGTCACCCAGCAAGCCGAGGTGACGCGCATCACCGATACGGATCGGGATGGCCAGGCGGACAAATTTGAAACCCTCAGCGACCGTTGGGGCTTTCGGCATTACCACGAATTCGCCTTCGGTTCCAAGCCGGATGTCGAGGGGAACGTCTGGGTCGCTCTGTGCCTTAGCGAATCGTACCACTCCAAGGCGCCGTTTCGCGGCTGGTGCCTGAAGGTGACGCCCGACGGCAAGACGATTCCCGTTTGCAGCGGCATTCGCAGCCCGTGTGGAATTGGTCCCAACGAGCATGGCGTGATGTTCTACGCCGAGAGCCAGGGACCCTGGAACGGTTCCTGCTCTTTGAAAGTTTTAGAGCCGGGCGGCTTTATGGGGCATCCAATCAGTTTCAACTCGTACGAGCTCGCCCCCGAGATGGGCCCCGCACCCGTTCAGCCGAACTCCAACTCGCGGTTGGAGATCGAGCGGAAGCGGGTCAAGGAACTCGTGCCGTACGCCGTTGTCTTTCCGTACAAGCGGATGGGCCGTTCGATCTCCGGATTCGTTGTCGACCGGACGGGTGGGAAATTTGGCCCGTTTGAGAACCAGATCTTTATCGGCGATTTTAGCCTGGGTGTCGTGATGCGGGCGACCACTGAAAAGATTAACGGCGTCTGGCAAGGCGCTTGTTATCCGTTTCGCGAGGGGTTCGATACGGGTCTACTCGCGCTGCAGTTCACGCCAGGGGGCGACCTGATCGCCGGGGGCACGAACCGTGGCTGGCCCGTGCGGGGTCCCCGCGCCTATGCGATCCAGCGACTCGATTGGACCGGCAAGGTCCCCTTTGAGATCAAGACGGTCACCGCCCGGCCCGACGGATTTCGCTTGACGTTCACCAAGCCGGTCGACCTGAAAATTGCCGGCGAGGCGGACGTTTATCAGATGGCCACCTTTACCCACGTCTACCAGCAAGGTTACGGCAGCCCCGAGGTCGACCAGGCGACTCCGCAGGTGACGTCGGTCACCGTTTCGGAGGATGGATTGCAGGTTGACCTCATGGTCGAGGGACGCGTGCCGGGGCACGTGCACGAGTTTCACCTGCCCCAGATGCGTTCGGCAGAAAACGAGTCGCTGTTGCACGCCGATGCGTACTACACGTTGAATGAGATTCCGCGCTAAGGCCCTCTCTTGCCGCGCTGCGCTGGTGGCTGGCCAGGGAATGTCTGTCAACGCGGCAGCGCCAACGGTCTACCCTTACATCGGTTGAATTCCGTGAACCACATCACATTGCAAGACGTTTCGTCTCGCAATGGATGGCCGTTACAGGAACAATTGGCACGTTAGGCTCTGCATTTCGCACAGGTTGGTGGACATGAGAATCCTTAACCGAGGAGAAGAGATGGAAGAGCTTTTTCAACTGTTTGCATTATTTTTTCTGTTCTTGGCCTGCATCGGTTTATTGGTTGGGTTGGTGGAGACCGTGTTCTCGTTGCAGGGCTTCCTTGCCCTGTCGGGCATCGTCGTCCTCTTGTTTTTTACCTTGCGTGCCCTCTTTAGCAACAAGACCGGCCAAGTTGGGTAAGTCATTAGGCGGAGTAACGACGAAGCACGGTATCCTGAAGATCGACGAGAATCAGATCGATAAGGGATGATCGGCCCTGGGAAGGGTTGACTAGTCGACCCGGTTGGCAGGCGGCTCGCCAAATCCTTCCCGCGGATAGAGGGGCGCTTTCCAGTCCTTGGGCAGACGGCCCTGGGGACGTACACCATGCGCGTCGGCAGGGATGGGGTGATCCTTGGATTGCAGCAGCGGCAGATCATCGGGCAGATGCTTAATGAGCATCTCCTTGAATTCAATCGTCATGGGTGGTCCAACATGGACCTGCATGGCAAGCACGCCATCCAGAGACCTGCCTTGTTCGTCGAAATCGATAAGGTCAGCAGTAGGATGTCCATCGATCCAGTGACGATGACGGTTCCCTTCCACCAGGATGCGATACTCGTGCCACTGACCGGGAGCGAATTCCTTGACTTCAAACTTTCCGACCACCCACCGGTCGCCCTTGGGATCAACAATCACCTTCTCACCCGTGTGAGAGAGAATGCGTCGGCCCTTTTCTTCATAGAGCATGCCGTTGTATTCAGGTTTGTCGGCCACGATATCACACTGGTAGCCAGCCACCACGTCGATCCCGCGTTCGGGAGCGTGAGCGCTGCGGTATTGAATTCCACTGTTACCTCCCTTGGAAACCCGCACCTTGACTCGCAAGTCAAAATTGCGAACGGTAGCAACTTTCCAGGTGATAAAACGGTTCATCTTCAACGTGCCATCGGCTTTCCCGATGAGTACTCCATCCTTGTGCGACCAAAACTTCGAGTCGCCCGACCAGCTACGAAGCGGGTTACCGGGACCGATGAGCTTGGAAAACCCGTTCGCTTCCGGACGGTTGGCAACGGTTGCCGCTGCCACCGGTTTTGGTGGCGTGGAGGTTGACAGATTTCCTTGCAGGGGCAGCAGGGGCCCACCCAGTTCAGCGACTCGTTTGTCGGTCCGTTTGCGAAATTCCCCGAGCGTCTTACTGTACTTGGGGTCCTGGGCAAAGTTAGTCAATTCGTCGGGGTCTTCCTTGAGATCGTGAAGGAACTCGTAGTTCCCCTCATCGACGTAACGAACGTACTTGTAGCGGTCCGTACGCAATCCCTCGAAAGCAGGAATGCGTGAACGCACCGCGAAATGTTCATGAAACGTCTGTTTGCGCCAGTCGTCGGCCTTTCCGGTCGAAACAATCGACTTCAGGCTGTGCCCCTGGTAACGCTCCGGGACGGCCACTTCGGCCCAATCAAGGAACGTCGAGGGAAGGTCCAAGTTGAGGGCAGAATAGTCGACGACTTGTCCACGAGCCGACTCATCAACCCGGGGATCGAAGACAATCATCGGCACCCGCAGCGATTCCTCGTAATGGGACCACTTGCCTGCGAATCCACGGTTGCCCATGTGGTAACCGTTATCGGCGGTGTAGACAATGATGGTATTGTCTGCCAGTCCCTTCGCTTCCAGGGCCTTGAGGAAACGCCCCATGGCATGGTCGATTCCGCTCACCATCCGCAGGTAGGCTCGCATGTTCGTACGGTACTTGGTATCGGTGTTCCAGCGCCAGAAGAAGCGTTCACGGTTGATCGTGGTCTTCAGAAAAGTCGGCTGGTTCTCAAAAATCTCGGGATCGTTCAGTCGGGGCGGAGCCATCTCATCTTTTTCGTACAAGCCATCGACTGCCCGTGGCCAGGGAAAATGGCCGATGCCGGGTCGCCGGTCGCTATCTTCCGCATGACAGGCGTTAAACCACATGTTCAGAGCGAAAGGCTGGTCCTTGGGCTGATTTTCAAGAAACTCAATACCGCGATCCACGATCAACTCGGTCTCGTGACGCAGGGAACCATCGGGTTGTTTCTTGTAGAAAGGATTGCGACCAATCCGGTGAAAGACATCAAAATGATCCTCCGGCTTCCAGCCCTTGGGCATCTTAGCGTGCCACTTGCCGGCAAAACCAGTCCGGTAACCAGCCTTGCGAAGCAGGTCGACATAGAGCTCCCGGACCGCCTCGGGGCGGGCAGCATCATGTCTGCCCGGCGTGCCATAACTGCGTCCGGTGAGACCGGTCAGGACCGTGGTGCGACTGACCCAGCAGATCGACTGGCTGACGCAGGCATTGGAGAATCTCGTACCACGGGCAGCCAGCCCATCGATGGTCGGTGTTTTGACCAGGGGGTGACCATAGCAGGCGAGTGAGCTGGCAGTCTGATCATCGGCAAAGAAGAAAACGATATTGGGTGGTGTTGGTTCTTCCGCAGCCAGTAACGGAGCACACCAACAAAAGGCAAATAGAGCAAGAATTATTCTCATGAGTAAACGCCTGTTTTTAGAGTTGCTTTTTCCCCAACCGTTGCCTCTTGGTCAGGCGTTAATCCGATACGTTCGGTCGGGAAACCGAGGTCCAGTGTAGGGCTCATCACAACCAGGTCGACGTTAAATTTAAAATCGTATGCCATGCTGGTCCCTAGGCGATGATCTGCCGAGCCACTTTGCCGTAGACGTCCGTCAGTCGAAAATCGCGGCCCGCATACTGGTACGTCAGCTGTTCGTGGTTGATCCCCATCAGGTGCAGAATCGTGGCGTGCAGGTCGTGGATCGTCATCCGGTTCTCTACGGCATAGTAGCCGAATTCATCGGTTTTTCCATAGCGAAAACCGGCTTTGACGCCGCCGCCCGCCATCCACATCGTGAACCCCTCGGGGTGATGGTCGCGGCCGATGATCTTCGGGTCGCCCGCCTGGGAAGTTGGTGTGCGGCCAAACTCGCCCCCCCACAGGACCAGCGTATCTTCCAGCAGCCCCCGCGCCTTGAGGTCCTTGATCAGGCCGGTGATCGGTTTGTCGATCTGGCCGACGTTGATCTCGTGTCCCTGTTTCAGGTGGGAGTGTTGGTCCCACTGTTCGTTGTTAAACGGCAGGCTGTGGGAGTGACTGACCTGGATAAAACGGACGCCCCGCTCGGCAAAGCGGCGAGCCAGCAAACACATCTGGCCAAAGTTCTCGGTCTGCTTGTTGTCCAGTCCGTACAGTTGCCGCGTGTCGGCCGTTTCGCTGGCCAGGTCGATCGCCTCGGGTGCGGCCGTCTGCATGCGGAAGGCCATCTCGTACGATTCGATCCGCGCTGCCAGGTCGGAGTCGCTCCCCTGTTGCTGCTGGTGTTGCCGATTGAGTTGCTGCAGGAAGTCGAGTTGCCGCCGCTGTTGCTGGCGGGTGGCGAACTCGCTTTTCAGGAATCGGAACTTGGCATCCTTGGCCAGGGAATTCGGGTAGCCCGGCTCTCCCAGTGGGACACCCTGGTGGATCGATGGCAGGAAGGCGTTACCAAAGTTGTCGACGCCCCCATGCAGGCTGGAGGGACAGATCGTGATAAAGTCGGGCAGGTTCTTGTTCTCACTGCCCAGGCCGTAACTGATCCAGGATCCCATGCTCGGCCGCAGCTTCGAATCGCTGCCGGTGAACAGTTTCATGCAGGCGCCGCCGTGGGCCACGTTGGTGTCACAGACACTGTGCAACATGCAGAGTTCGTCCGACACTTCCGGCAGGTGTTGCCACAGCTCGCTCATCGGCAGGCCGTTCTGACCGGTCGCTCGGAATTTCCAGGGCGATCCGAGCAGGTTGCCCCGCGCGGCGAACTGGACGCGAGTCCGTTTAAATGGTGGTTTTTCCCCGTTCCGCTTGGTCAGTTCCGGTTTCGGGTCGAACAGGTCGACATGCGACGGTCCGCCATGCATGAACAGGAAGATGATCCGCTTGGCCGTGGCCGGGAAGTGGGGCCGGGGGCCTTCCTCCGGCCGATCGTCACGGGCGAAGGCCTGTTCGGCCAGCAGCTGGTTGAGCGCCAGCCCGCCAAATCCGACACACCATCGATTGAGTAATTCTCTGCGGTTGATCATGGATGGCTCACTCGATGTACATGAATTCATTCAGCATGAAAATGCCGTGGCACAAGACGGGCCACGGGTCGGGCTCCTGCTCGATGAACTGGCGGGCCAGTTCCGTTTCGGAGCGACTGGGCAGGCGTCCCAACCCGGCCAGGTAGATTTTCCCGATCCGTTTTTCGGGCGAGGTTTCCTCGGCTGTGACCTGCTCGGCCCACTCGGTGGCCAGCTGACGCACCCAGTTACTGTTCATCAGGAACAAGGCCTGGGTCGGAACGGTGGTCGCGTCCCGGTTCCCCTTGGGCGCCGCCGGGTTGGGGAAATCGAATAGGCGGAAGAACTTGAAGACGTTGGTCCGCACGATCGGCAGGTAGACCGACCTCAGCGGTGACTCCTCGTAGTACTTCTGGTTGTTGTCCAGGTCGGTCGGCGAGGGGTTGGCGGTCGTCACGTGGCCGACCGATGCCTGGCCGGTCGATGTGTCGAGTTTCCCGCTGATGTGCAGCAAGCTGTCGCGCAACACCTCGGCTTCCATCCGCCGTCGGGGCCAGCGCCACAGGAGCCGGTTTTCCGGGTCGATCGTGGCCGCCTGGTCCGAACTCTGGTGCGCCATGCGGTAGACTTGCGATGAGAGGATTAGTCGTTGCAGGGCCTTGATCGACCACTGGTGATCGACCAGGTACTGGGCCAGGAAATCGAGCAGCTCCGGGTGGGTCGGCGTGGCGCCGGTCAGTCCGAAATTGTCGGTCGATTCGACGATTCCGCGTCCCAGGTGCCAGCGCCAGACGCGGTTGGCCATCACCCGCGCGGTCAATGGATTGTCGGCCGAGGCGATCGAGCGGGCCAGTTGCAGGCGGCCACTCTGGTCGGCCGGGTACGGTTCCTGTTGTTCACCCGAGACGACCGTCAGGAAACGTCGCGGGACGACCGCTCCGCTCTGCCGGTGGTTGCCCCGGATAAAGACGGCCGCGTCGGCTGGCGTTCCATCGGCGACCACCATCAACTGCGGTTCGTTGAGCGCCTGCTGTTGCTTTTCCAGTTCGGCCAGCTTTTGCCGCAGCTCGACCAGTTGTTGCCGGATCGTTTCGGCAAAATAAGGTTCGGCCCGATCGACATCGGCCAAAGGTCCTGCGGCCGCCAGTAATTGGTCTGGAGTGAATGTCGGGGTGTTGGTACTGGAGGGATCCTGATTTCGAATCAGCGCGGACCAGGCGAGCAGGACCGATAGATCCAGCTTCTCTCGAGTTGCAATTTCCCCGGGCGTTTCTATCGGGTCGATCGGGTCGGTCGGCGCTTTCTCTTTCTGTTTTCGCTTGGCAGGAGTGACTTGGGCAATGATCAATTGATCGAGATGCGACATGTTGGGAGCCACTTCGAAGCGGAGGACGTTCTTGCCCTGTTCGAATTGGAAACGTCCCTCGACAAACCAGGTCTGCGTGTCGGGCATCCAGCTGCCGGTCACTTCGGCCATGCTGGCCTCATGCACCACGTGCCCGTTGACCGACAGTTGGCCGGGGCGCGGGTTTTCAGCCGCGTAGCGAAACTCGACCTGGTACAGGCCCGCCTGCGGCAGATCGATATCGTACTCGACCCACGTCTCGCCACCCCCTTTGTCCGAGACGATGCCGATTCCCGCGCCGTACCGCTCGTTGTCGATCGCCGCATCGCCCCGGTTGAACGACTCGGCATCCAGCCAGACGCCGGCTACCTCGAAGTCCCCGCGATCGAGGATTTCACCGACCGGCATCAGCCGGGAACCCTTGATCGTCTCGTCCAGGCGGTCCTCGATCTTCTCGGCGGCCTGCAGTCGTTGCCAGCGGCGAACCTGCCTGGCGGCCGTTACGTACGATTTGATTTTGTCCCTGGAAGCGGCGATGATTCGCTCGCGTTCCTGGTTGCGGAGTTGTTTGATCGTGTCGGTCGTCGAGGCCAAATCGTGTTCTGCCTGGTCTGCCTCGTCCGAGCCGAGTTTTCGGTTCTCCAGGTTGGTGCTACGGAGAATGCCGGACAGGGCGTAGTAGTCGCGGGTCGGGATCGGGTCGAACTTGTGATCGTGACAGCGGGCACAGCCGATCGTCATCCCCAGCAGGGAGCGCCCCATCGTGTCGAGTTGTTCGTCGATGATGTCGGCCCGTTTTTTTTCCTGGTCCTGTTCGGCATCGATCTTGATCCCCATCGCCAGGAACGTGGTGGCCGCCAGTCGACGATTGTTCTGCTCGTGATCATCGACACTCGGTAGAAGATCGCCCGCCAATTGCTCAATCAGGAACTGGTCGTAGGGCAAGTCCTGGTTGAATGCATCGATCACATAATTGCGGTACCGCCAGGCAAACGGGTAAGGATGGTTTTCATCGGCGCCGTTGGAATCGGCGTAGCGAACCACATCGAGCCAGTGCCGCCCCCACCGCTCACCGTAACGGGGCGATGCGAGCAACCGTTCAACCAATTGCTCATAAGCATCGGGCGATTCGTCATTGACAAATGTGTCGACCTGGTCGATCGTGGGCGGGATACCGACCAGGTTCAGGTAGACCCGGCGGACGAGGGTGTGCCGGTTGGCGGAGCCGCTCGGTTGCAGGCCCTCTTGGGCCAGGCGGTGGTAGACGAACGCGTCGATCGGGTTGAGGTTCCACCGCTTCTCTTTAACGGTCGGCTTGGTCACCGGTTCGATCGGCTGGAAAGCCCAGTGCTGTCGCGCTTGGTCCCAATCGATGGCCGTTTCGGCCAGAACGTTGGCCGCGTTTCCGTTTTGATTTCGGAAGGATGCCGGAACGGGGGCTCCTTTTTCGATCCAGGTCTTAAAATGGGCAATCGTCGATTCGGGCAGCTTTCCCGAGGGAGGCATCTCGAACGCATCGTACTCGAGTGCCGATAACAGCAGGCTGGCGTCATGGTCGCGGGGTGTTACCGCCGGCCCACTGTCACCCCCCTTTAACAGCCGGTCGAGTGAATCGAGACGGAGATTGGCCTCGATTGGGTCGGCTTCGGGGCCGTGACACTCATAACAATGTTCGACCAGAACGGGCCGGATCTTGTTCTCGAAAAAATCGATATCTTCAGCACCAGGTTCCTGGCTCAAACCTGGGCCGACCAGCCAAACGACGATCGTGACGGTCAACCAAGTCGGACGGTCGATGAACGGGTTCGATTTCCCTGAACGTGATCGGTTCATTGGCAATAGTAGCAGCATAAATGTTTGGCTGATCGGTTGAGAACACCGAGTACATCAACGATTCCAGTATAGTCGATGTTTGGCAGTTTTAACAAATCTTGGTTGGGAAGCCTCGAGAGGAAAACGGTTTTCGATCCACATCCGGTTAGTCCGCCTCCGGCTCAATCGGTACCTGGCAGAAGGAAAAGGCGGCGATCCCGTTCTTGCCTCGCAAAGGTGTTTTTTTCTCATTCCAGTTTCTTCCGTCGATGTAAGTGATGCGGGTCGCCCGTTCGACCCCCTCGGTTTTCAGGGTCACGACCCGACCATCAACGTTGCCGGCCACGACTTTGCCCCCGTCCGTGTCGAACTGGAAAAGTTCGGCCGCACCCTCCTGCCAGGCAACCTGCTGGTCGAAGACGAGCTCGATTTCATTCTTCGTGTTGTTGGTAAAACGGGCCTCGACCAGGTTGGGGGCCGTGATCGATTGAAAGAAGTTGGCCCCGTAATAATCGCGGGCGACCAGCGGATAGATTAGCTCGGCGATCTGCGCGTAACCCTCGGCCGGGTAATGGCAACCACCCCCGGGTCGAATCCCGAGGGTCGACATCGTATGCAAATTGGAGAACAGCTCGGGCAGTTGCCGTTGAACTTCGCGGAGCATGTTGTCCGATCCATGTTTGCCCATGGCGCAGGCCCGCGGCCAGATCTGGAAGACGTAGTAGTTTTGCAGGTTGGGGTAATCCTGCTTCCAGGCCGCCGCCAGTTCGACGAAGTAATCCTGGTATGACTCCCAACCGTAGCCCCCGGTCGGTCCGGCCGCGCCCTGGTCGTTTTCTCCTTGATGCCACAGCACGCCCCGCACGCCATGGGTCAGGCCCGCCTGCTGCAACCGCCAGAGCAGGCGACCGTAGATCGTCGTGACGTCGGTCGGATCTTGCGGATTGCGTTGATGCTGATCGATGCGGGTCCCCCCCTTGGCCCCGTTGATAATAAAGATGGGGATCTTGTGTTGCTCGACCAGTTTTCGAGCCAGCTCGATGCCCCAGTAGCCGATTTGCAAATCCCAACCTTCCTGGTCAAACGAAACGGCGTTGCCCCAGGTCGTGGTGCGAGCCTGCGCTTCGCCCGTTTGTGGGCTGCCAAAACTGCGGATCCAGCGACTGGTGTACGGGTTGACGGCGCGTCCCATATCGAACGCCTCGGCATTGGATTGTCCCTGGATGATGTATGCGTCGCCGCAGACCAGGTCGTCGACGCGCTCCAGGACTTCGGAGTTTCCCCCACGGGCCACGCCGAATTCGACCCGGTACTCGGTCAATCCCGGTTCCAGCGGGACCGATAATCGATAGCGAAGCTGGTCGTCCGGAACCGCGGTTTGTTCCTGGTAAAGTTTGTCGTTGGCGTAAACCTTCAGGAATACCTTGTCGGCAGGTGCTGCCAGTTTACCGTTGTAATAAAGTGTTCCCCGGTTTGTGTCATCGCGGGCAAAAAACTGGTGATCGACCGGTTTTTCATCGGCGCCCGGTTGCCGTTGCACCCACGGATCGGACGCCGGTTCCGTGACGTCGATCGACACCGAACGCCGGGTTGGCTGTCCCCCGTTATCCACCGTGGCCGTAACGATCAGGGTGCCGCTGTTCTGGGCGCGATGCAGCTGAAGATGATCGGCATCGATCGTCTTGACCGTGGCGATTTTGTCGACCGACCAATCGATGTTCAGGTCGTCGGCGGCGTGTTGCTTTAATTCGGCCAGGTTCGTGATCCGGGGAGTGAGTTGTAGTGTGGATCTGCCGTCCCACTCGGCCGGGGCGGTGAGCGTGAACTGTGGCTCGGCGATCGAGTTGGCAACGGTGACGGGAATATCAATCGTTTTTTCACCGGAGGGATAAAGGGCCTTAAATTGAAGTGCCAAATCCTGCTCGGCCGTGACCCGCGGGGTGGTTAGTGTAAAGCTGTGTTGGTCGACAGCGACGATCTGCTGCTGTTCGCCCGTTTTCAAAATCCAGCAGACCTTCAGCGCACCGTCCGCATCGGCCTGAAAGACCTGGCTCTGGTTTTCACCCAGTTTTGCCTGGCGTGGGGAGACGGCGAATTTTGTTCCGGCGCGAACCGGGTGTCCCACCACCGTTTGTAACGGCTTCTGGTTTTCGTACTGCAGTTTCAACCAGTTGGCCGAGCGGGCAACGTTGGAAATACGCACCTCGTCAATGTCACCGTCATACTGGTAGTGCTTGTACCAGCCGCCAATCCACATTCGCGCCGGGCGGTTGATGGCCAGCGGTGTGGCGCGATGGTCGGTTTCTCCGTCCAACTGGCCGTTGATGTAGATTTTTGGTTCACCCTGCCGGTAGGTGTGGGCCGCGTGGACCCAGTCTCCCAGCGGGATCCGTCCCTGGCTCGTCACATTGCCGTCGGAAAAGTAGCAGTCCATATCGATATGGGGTGGGCTGCGGAAATGCATCACCACTTTGCCTTGACCTTCCTCCGTACCCCAGCCAACGAGTCGCGAATTCGGCTTGGACGTGCGAAACCAGACCTCGGTACTATGTGGCGTGGAACCGGTCGGAAAATGGTCTATCTTTTCGCCGCACTCGATTCCCTGACCTTCGGCAAGATGCCGTGCCGGGCCCATCAGTCCATCGATGGCGGTCGAATCGGCATTCGTGCAGGACAGCTTTCCCACCGAGTCGCTGACCGGGTCATTCATATGCATCACGGCCAGGTAGCCATTGCTCTGGTTAAAAACTTTACTGCCGTCCGATTCCGAACGGGCCTTCGGGTTTCCCCAATGCAGTTGGATCGCCTGAATGGCATTTCCCTCGATCCGGGGAACCCGCACCCAGCAAGCCCCGCGACCCTGTTTCGGATCCCAGTGATCTATTTCGTAAGACAATGCCTGGCCACCGGAAGAGAAACGGATGTCTTCACCCGCTGGCTGTGCCTGATCGAACTCAAAATGATCCCGATCCAATCGAACCAGTAACGGAAAATCTTTCACGATCGCAGACTCAGCCAGCTCGGCACCCTCGGGCGTGGTCAGAATGTGGATCGGGGCCTGGTACTGCCAGTCAGCGAATTGAGCTTGGGCGGTGGAGATTCCTGCCAACAGAGAAAGGGATGATAAAAGGAAATGCGTTCCGAGAATTTGCCAAGGCATTTGTATTACCGCAGTTTTAGTTTGGGTGACGGGAATCCAGGATCTCACTGGCATGTCGCGGCGGGTCAAATCAGGATGTCTTTCACGACTTTGCCATGCACGTCGGTCAAGCGAAAATCGCGCCCCTGGAAACGATAGGTCAATCGTTCATGATCGACCCCCATGGCATGCAGGATGGTGGCGTGAAAATCGTGCACGTGGACCGGGTTTTCAACAATGTTGTAACAGAACTCATCCGTCTTGCCGTAAGAGATGCCGCCTTGAACCCCGCCACCCGCAAAGAAAACGGAAAAACAGCGAGGGTGGTGATCGCGGCCGTAATTTCCAATCCCACCCTGGGAATAGACGGTACGGCCAAACTCACCTCCCCAGATAACGAGCGTATCGTCCAACATGCCCCGTTGTTTGAGATCGGTAATCAATGCGGCCGTTCCCTGGTCCGTTTCCTTGCATAGCACCGGGATATGTTTGGCCAGGCTGCTGTGATGATCCCAACCCCGGTGGAAGATCTGGATAAATCGAACATCGCGTTCGGCCAACCTGCGAGCCAGCAGGCAGTTGGCCGCATGCGAACCGGGTGTGCGGGCATCCTCACCGTAAAGATCAAAGGTACTTTGGGGTTCGTCCGAAACATCGGCCAGTTCCGGAACCGACATCTGCATCCGGTAGGCCATTTCGTAAGCCTTGATGCGAGTTTGAATTTCGGGATCTCCTATTTCTGTGGCGCGGATTTGGTTCATCTGGGCCAGTGAGTCCAGCATCTGGCGGCGACTGGCGCGGTCGGTCCCGGTGGGATCCTTGAGATAAAGAACCGGGTCGCCCTGGCTGCGAAACTTGACGCCTTGGTGGTTGGAAGGCAGAAATCCGCTGCCCCACAGGCGGGAGTAGATCGGTTGGGCCTGGTAAAAAGTATTTTTCGACAACAACACAACGAAGGCTGGCAAGTCGGCATTTTCACTTCCCAGTCCGTAACTGAACCAGGAACCGATACTGGGTCGACCCGGTTGTTGGTGGCCCGATTGGAAAAACGTAATGGCCGGATCATGATTGATCGCTTCGGTATGCATCGATTTGATGACACAGATGTCATCAACCACCTTGGCCGTGTGGGGCAGCAGGTCACTGATCCAGGTCCCGCTCTCACCATGTTGCTGAAATTTAAAGGGAGGATTCACGATCGGAAAACTCTTCTGTCCGGACGTCATCCCGGTCAGGCGTTGCCCTTGGCGAATCGTTTCCGGCAACTCCTGGCCGTGTCGGTCTTTGAGGGTCGGCTTGTAGTCCAGTAGTTCCATTTGCGACGGGGCGCCCGATTGCAGCAGGTAGATCACCCGTTTGGCGCGCGGCGCAAAATGGGGACTGCCGGCCAACCCGTTTTGTGACTTGTCGTTGTTCCCCGTTGCAGCAAAAAGTCCAGGGTTCAGCAGGGAGGCCAGCGCCAAAGAACCAATCCCGGTGGTCGACCGTCCAAAAAACTGGCGACGATTTTCGATCAGCTTCGATTGGGTGACTGGATCCATTTTATTTAGCCCTTATTGATCGTCTCGTCCAGATTGAGCAACAGCCTGGCCACGGCCATCCAAGCTGCGTGTTCTGCCACGTCCAGGCGAGTATCCCGCGGCGATTCTCCTACGTTCAACATGTTCAAGGCAGTCTCTTGGTTCTGTTGGAATTGACGCAGACGTTCTTGGTAAAGTTGCGTCATGATTTTAAGTTCCTGTGGATTTGGCTGACGGGCCGTGACGAGTTCAAAACCAAGCGAGATGCGCGACTCGGGGCTCTCCCCTCCCTCGATCATCATGCGCGCGGACAGCTGTCGAGCCGCTTCGACGAACTGCGGCCCCTGCAGCAACAACAGAGCTTGCAGCGGCGTGTTGGTTCGGGAGCGGCGGACCGTGCAGAATTCACGACCCGGCGCGTCGAATGTTCTGAGCATCGGGGAGAGTACGGTTCGTTTCCAAAATGTATACATTCCACGACGGTACAAGGCATTGCCCTGGCCCGGTTTGTATTCCTTCGATAAACCTGGTCGGTTGTTCAATTCCAACCACAGCCCGGCCGGCTGGTAGGGATAAACGCTGGGCCCGCCGACCTTGTCCACCAACAAGCCGCTGACGGCTAGCGCCTGGTCCCTGATCTCTTCGGCATCGAGTCGATACCTTGGTCCACGGGCCAGCAAACGGTTTTCGGGATCGCGTTCCCGCAACGATTCGGAGAGGTTGGCCGATTGACGATAGGTGGCCGACGTGAGCAACAGTCGCAACATGGACTTGACGTTCCAATCGGATTCGATGAACTCCCTTGCCAACTCATCCAGCAACGCCGGGTGGGTTGGCCATTCTCCCTGAGTGCCAAAATCTTCGGCAGTCTTGACAATGCCCGTTCCAAAAATCTGTTGCCAGTAACGATTGACAGCGACCCGGGCCGTCAGTGGATGCGCGGGGTCGACCAGCCACTGGGCAAAGCCGAGTCGATTTTGCGGTGAGCCGGATGCCATCGGGTTCAATACATCCGGCACGCCCGCCGGGACGGCCTCACCACGGCGATCGTATTGGCCAAGCTCCAGGACGTGCGTTGCTCGAGGCGTGGGCATGTCCTGCATGATCATGGTAGGCGGGTACTGGTTGGTCGGGTTCAGCTGGGAGATTTCGGCTTGTAAACGCTTGGCCTGGGCGGCAAGTTCCTTTTGGATAAACGCTTTGAATTCGGCCGTTTCCCCTGCGGAGCGTTCGGCCGGTTCCATCGTGGCGATCCGTCGAATGGCCTCGGGCGTTGGTTCAAATGCAAGCTGAGCAGGATTCTTCCGAGTGATCGACAGGCGCGGTCGGCCGATTCCATGCGTGGCGAAACTCGCTTCGTGTCGCAGCCGAAACTGCAGTTCGGTTCCGCCGTCGTATCCGAACGGTTCAGCCGCCACGAACATGGCGGTGGCGGACTGTTTGCGGGTGGGGCCATCAACGGCCCAGCCATTGTTGCCCGCGACGCTGCCATCAATCGCATTGTTGATGTGATAGTTGGCCTGGGAATAGTCTGCCCTGGCCCGGCTGAACTTGATCGACTTGCGATTGGCAGGATCCTTGATCGAAACGGCTACCAACTCGAATTCACTCAGCACAAAATTCGAGTTGCTATGTCGACCGGGGCCTCCGCCTGGCAGTGAAGGGTCCGTCAGGCACTCCAGCTGGACGGCTGTTATCCCCGTTTCTTGGCTGGTCGAATTAATCTCGTAGGTGTCTTTTTGCGGATTCGCTCCGCCGGCAATAAACGACTGGTCGGGTTGTTGGGTGAGTTGGGAACCACCGGTCGATTTCATCTGCAGCGGTGTCAATACATCCCACTGGCTGGCAGGGGCCGTGCGGATGCTCTCGGTCCAGCCCGCCAGTGCCTGGTCATCGACCGGCCGCTGTGCTACCGCCAATGCTTCCTTGAGCGCCTTGATCTTGGCCAGTGTGGCGGCATCGTGTGGCTGGGCCAATGGAGATACGATCCGCTGTTTCGGATCGAAACCGTTGAGTCCCCGTTCCGGCAGCTGGTTGAAGAAGGCCGAGAGTTGATAGAACTCTTTTTGTGAAAGTGGATCAAACTTGTGGTCGTGGCAACGGGCGCAGCCGACGGTCAGGCCCATCCAAACGGTCGCCGTCGTGTTCAAGCGGTCGATGACGTATTCGGTGCGGTACTCCTCGTCAATCACACCTCCTTCGATCGTAATCGGATGGTTGCGATTAAAGCCAGTTGCCAAAATCTGTTGGGGTTGCGGATCGGGCAGCAGGTCACCTGCCAACTGCTGCAGGGTGAATTCGTCAAACGGCATATTCTGGTTGTAGGCATGAATCACCCAGTCCCGCCAGACCCACATCGTCCGTTCTTGATCGTACTGGTAGCCACTGGTGTCGGCGTAACGGGCCAGGTCCAACCACTGGCGCGCCATATGTTCACCATAGCGATCAGATGCCAGGTATCGGTCAACCATTTTTTCATACGCGTCCTGCGACATGTCTTGCAGGAATTGTTGGATTTCATCTCGGGTGGGCGGCAAACCGGTAGTGTCAAACGCGACGCGGCGAATCAGGGTTCGTCGATCGGCCTCGACTGCTGGCTGCAACCCCTCGTTCTCCAGCCGGGCCAGGATGAATGGATCGACCAGGTTTCGGGTCCATGCGTCATTGACCACCTTAGGGCGGGGCTGCCGTTGAGGTGGGACAAACGCCCAGTGTTGTTCATAGGGGGCGCCCTGGCTAATCCACTTTCGAAGGGTTTCTCGCTGCGATTCGGACAGGTTCTTGCCTGAATCAACCGGTGGCATCCGCTCATCTTCGTCTGTGGACAGGATCCGTGCGATCAGGATACTCTCATCGGCTTGGCCCGGCACGATCGCCCGCCCGCTACCCGATTCGAGTTCCGCCACTGCGCCCTCGGCCGTATCCAACCGCAATCCGGCCTCCCGCGTCGTTTGATCGAAGCCATGGCAGGGGTAACAGTTGTTGGCCAGGATCGGACGTACGTCGCGGTTGAATTGAAGAGAGGTGTCATCATCGGCCCTCAGTGGTGGGCCGGCCAAGGCAGCGATCATGATTGGGATGAGAGTGATTCGCATG
This sequence comes from Mariniblastus sp., assembly GCA_014237975.1. Classification (GTDB taxonomy): domain Bacteria; phylum Planctomycetota; class Planctomycetia; order Pirellulales; family Pirellulaceae; genus Mariniblastus. The sequence goes on along the minus strand of JABACA010000016.1, from coordinate 15,910 downwards.
ATGATCCAGATCGTTACATTTTACTTTGGCACGTCGAATCAACAGTTTAGCATAGCTACCGAGAAGCTGCTATTAACTGCAATCGCTGGTTGCCGGACTAAGCATTTCGATGAAATCGTCGATAGCGCCAAATTAAGCCGTTGGGGGGGGATTCAATAAAAACCTTGTCGCGTGAGCTTTCATTTTATCTGAATCTATCGTCCGGCTGTTAAAATTGAACGATTTATAGACCGGAAACCATTTGACAGGCTTTTTTTCATGAATTCAGATTACAGGTTCGAGAAGGATGTCCACATTTCAACTCCCTGTTTTGCTTGACGCAAAACTTCCAATTGATCAGGAACAATCATGAAAACAATTTTTGAACGTAATGGACGGCTTGCCTGGACATTTGTCTTGTTAACTGCCTTGTTTGCAACTTCCAGTGCCTGGGCCGATGTTCGTCTGCCTGGTTTCTTTAGTGACCATATGGTTTTTCAGCAACAGCAGCCGATCAAGATTTGGGGTTGGGCGGAACCTGGCGAGCAGGTCAAGGTGCAA
>JABACA010000016.1:0-15046 GCA_014237975.1 Mariniblastus sp. | reverse complement strand
ACGGCTGCCAATTTTACCGCTTGTGGTTATTTCATGGCCCGCGAGCTGCAAAAAGAACTCGACGTACCGGTCGGATTGGTCAATTCTTCCTGGGGCGGTACCCGAGTGGAACCATGGGTGGCCCCGATTGGATTCAAAGACGTTCCCGAGTTGGCCGATATTTACAAGTTGGTGATGAGCCGCACGCCCGAGACCAAACTCAAGTCTCATCAAGAACCGACCGTGTTGTACAACGGCATGATCCATCCACTGGTCGGATTCCCGATTCGAGGAGTGATCTGGTACCAGGGAGAATCGAATCACAGTGAGTCGTTGTACGCCGAAAAGAAAAAGGCGCTGATCGAGGGATGGCGGCAGCTTTGGGGTGGGAAAAAGTTCCCCTTCTACTATGTTCAGATTGCCCCTTTTAATTACGGCAGTGAGCCCCACGTGTTGGCGAATTTCTGGGAGCAGCAAGCGGCCGTTGAGGACCTGGTGGACAACACAGGGATGGTTGTGATCAACGATATTGCCACGATCAAGGATATTCATCCGCCCAACAAGCAGGATGTGGGTAAACGGTTGGCGCTGCTGGCCCTCAAGAATGACTACGGTCGATCCGACCTGGTTGCCAATAGTCCGGGTTATGAATCCCACCAAGCATCGGCCGGCGCATTAAAGATCAAGTTCAACAACACGGGCGGTGGTCTAAAAACGCGGGATGGCAAAACGCCGACCCATTTTGAATTGATCGGCCCAGGGTCGAACGGTTTTCAGCCGGCCGTGGCCACGATCAAAGGGGACGAAGTCACCCTGACCTCCGACCTGGTCAAAGAACCAGTCGCGTTTCGTTTTGCCTGGGACAAAGTGGCCGAGCCGAACCTGATGGGCGGAACCGGTTTGCCGGTGGGTGCCGTACGTGGCGGCGACGTGCCCGATGCAGGTTCATAATCATGGAGTCGGTCAAACCGTGTTGGTAGTGAACCATTGGAAACAGGGTGCCGGGGCAGACCTGGGAATTGGCAGCAGCCCCGGCCGACTGGACATTTACGGCCAATGCGGGAAGTTACGATTCCGCGCGGCTATATTCTCCCAATCAAGTAGCAATCTGGATTTAAGAAAGCTAATCGCAAATGGTCCCCCAGGGGTAAAAGAAAAGTATGACTAATACCTGCCACTTTTTTTTGGATTCTCCAATGCCCGATGATGAATCGAGGGATGTCGTTTCCCGGCGAAAGTTTCCCGCGGGTCGATGGCTGAACTGCGTATTTTGGTTGGCGTTCATGTTCTTGCCATTCTTTTTCGCTGCCGGCCTGGCAGTCGGGGACGAACCAGGCAATTCCCGTCGGCCCAACATTGTCGTCATTCTCACCGATGACCAGGGCTTTGCCGACATCAGCCTCAACCCGGAACATCCCCGGGAAGTTTCCACGCCGCACATGGATGCGTTGGCCAAAGATGGCGTCCAGTTTTCACAAGCCTATACGAGTGGGCATGTCTGCTCGCCCACCCGGGCAGGCATCATGCTGGGCGGTTACTCGCAACGCGCCGGTGTCTATACGGCCGGCGATGGCGGCCGGGGTTTTGATCCCGACAAGAAAATATTTCCGTCCTATTTGCCGGACGAATATGTATCGGCGGCGATCGGCAAATGGCACCTGGGACTCGATACCGACTATCCCGAATTGAAATGGCACGCGATGAATCGCGGGTTTGACGAGTGTTACAAGTTCATGGGTCGCGGGGGTCACAGCTATTTCAACCTGCGAAGCGACAGCGAAGCCAAATTCAATCACCCGATCTATCGCAACAAGGAGCGTATCAACGACGAGGGATATCTGACCGACCGATTGACCGAGGAAGCGGTTGCCTTTATCGATCGCAACAAGTCGAAACCGTTTTTCCTGTACCTGGCCTATAACGCGGTCCATGCACCGGCCGAAGCCCCGGAAGAAACGATTGCGGCGTTCCGAAAAAAATTCCCCGGTCTGAGCCAAGAACGGGCCGTGCTGATGGCGATGCTCAAACACCTGGACGATGGGGTTGGCCAGGTCGTCGGCAAACTGAAACAGGAAGGTCTGTTCGATAATACCCTGCTGTTTTTTCTTACCGACAACGGCGGCTCAAAAGCGATGCGTGCGATCAACACGCCGCTGAGAGGATTTAAAGGCAGCCTGGACGAGGGGGGGATCCGTACGCCGATGATCGTCAGTTGGCCGGACAGGTTCCCGGGTGGTGGGACGGTTGAAAACCCGGTTATCTCATTTGACATCCTACCCACCGTGTTACAGGCCACGGACCATGTTCCCCCGAATGAGACGTTCGACGGCAAGAGCCTGTTGCCCCTGCTGACCGGCAAGGCTGCCGAACATCATCCCACCCTGTTTTGGAGCAAGGGACCGGAAGACGAGTGGGCCATAAGAAAGGGAGATTGGAAACTGCATCAAAAACGGGGAACGGTTGAACTGATCGACCTCGCCTCCGATCCGTCGGAAACAAAAAACGTTGCCTCGGCCAACCCGGCCAAGGTGAACGAATTGAGATCGGCGTACGATCTCTGGATTGATCAAATGCCGGACCCGATCAGCGGCAAACCAAAACGGGTTGACCTGGCGGGCGCTCCATCGCCACCGGCCGGTAACAAGCAACAGCAACGCACCGAGAAGCGCGCCAACCGAAAGAAGATGCGCGAGTCAGAACGAAAAAAGAAGGACAAGGGGGAATTCGCCGAAACGAAAAACCTGGTCGACGTTGATTCCGGTACACTGACCGGCAAGGTGATGGTTGGCTACCAGGGCTGGTTCAACTGTCCGGGTGACGGTGGGAATCTCGGTTGGAAACACTGGGCGAAAAATGGTCGGCAGGCTTTCGCTCCCGGCAACGTCACCATCGATCTGTGGCCGGATGTCTCGGAACTGGAACCGGATGAACGCTATGCTACCGGGTTTAGCCACGCCGACGGCAGCGCTGCGGAAGTCTTCAGTAGCGGCAATCGGAAGACCGTGCTGAGACACTTTCATTGGATGCGGGATTACGGAATCGATGGTGCTTTCTTGCAGCGATTCGCCAGCGGATTGTCCCGGCCGGCGTCACTGAAAAATAGTAATACGGTGCTGTCTCACGTCCGCGAAGGTGCGAGGCAAGCGGGACGCACCTTTGCCGTGATGTATGACCTCAGCGAGCTTCAAGCCGGGCAGGTTGACCGAGTCCGCACCGACTGGAATTCGCTCCGGTCAGAACAAGCAATCACCAGCGATCCCAGCTACTTGCATCATCAAGGCAAACCGCTCGTTGCAGTTTGGGGAATCGGGTTCAACGATGACCGCCAGTATTCCTTGCGCGAATGTCATGACTTGGTAGCGTGGCTCAAGTCAGAGGGCTGCTCGGTGATGCTGGGTGTGCCATCCTACTGGCGCGACGGCACGCGAGATGCGACGGATGACCCCTTGTTGCAGCAGATCATCAAGCATGCGGATATCGTCAGCCCCTGGTCGGTCGGACGATATCGAAACCCGGACGAAGCGTCGCGGCACGCTGTCGATGTCTGGCGAGCCGACCGCCAATGGTGTGATCGCGAGCAACTCGACTTTTTGCCGGTCGTCTTTCCGGGGTTCAGTTGGCACAATCTGACGGGCGAGCCGTTCGATCAGATTCCACGGCTTCAAGGTGAGTTTTTCTGGTCTCAGGTCACCGCCGCGAAACGCGTTGGGTGCAACATGCTTTACGTTGCCATGTTCGACGAAGTCGATGAAGGCACCGCGATTTTTAAATGCACCAATGACCCGCCGACAGGTGATGGCACACAGTTTCTTACGTATGAAGGACAGCCCAGCGACCACTATCTCAAACTGGCTGGCCAGGCGGGAGAACTGCTGAGAAACGAGGTTAGCCTGGCCGATCCTGCGCCGACCAAACGGAATCCTCTCAAACAAAAGCGGCCGAACGTCCTGTTCATCGTTTGCGACGACCTGAATACGCATGTCTCAACATCCGGTTATTCGCCGATCCACACGCCGACGATTCAGCAACTGGCCGAGAACTCGATGACCTTTTCCCATGCGTATTGCCAGTACCCCGTTTGTGGCCCCTCGCGGGCTTCGTTCCTGTACGGTCTCTACCCGCAGTCCACCGGAGTCCTCGACAACAAGGTGGACATACGCCAAACACGGCCGGAGTCCAAATCACTGCCCCAACTGTTCAAGGAAAACGGTTACTGGACGGCCAGCGTGGGCAAGGTGTTTCATTCAACGCGGCACGAACCGGGCGAGGTCGCCTGGCACGAATTCCAGCGATTCGAAAACGATGAACTGCCCCGGGTCACAGCGGCCCGGGAGAGATTTGAGGCGGAGCATGGATCGATCGAAAAAAATCCGAATCGGAAGGCCTGGAAAGAGTATTTACCAACCCAAGTAGGCCAGTTGGTCGGGCAAACCCCGCCCGGCCATGGCCCCAGTGGACTGGAAGACGCCCAGCACAAGGACGGCAAGAATGTACGCCAAGTCATTTCCTGGTTGGAGAAGGAAAGCTACGGCGACCAACCGTTTTTCATTACCTGCGGAATTCAGAAACCACATGTGCCTTTCCTGGCTCCCCAGAAATACTTCGATCGGTATCCATTGGATTCACTGGTCTACCAGGCCGACAAACCGGAACTGTGGGAGGGTTTGCCTCCATCGGCCATGTCCAAGCGGTACGCCGGTTTCGGTTTTGAATTGGGAATCGAAAATGACGCGTTGCGGCGGGAATACATGCAAGCGTACCACGCTTGTATTTCCTTTGTGGACAGCCAAATCGGTTTGCTGCTTGCAACCTTGCAAGAGAAAGGGCTGTGGGAAGACACGATCGTGGTGTTCACATCCGATCATGGCTACCACCTGGGTGATCATTTCATGTGGGGCAAAGTGACCCTGTTTGACATTGGTACCAAGGTTCCTTTTATCGTTCATGTTCCTGGTATGACACAGGCGGGTTCCAGCTCGCAGGCGATGGTGGAACTGGTTGATATTTATCCCACTTTGACCGAGTTGACCGGACTGGTGGCTCCCGCTGAAATCCAGGGTACATCCCTGGTGCCGTTGCTGAAGAACCCGAAACGTCCGGGGCAAAAAAAATACGCTTACAGTGTCGTTCGGCGGGGTGACCAACTCGGTTACGCCTTGCGAAATCAGCGTTGGCGTTACGGTAAGTGGCCAGACGGCGAAGAGCTGTACAATTTGACCCGGGACCCCGACGAAAAAAACAATTTGGCCAACACTGAAAAGCAAGCGGAGCGTCTCAAGGAATTCCGCGAGTTGTTGAAGCAAAAACAGGCCGCCGCCCGGTCTCAGGCCGTCGTGAGGGAGGCTCCCTCCGAAACCGAGGTGCCACGTTGATGCGATGTGGCTGCCTGATCCTGGGTCAAGTTTGGTTGCTGGTCAGTTTGCCGATCGCCTTGGGTGGCCAGGCAGGTTTGACACAAGGCGCACTCCAGCAGGAGACCGGCCAGGCAGCGGTCGCTTCCGATCCATTGCGCATCCTCAACTGGAATGTTTTGTATGCATTCAATCATGGAAAATCTGTTGATGCGGGTGTTCGATGGATTCGTAAATGTTCGCCCGATGTGGTCGCTTTGCAGGAACTTAACGGGTTAACGGAAGCATCCCTGAAAACATTGGCATCGCGGTGGGGCCATGACCATGCGGTGATCCTCAAAGAGAAAGGATTCCCGGTTGGTCTGACATCGCGACAGCCGATCGACCTGATTGAGCGGCAGGTGGAAGGGTTTCATCACGGTTACCTTCACGCCCGAACCTACGGCGTCGATTTTTTCGTCGTTCACTTTTGGCCGGGCAAGGACCACGAAGCCCGGGCGGTGATTGACAAGATCCGACCGTTGCTGGAAGACAATCGACAAGTCGTGTTACTGGGAGATTTTAATAACCACTCCCGACGCGACGCCGATTTCCTTGCCTCCCGAGACAGGGTGGAACCTCGTTACGCGGTGGTCGATCTGTTTGAATCGATCGGAATGGTGGACCTGGTGCACGTTCATCAGCCGGGGCAGAAATACTCTTGCCCCTCACCCATTACAATCCCCCGCTGGTCGGCCGATCTCGAAGAAGTGGCGAGCAAGCGCCAGAGGATTGACTTTGTATTCGCCGATTCGAAATTTTCCCAGATGGTTGACCAGGCCGAGATCCGGATCTCGGAGCCTCTGGCCAAGATCTCGGACCACTACCCTGTCGTGGTCGAGATCCAGCAGCGTCCGAAGTGAGCCAGTCCACGGACGGCCATCGGCTTAGCCGCCAAAGTTAGCGAATCGGTTGACATCTACGGTGTTTCATCGTAGATTCTGGGTTCCTGTTTAAATTGGGCCTCGGTACAGCGGTGGTGTGTTCACTCCACTGGAAACACTTTTAGCCGATTGTTGATGGAAAATATTCGATTTTTAGTTGGTTACTAGCAAAGGAACAAAGATGAGATGTATATGCGTTGCTTTGGCGCTGATTTGCGCTTGTCCTGTTTTGACGATAGGACAAGAAAAAAAAGAAGATGATGGACCAGTTGGTATTTTTGATTCGAGAGACGAATACAGCCAATTCATGGGTTCTGCCAAGCGGACGGCTTGGGGCGAAGGGGGTAGCCCGGAGCTTCAAGCGATGATTCCTCTGTTGAATGATATCGCGCTGAATCGCCCCGTAGGTTCCACCAGTCAGCAGTTCAGCGGTGGGGCCAGTCTGATGGGGCTCATTGGAAACCCTCGGGTTCGCGCAGACCTTGAGATTGTGGATGAGCAGTACGAACAGTTTCGTGAACGGGCTGCCGAAGCGCAGCGCGAGGCAGCCGAGCAGTTGCGAGGTTTCGATTTTTCAGACCGCAAAGGTTTGGTCCGTCAAATCCAGGAAATCCAAGACCAGACGCGCCGAGAACTCGAGTCGGTGCTGCTGCCACACCAAATGGATCGGCTGAAACAGATTCGGGCTCAGTCGTTGCTTCGAAATCGTAATTTCGTCGAAGTTCTTATCAGTGATCCGATGCGTTCGGAATTGGACATAAGTGATCGCCAGGCTGATGCATTGCGAGAAGAACAAGAGAAGATTCAAGAGGATCTTGCAAAACAGATTGCCGAGCTGCAGGATAAGGCTCGACAGCGATTGATTAAAACATTGGATCGTTCCCAGCAAGAAAAGATTGACGAGCTGTTTGGAGACAATTTCGATTTTGGTCCGATCGAAAGACGTTCTGCCAAGGGGCGTTCTGCCAAAGAGCGTTCTGCCAAAGGGAAGAGCGGTCAAAAGGGGAAGTGATCGAACCGTCCCCGGGTGACGGGGTCATCGACCGTTCAAAACGGGAACGTGGTCGCCCCGGATGGCGACAGAACACGAACCGGGACAAGATAATTGAACTAGACAAGGAACCGAGATGAAGACAATGACGAACTTTTTGCTGACGCTGTTAATCCTTGGTTTCGGTTTCCCCGCTGAGGGCGAATCGCAACAGGAAACCGACTCCCGTTTGGACAAGGTTAAATGTCCCGTGATGACCTCGCGGGATGTGGATCCTGAAATATCCACGGAATTCTCAGGTGGTCAGGTCTATTTTTGTTGCGAGAACTGCTTGGCCAAATTCAAGGCCGACCCGGACAAGTATCAGCAGGCGGCCCGTAAACAACTTCGCCAACGTCGCGCATCGGGTCAGCAACCGTCCGGAAAAGTCTCGGACAAAAAGAACAAGACCCAGGGGAAAGGCAAAACGAAAATCGACCCGGATCAGTTCAAATCAGAACTTGCCGCCGCGATCAAGGCAGGAAAACTGACCGAACAACAGGCGATTGAGAAATACAAGGCAGTCGTTGATGGTAAAGTGGCGAAGGGCCAATCCAAAGGCAAGTCCAAGCAGGCAAAGTTGGGCCAGAAAACAATGTCAGGGTTTGTCGCCAAGCTGACCGAACTGGTGGAACAGGGCAAACTGACCAAACAGGAAGCGACCGAGTTGTACAACCTGGTGATGGACGATGATGAAAGTGTCGACAAGACTCCGTCAGGCAAGAAGGGTCAATCCAAGGCCGGTCCACGGGGTGCGGACTACAAGGTGAGTTCCCTGGCCGCACAGAAAGAACTGAGCAAGCATTTGCCCACCACATCGACCGGCGATGACCGGGAAGGACCGGTGGCCTGCGGGTTTTTTGGTTGGGCCGCCGACGCGACCCACCGGTTCATGGACAACAGTCACCAGGGGGAGCCCCGCTTGATCGAGGGACTCTCGTTCCGGCTCGACCATCGCGATCACGATACGATCGGGCGGACCTGGGATAACGTCACGATCAAGATTGCCCATGGCGATTGGAGTACGATAAAATACAACTCGTCGAAAGATTATGAACTGGCCGATAAAGAGTCGGTCGTTTTCGACAAAGCGTGGAGTTTCCCCACGCTCAAAGGATATCCGTCATTGGAACCGGCCGAATGGGGTGGCCCGCAAAACTGTCTCAATTTCCGCTTCGACGAACCGTTTGTGTATAATGGCAAAGATGCAATCTTTGTCGAGTTTGTTTTCCGGGGCGGCAAGACGGAGGACGGTCGGCAATGGGAAGGCGATCTACCTTATGGATTTGAGTATTACCTCGACTCGATGCCCGAGGCGGGTGGCTGGCGCGTCGCCGAACAGGCGAGGGGAATCTACCGTAGCCCCCGCGTGGAAGCGGTCGTCTCTTACACGGCCGGTGGCCAGTCGGTCTGGACGTCATCGCCCAAGGGGATGCCGTACCTCAAGTGGGATTTCCGGGAACGACAAGAATAGCATGCTGAGCAGCTGGTTAACGGCACAGGCGGCCGAACCTGTTTTTTCAGGTCCCCGTCGGCGATTGGATGACCTCCGCCGGTGGCGATCGATCGGGCCAATCCTGCCGCTGGTGGTTTTGATTTTATTGTCGTTGCTATGGGTTGGTAACAGTTTCGCCCAATCCACTTTCGCCAACTTCGAAAGTCCGCAAGCCCATTCGATTGCGATTTCAAAAACGGGTGATCGGCTATTCGCCCTCAACACGCCGGCCAACTCGCTGTTGGTCTATTCGCTCAAGGATCCTGCCAACCCGGTCAAGATTGCCGAGATCCCGGTCGGATTGGGACCTGTTTCCATGGCGGTGCGGTCGGAAAAGGAAGTCTATGTGGTGAACCACCTGTCCGACACGGTCAGTGTGGTCGATATTGATCGCAAAGTGGTCATGGGCACGGTCATTGTCGGGAAACGACCGGGAGATATTGTCTTGGTCGAAGATGTTCCGGGACGAGGAGAAGAGCCGGAGTTTGCTTACGTGACGTCGATGGCCGAGCGAGCCGTGTGGTTCTTTTATCTTTTTGATCTTGAAGATAGAGAACCACCCGACCTTGTCGAGATCATACCGATTGAGGGTCATGAACCGAGGACGTTGCTGGTCAGTTCCGATGGCAAGAAAGTCTGGGTGGCGACTTACCGTTCCGGCAACCGGACGACGGTCGTTCCGCATCAGATCGCGCCGCAGCCCCCGGCCCCGACCAATCCAGCCCTCCCCCCGGCCCCACCCCAAGGGATCATTGTCGATGCCACTGATCCTGCCTGGACCGATTCGATCAAGGTGGAACTGGCCGATGCCGACCTGTTTGAAATTGGTGAGTCGGACGGCTCACTCAGTTACCGATCGTTGGGAACCGTCCTGTTTAACCTGGCGGAAAATCCGGCCGACGGTTCGCTCTGGATTGCCAACACCGAGGCTCGCAACCGTGTCCGTTTTGAGCCGGAGCTCAAGGGCCACGCGGTCGATAACCGGCTGACCATTATTCCGCAGAACCTCGGCCCACCGATCTCCAAAATGGTGGTTGGGAAAATGGTGACCGTGCGGGATGAGTTAAATGAACCTCCGCTGTTTGTCGATTTGAATCCGGGACTGGACTACGAGCGTTTGCCCAATCCGGAAGCGCTACAAACCGCCCTGGCTCAACCGACCGATATCGTGTTTGACCCGCAACGGGACCGGGCTTACGTCGCGGCCTTTGGGACGGACCGGATCGGGGTCATGCAACCCTCGACAAGAGAGGTCGTTTCCCGGATCGACCTGGGTACACCGGGCGCCGCCACCGAGCCCCGCACCAAGCGGGGCCCGCGGGCGATGGCGATCCATCCGCAGGGGAGCCACCTGTATGTGTTGAACCGGCTCTCCAACAGTGTGACCACGGTTGATCTTCAGCAGCAGCAGGTGGCCAGTGAAACGGAGATGACCGACCCCACACCGGTGGCGATTCGCGAGGGCCGTGGCTACCTGTTCGATGCCAAGCTGTCGGGCAATGGGACTGTCTCCTGTGCCTCGTGCCATATTGATGGTGATCGGGATGGTCTGGCCTGGGACCTGGGTGACCCGGGCGGCCAGATGTTTAACAATGGCAGCGCCATGCCGGCCCACCCGATGAAAGGACCCTTACTGACCCAGACCCTCAAAGGGCTGGCGGGAGAACGTATCTTTCATTGGCGGGCCGATCGACCCGGGCTCAAGTCGTTCAACAGCACCTTTGCCAACTTGCTGGGAGGCCAGGAACTGGAAGAGGACGATCTCGAGACATTTGTCGAGTACTTGTCGAGTATCCGGTTCGCCCCCAACACTCCCCCCAATCAATGGGTGGACCCCGAATCGCGCAAGGCGAAGCGGCAGGTCAAACGGGTTAAACTGGGTGAGCAGATTTTCAAGAACCGGCTGGCGATGGGCCGTGAGGAAAAAAACCGTTTTCGTTGCATCGACTGTCACAAGAACCCGTCCGGCTCGGGCGGCAGCGGATTTACCGGTTTGATCGGGCAGTCGACCAAGGTTGCCCAACTGCGCGGTTTACAACAGCGAACCGTATTTACCGAGGGGGGCTCGAGGGTCAATGGTTTTGGTTACGGCGCCGACGGTTCCCAGGCGAGCCTGGTCGATTTCCTGGCCGATTCCCATCGATTTGATCGGATTTCGGACGAGGAAAAGATCGCCCTGCAGGAGTACCTGTTCACGTTTCCGACCGAGACACCCGTTGTGGTCGGGATGAACCGAACGATTCGTTTCGCAAACTTTGATGACCGGGAGATCCGGCAGGATCTGCAGAAGATGATCGAGGGCGCCAAGCTGGGTCATTGCCAGTTGGTACTCAACGGTTTGTTGGGCGGTAAGCAAGTTCACCGGGTGTTTGATCCTGTCGATGAAGTCTTTCAAAGTGTCGATCAAGCGGACCAACCAATGACGCTCGACGAGATACTCGATACAATCTCGCAAGACGAAGAAGATGACGTTGTTTCGTTTCTCGCGTTACCATGGAATTGATACTGCGATCAAAAGGTTCCGTTGGCGTTTCATCCTCCCCCGACTCATTTTATTTAACGACTCATAAAGGAACCCCTTATGAAATTGTGGCAATACGTCTTCATCCTGCTGGGCCTGGTCTTGACCCTGCCGGCCCTCGGCCAGGATTCGGGTGATCGGGCTGATCAGCAATGGGACCAACAGTACGAACAACTGTTGAAGACCCGTCCAGGGTTGCGGAACAAGATCGACAGTGGCGAAACGACCAAGGACGAGTTGATTGCCTGGCTCAAGTGGCGGTCGGAACGATCTGGCAAGCAAAATGATGCCGGGCAGGCCAAGCCGGACGACAAATCAGATCCCGACCGTCGACCCAAATCGGACGAGTCGATTTCGTTTCAGCATGGTGACATGCAGCGGAGTTACCTGGTCCACTTGCCCGACAACCTGCAGCCCAATGCCCCGCTGGTGTTCCTGCTGCACGGGTACCACGGCAAGGCCAAGAACGTGACGCGGATGGGTATGAATACGTTGGCTGACAAAAATGGGTTCGCCGTCTGCTACCCGCAGGGGTCCGATGATTGGAAAGGGATACCGCACTGGAATGCCCGCCTGAAAATCAGTCAAACCGATGACATTGGTTTTCTGGCCGCATTGGCTAAACAATTACAGCAACAGTACAAGCTGAACCCGGACAAGACGTTTGTCTGCGGGGTCTCCAACGGGGGTTATATGAGCTACACCCTGGTGGCCGAGCGTCCGGACGTGTTCAAGGCGGCTGCGTCCTTGATTGGAACCATGAGTGGTGAAACGTGGAAGAGAAGAGATTCGATTAAGCCGATGCCGGTGATGCAGATTTCTGGTTTGGCCGACCGGGTGGTCCCGATTGATGGCACGATGAAGGAAGACGGAGGATGGGGCGGCGCTCCACATCAGGATCAGATCATTGATTTTTGGAAGCAATTGAACAAGACGACGACGGAGAAGGTGATTGAAGTTTCAGATCAGACGACCGGCTATCGTTACGGCGGTGGAACCGATGGAAATGAAGTCTGGTACTATACGGTCAAGGGTCTCGGGCATAGTGTGCCGGGCAAACGAAAGCACGGGATCAGCTCGATTGAGCTGGTCTGGGAGTTCTTTAGCCGCTACTAGACTTTGGCTGTGAGGGATCGAGTCCAATTGCCCCGATTCCCGATTGACGATACCTTACCAACGGTTTTATCGATCGAGCCGTATCGGCTGAAACCTGTTAGCTGGATACCCATTTGCAGTTAGTCATGGTGTTTTCTGGCAAGACCCACGTAATTGGATGGAGTTGAAAACGTGTTGTCGAATATCCAAATTGTTTATCTGGTCGCGATCTTCCTGAGTGCGGTGGCCGGCGGTTTTTTACCGCTGGCTAAACCGCAAAGGGTTCGCGAGTCGGACGGATTTCCGGGTGGCGAAGCCTTTTCGTCAGGCGTCTTCCTCGCGCTCTCGCTATTGATGATGCTTCCCTCGTCATTCATGCTGTTTCGCCAAGTGGAACCGGATGTTGAATACCCGATTGCCTCGATCATCGCGGTGTCGGCTTTCCTGATCCTGTTGGCGATTGAACATCTGACCGGGCAGGTCGTGACGGGCAAACAACAACAGGAGGATCCGGCCCAGGTCGACCCGGCCCCGGTCGATTCGACCCCGGCCCTGATTCCCCTGTTACTAACCGCCATGATTGCCGCCCCCTCTTTTTTTCTGGGCGTCGCCCTGGGGGTCAGTGATGGTGTCCAGGCGATGCTGATTTTTATTGCCATTATCTTGCACAAGTCAACCGCCGGTTTTGCCTTGGCATTGACGATGGTTCGCAGTACCCTGTCCCGGCGGCAAGCGATGATATTGTTTCTATCGTTTGCGTTGATGACACCCCTGGGTGTTGTGCTGGGTGGCTTTACCAGGGAATTACAACCCGATTGGTTGCCTCTATTCAAGGCGTGTGTCCTGGCACTCGGGGCGGGCACCTTCTTGTACATGGGGACGCTGCATGAACTAAAGGGGGCGCCGATGATCAAGTGCTGTCACCACCCTCGCTGTTTCGTGATGATGGTCATTGGATTTGCCTTGACGGCGCTGGTTCGCTGGATCGTGGGTGAAGCGCATCATTTCTAAACAACAACCGCTCAACCCGTGGCGGTTTCGTTCAGGCCGACCAGTTGTTCGCGGACGTTTTCCAACACTTCCAGGGCAATTTCCAAGTACTCCGGACTGTCCTCTCGCAGTAGGTTTTCATAGTGGGTTTTCGGGTCGTCCAGCCAGCGGTTGAATGCGGCAGAAAACAGGCCGACCAATTCGTAATCGCATGTTTGCAGAGCCCGAATCAAGCCGCGGTTAGCGGCTGGCATAACGTGAGCCGGGATGGTGTCGAGGGATGCGAGTGCTACCAGCCCGGCATAGGCGACGAACCGGTGTTGATCGTCCAGCATTCGGGCAGCCACATGGATTGCCGTTTCGTCCAAGGCGGAAAATCGGGCCAGCGAACAGACCGCTTTGGAACGGACTTCGTCGTCGCGATGTTCGAGTAACATGCGTAGCTCGTCAATCAACACATCGTTTTTGGCTTTCATCCGCTCGGTTGCCGAGATCGCATGCAGCATGATTGACCGATCATGAGATCGCAGCCTTTCCGTTATCAGCATCGCTTGCGGACTGTCGGGGTGTCCATCGAATTGTAGATGACGAATGGCGATGATCTGTTTGGAGATCGATTTTTCATCTGCCAATTGCAACCATTCACTCTGGGTGTGGTCAAAGCGGGAAGCGGGTGGGTTGGGATGGAAAAACGAATCATGGGTCTTGAACAGGTGTTTAAGAGATTTAAGCATCGGTCGCTTGATTTCACTCGGGAGTTGCACCGCCCAGTCAGGTGTCTTGTTGGCCCGACCCCAGGCGGCATTGGCCATGGCATAAGCCATGCCTTGACCATCCAGAAACGGCCTGGGAAAGGTCGTCCAGAGTGTCGAATCCCAGTACGGCGGGCTGGTGTTTACAAACGGAATTTGACTCCGCAGTACACCCAGCCCCGTCATCACGGTTGCCAGGTCGACGATCTCGGGAAAGTGGGCATAGGCAAATTTGTTTTGATGCAGCCAGTCACCCACGATATGATGGGCCAGGCTGACGGCGGTCAGCACGGGCTCCTGATCCAAGTCGGTGTCGAGCGTGATCCGTCGTTGATCGGCTTCATACTTACCAGGCAGACCGCCCAGCCCTTCACAGGATCCGCCGCCTCAGCCGCCCCCGCCGCACTTTTCCAGCTGCTGCGGCACCATTTCAAGTTGGAGCCCCGAAACATCGTGGGAAAGGTGGTCGGCAAAACTCTGCGTCAGGGATTGAAGGGTTGAATCGGGCTTCAGCAAGGTCTGCGGGTCGATAACTGGAAGCTGAAACGGTTGCAATCCGACGCAATTAAGAATCTGCTGCAAGTGAAATTCAATTCTTGCCTTTTCGTTACCGGACAAGTTTGGTTTGGTGCCAAGGAATGCCATAATCAACCTGATTTATAAAGTGCCAAGGTAACAGAGAGGATCAGAAACGGTTACCGATCGATCAAAATGTAGTCCATTCAACAAAAAAGCCAAGAGTGAAGTCGACCCGGGGTTGTCTCAGATCGGATGGCCGTGGTTCACGGAGTTACGATCGAAACGGTTTGGGATTTGGTCGTCTCATCAAAGTTTTGTCAATCAATCGTATTGGGTTTTCGGGATTCGAGACAGATGAACTTCTCGACCACAGCCTCAACCAAGTGGCTAG
>JABACA010000169.1:9293-9507 GCA_014237975.1 Mariniblastus sp. | reverse complement strand
CCGTGACTATTATAGTCAGACTGGTGGCGGATGACAAATTTCTTATGCTGTCTCTGCCAATCGGGGGCAATAACCGCGAGTAAAATTTCATGACAATTGCCCCAATTCTCCGCATGTTCTGCATGCCCGCGATTTTTGTTTTTACCGTGCCTATTGTTTTTTTCGCAGGTTCCCCGTTGACCCTGGGTCAACAGGCCGAACAGGAAAACGCGAC
>JABACA010000169.1:0-9283 GCA_014237975.1 Mariniblastus sp. | reverse complement strand
CAAGTTTGTCGAGTCGGAACCCCCGCCGGTGACCCGAATCATCATGTACAACTCGGGGCTGTCGCAGTTCATTCACGAAGGAAACGTGACCGACAACCAGCGGGTGGGGATGAGTTTTAGCCTGCACGACATCGATGACGTGCTGAAAAGCCTGGTTTTTGAAGACCAGGGGGGCGGCATCGTGCGGGCCGTTGAATACAAACCGGCTCCGGATAACCAGGACGTAGCTGCCGAGAAACTCGGTCCGGCCATGACGCTGGCCCAGACGCTCCAGAAATACCGCGGCGAAGCTGTCACGATCAACACGAAATCGGGTGAAAAAATTGTCGGCAATGTCTTGAGTGTCGAAAACCGGCAGTCGGGAAAAGATTTCGTCGAAACGCTGACCATCACCAATGATAAGGGGTTTATTTCTGTACCTGTTAATGAATTTGCCTCGGTCCAGTTTGACGATGAGAAATTGAGAGAAGAATTTAAATTGGCGATGGCCGGCTTGAGTAAGTCGCGAGTTGCCGATGCGAAAACAATTGAGTTGCTGTTCGAAGGGGACGATGCGCGGGATGTCGCTTTTTCCTACAACGTGGATGCGCCGATATGGCGGATGACGTACCGCCTAAATTTAAAGCCGGAGCTTTCGATCATGCAAGGTTGGGCCCATATCGACAATGTGACCGGCGTCGACTGGCAGAAAATTGAACTCGATTTGCGCAGCGGCCGTCCGCAATCGTTTCATGTCGGCCTGTTCGCCCCGGTACTTGCCGAGCGGTCATCCGTCTCGTTGAGGATCTTCGATATACCGGCCGACAAGGCGCTGGTGCCGCAATATTTTGGTTTTGATCCGCCCTCGCGTCTGAGCGGCTCTGATCAATACGGACTGCTGGCCGGTGAAGGTGGCGGCGGCTTCGGTGGCGGCATGGGCGGTGGCATGGGCGGTGGACCTATGTCGGGTGGCCGGTCAAGGAATCTGGATATTCAATCCGGGTTTCGCGCCGGTGCCAATACGGATCGGTCCAACAAAATGGTCCGGTTCCAGATCAAGGATCCGGTCACACTCGGCGCGGGTCGCAGCGCGATGGTGCCCGTGTTGACCGAATCGTTGCCCGTCAAATTGTACAGCATGTTTACCGCGCCCAAGGCGACCGCGGAATTGATTGCCACGATTCGCAACAATGCAGCCACCCCTTTGATACCGGGGCCTGTTTCAATTTACAGCAAAGGTGATTTCCTGGGTGATGGTGTTTTAAAACGGATCGAGGTCGGACAGATTTCCGAGTTGGTTTATGGTGATGATCTTTCGGTTAATATCAGAGACAAGGATCTGCCAGCGGAAACCAAGGTGACCAACGTAGGTTTGCAGAAAAACGGGCAGGTTCAAATCGTGAACACAACCACGACGAAGACCCGCTACACCCTGGTCAATGAGGATTCATTACCGCGCGATTTCCTGCTCAGAATACCTGTTACCAAGCCGGAATTCTCGCCGGAACCGACCCGAAGGGTAGGTCGATTGGCCGTCTACGAATTGGCATGCGAAGCGAAGGGGACGGTTGAAATGGTCTTTTCGGAGGTCGAGGACAAGAGTTCACAGGTGGCAGTCAGTGCCATTACTGAAAAGGTCATTGCAGGTTGGCAAAGAAACAACGTTGAGATCGATCCCAAGTTATTGACGGTGATGACGGGCATGTTCCAGCGTGATAAAGACTACCAGGAAGAGCAGAAACTGTTGAAGCAGGTTTTTTCTGATCGAACGGAGGCATGGAAAACGGTTGAAGCGGAATTGTTTGCGGCCAAGAAAACGGTTTCGGATGCTGGAAAAGTACGAACCGAAATCAAATCGGATCAAACCAGGTTGATCAGTATTATCAAGCTGCTGACTCCGGAATCGGAGAGGGCTGAGCCATATCTGAAGAAATTGACACAGAGTGAAGTCGAATTTGAAGTGGCCAGCCAGGAAGTTGAACGGTTGGGAAAAATCGTTGATGCAGCCCAGGAGAAGGTCAACCAGGCCAACGAGGCCGTCGAGAAGGCAGAAAAACAGGTTGCCGACCACCAGGATGAATTCCGGAAACGGGTCAAAGCAGAGGAAGAAGCTTTGAAACAGGAATGATGGCTATTGGACAGCTTGCCACGGGTCAATCGTTCACATGGGTTTCCAGGAAGCGGGCCAGTCGATGAAAATCGCTGCCCGCTTCAATATATCGTACGATGGTCACTAAGGTTTCCGGGTCGACCAGGTTTTCAAACGGCTCATAGTGGAGTTCCAGCTGGCCGGAGACCGATACCATAACGCCATTCAGTTTCTTTTCCGCCAGCGCCCGAAACGCTCCGACACCCAGTTGGCTGCCCAGCATGACATCAAACGCATGAGGTTTGGCACAGCGGGATTCGTAGCCGAGTTGCAGCCCTTTGACAAACCTTTCTTTTCCGGTCGTTTTTTCATAAGCCCGCTTCACCAGTTCGGTAAAGATCTGGTAAAGATTGACTTGTGAAATGGAGATGTGCCCGTGATCGTCGCGGGCAATGCCCTTGATGTAATCGTAGGGCAAGTATTCCGTGAGTCCTTCGGCTAGGACAATCACGCCAAACTCCTTGCCCTCCTCTTCCCTGGCAAGCATGGTTTTGACAATCCGGTTGACCACCCGCTCAATGTTCATCACGTTCCGGGTTACCAGTTCTCCAGCATCATTGGTGTGAGACTCCTCTTTCAGGTAATCGTCAATGATGTCTTCGACACTGATGACCAGGCTGGCTTCCCCGGCAATCGCCGCGCCGTAGGACAGCCAGCCAGCACTGCGACCCATCGTTTCAGCGATAAAATATGTCTTGGTTACTTCGGCATCATAAATCAGGTTGCGGATTTCTGACGCAATAAACTCGACGGCGGTAAAGAAACCAAACGTGAAATCGATACCGTGGTAATCATTGTCAATCGTTTTTGGCAAATGAACGACCGGGATGCAAACGTCTGTCTTCAGCTCTTGAAACCTCTTGAATTTGTTCGCTGTCTTGAGAGTGTCGTCGCCACCGATGGAGATCAATGCGTTCACGTTAATTGATTTCAGGGCGTCGAAAACACTCTTGAGCGGTGCTGTTTTTTCCTCACTCTGAAAATCCGCTGGGGAATTGATATGTTTTCCCGGATTGGTCCTCGCCGTACCAATGATAATACCCTGCGTATTGCGAGAGCGAGCCAGGACTTTGTGGGTCAGTTGAATGTAGTCTCGGCCTTCTACTAACGGCTGGTCGGGCGAGAATTCGACCAAATTGGAATAGCCATGTTTAATCCCAACGACTTCCACGCCGGCTCTTAAGAAAGAGGCTGCCGCCGCTGAGATGACGGCGTTGGCGGCAGGCGCGGGACCACCTGCAAACAGAATTGCGACCCGATCAAACAGATGATCTGGGCGAGGTGGTGGTGATAGTGTATTGGCCACGAAATATCTGCCTCAGTTGGAAAAAGCCTGTTTGGCAAACACGCGGTCGGTTTTGGGAAGGAAAGACGACTGCACCAAACTCGAAGGAAGCGTCAATTTTAAGCGAGCAGGGTCGAGGCCGCCATGCAAAGTTTCACCTTTCAGGCCAGCAAAAAGGACCGACTCAACGTGGCGTGGCCGACTTTGCCATTAGACTTGGTTTGTGGTGCGGAAAGCCAACTTTACAGATTGGATGATCGGGAAATTTTAATCGAGCGATCCCGATGACCTTGCGGGTTAGGTGGGATTTAAAGCGTTCTCGCGACCCAACCCGTATCGACTTTGCCTTCCCTGAAGTCCGAGCTTTGAAGGACTCGGATATGAAACGGTACGGTCGTTTGAATGCCGTCGATACGAAGTTCTGACAAGGCACCAATCATGCAGTCAATGGCCTGTTCGCGTGTCGGCTGGTGGACGATCAGTTTGCCAATCATCGAATCGTAGTAGGGTGGGACGGTGTACCCGGCATAGACATGGGAATCAAAACGCACGCCGAATCCGCCGGGAACGTAGATCTGGTTGATGCGACCGGGGCAGGGCCGGAAGTTGTGAGCCGGATCCTCGGCATTGATTCGACACTCAATGGCCGAGCCACGACAGTGTATATCCTGTTGGGTAAACGACAGGCTTTCACCACTGGCGATTCTGATTTGCTGTTGAATAAGATCGATTCCGGTAACCATTTCAGAGACTGGGTGTTCGACCTGGATTCGAGCGTTGACTTCGATGAAATAGAAGTTGTGTTGTTGGTCAACAATGAATTCAACAGTACCCGCGTTGTAGTAGTTGGCATGTTCGATCATCCTGACCGCCGCCGAGCAGATCTCGTTTCGGATCTCAGTGGGTAACGAGTGGGCGGGTGATTCCTCGATCAACTTTTGATGCCGGCGTTGCGTAGAGCAGTCGCGCTCCCAAAGATGGACCACGTTACCCTGTTTGTCGGCAACTACTTGAACTTCAACGTGCCGAGGGTGCTCGACAAATTTTTCTATATAGACTCCCGCATTTCCAAACGCCGCCTGGGCTTCATTGGCAGCCTGTTCCAGCCCGGTTTTTAACGAAGCCAGATCCGTTGCCACCCGCATCCCCTTGCCGCCGCCGCCTGCCGTTGCCTTGATCAGGACCGGGTAGCCGATTTGCTCGGCGACCGCGACCGCTTCTTTTTCGTTTTCGATCAGCCCTTCACTACCGGGCACGACGGGAACCCCTGCCTGATTGGCAAGCGTTCTCGCTTCGTTCTTATCACCCAGCATTTGCATCGCTTCGGGAGATGGACCAATAAAATCAATCTCGCAATCGCGACAGACTTCGTTAAATTTGGCATTTTCTGCAAGGAAACCATAGCCGGGATGGATCGCATCTGCCCCGCTGACCTCGGCCGCGCTGATGATCTGGTCGATTCGCAGATAGCTTTCACTGGAACGGGCATTTCCGACGCAATACGACTCGTCAGCCAAATCCAGGTAGGCGCTACCCCGGTCGCCCTCGCTGAAAACGGCAACCGTTTCGATTCCCAGTTCCCGACAAGCGCGGATGATTCGCAACGCGATTTCGCCTCGGTTGGCGATCAGTATTCGATTGTACATCAGTGGCGATACAGAAGTTGCAGAATTGAATTGGTAAATTAACTAGAACGACTAAACGGGGACAACTTTAAACAACGGTTTGTTAACTTCGACAGAATCTTCATTCTTGACCAAGCAGGAAACGATCTTGCCGGAAACACCCGCTGGAATTTCGTTGAACATTTTCATTGCCTCAACCAGGCAGACGATTGTATCGGGGTCCACAACGTCCCCGACTTTAACAAACGTTGCAGCGTCCGGCTTTGGTTTCGAATAAAACGTGCCGACGGTGGGGCTGGTAATGTAAATCGTATTCTCGTCGTCAGCGTCAGCAGGTGCGGACGCGTCAGTTGCCCCCGTGGAGCTCGCCGGGGCAGCGACCGGCACCGGTGCCGGTACCATGACGGGGCCCTCACCGCCACGTTTCAGTCGGATCCGCTGCATGTCCTGCCTTAAATCGACTTCACTCAATTCGTGCTCTTTCATCAATTCGATCAGTTCACGAATGCGCTCAACATCAAAAACGCGTTGTTCTGGTTTATCTTTCGACATTCGGGGCTCCGATTTTTCCTCTTGGTTTGTGATTGGATATGATTCTACATTCCAACAACGCATTCATCGAGTGATTTTGGTAAACTGCTAAGGACTTCACATCCCTCCTTGGTCACCAAAACATCGTCTTCAATTCTTACGCCGCCCCATCCCGGTACATAAATTCCCGGTTCAATGGTCACGACCATTCCGGCAGCAAGCTGACCTTCATAAATGGGTGATAGGAATGGAGATTCGTGAATTCGAAGTCCAAAACCATGTCCCAGGCCATGCCCAAATTGCTTACCGAAACCTGCTCGTTCAATCAAACTACGTGCGGCTTTATCGACCCGTTGTAAACAAACGCCCGGTCGAATCTTGGCAATTGCTGCCAATTGCGCTTTTAAAACTATTTCGTGTATTTTGCGCAATTTCGGCGGGATTTTAGCGGTCACCAAAACACGCGTCAAGTCGCTCGCATAACCGTTGTATTGAGCTCCCCAGTCAATCAACACGAAAGGATCTTGCCCGATACGGCGATTCGATGGAATTCCATGGGGTAATGCCGCTCGGGGGCCAATTCCCACAATCGGCTCAAACGAGCAGCCAGACCCACCAAAAGCACGAATTTGATGCTCTAAATTGTGGGCAATCTGTCGTTCTGTTTGATCCACGGTCATTTGGGCCCGTATCACAGAAAAAGCCTGTTCGGCAATCCGAATCGATCGTCGAATTGTCGAAATTTCATGCTTGTCCTTGATAGCTCGCAAAGTTTCGACCCAGGAATCGGTGTCAACCAGCTCAGAAGCAGTCGCCGAGTTGATCCGATCGTAGAGAGACTTGGTAACCGATGTCGGTTCGATGCCGATCGTCTTGGCGTTACAGGTCTTGGCAATCTTCGCTGCCAAATCGCAAGTGGTGCTACCGGCGTCTCGAATCATCGTTTCGAGATCAGGGCATTCTTCCGAGATTTGGGTGGTGTAGCGGGAGTCACTCAACAAAACAGCTTGATCCGATGTCAGCCAGAGGTAACTGGAGTCACCCGTAAACCCGGTCAAATAAGTCACATTTTTTTCGTCGGTGACCAGCATCGAATCCAGGCCAGATCGTTTTATCTGGCGATGAATTTTGTTTCGACGCTGTGGCGCCAATCGGTGGACTTGGTTTGGCGTGTCTTGCATGGAATTCTCGTAGGCCGCTCCAATTCCGCGGCCAAGTTACCAGGTAAGGGTTAGGCGGGGCGCAAGTTGTTGGCCGATTTTTCAACCACTCGTGTGATGTTATTTTCTTCGTCCACCAGCACAATCATGGCACGATGGCCTTCCAATTCGGACGGCTCGAATTCTCCGTAACAACAGATAATGACGACATCATTCGGATCTACCAACCGCGCCGCTGCTCCATTGATACAGATCTTTCCCGATCCCTTTTCACCCGGTATGACGTAAGTCGACAACCGACTGCCATTGGTGACGTTGTAAATGTCTACTTTTTCGAACGGGATTATCTGCGCGGCTTCCAGCAACACGGAATCGACCGTGATACTACCCTCGTAATTCAGGTCGGCCTGGGTGACTCGGGCCCGGTGGATTTTTGATCTCAGTAATGTTCGCAGCATCATCTTCTTGGTTGCAAAGGGAACAGGATTAGTCCCAGTCATTTTGTTTTTAAGCTGGTAATGTTGGCAACCGAAAATCGGAAGCTTGGGCCTTGTATCATGCGGACGCGGGGAGAACAAGGCGGAAGTTGCCTGTCGACCTGGAAAATTTGGGCCCCTGGGAGCCGGTGCATGGCGGGCGTCCCGCGGTCGCCAAGATAGGGCGCTAGTTGTAGGGAATCTTAGCCTGCTTCGAGAACTTGTGCAACGTTTTCTCGTGGTATTCTTCCCCCGGTTTCAGTAGGGTCGAGGGGAAATCGGGCTGGTTGGGCGTGTCGGGATACCGCTGGGTCTCCAGGCAAAATGCGTTGTATTGCTCAAACCCACCACTCCCGGCAGAACCGTCCAGAAAATTACCGGTGTAAAACTGGAGTCCCGGTAGCGTGGTATGAATTTCCATCATGCGGCCCGACGAGGGGTGGTAGACCGTCGCGCAAGTTTGCATTTCACCCGTTTGGTTGTTCAGAGAGTAACAGTGATCGTAGCCGACCGGGTCTGTCTTGATTTGACCCAAGCGATCACCGATCCGATGCCAGTTCTTGAAATCAAACGGCGTTCCTGTGACGTCCTTGAGTTCCCCAGTAGGGATCCCGCCGGCGTCCACGGGAATGTACTTGTCAGCGGCCACCTGCAGACGATGATCCAGGATCTTGCCCGATCCCTCACCACCAAGATTCCAATAATTGTGGTTGGTCAGGTTGACATGGGTCGGCTTGTCCGTGGTTGCCTTTAATTCAATAAGCAGGCAATTTTGATTGTCCAGCAGGTAGACGGCGGTTGCGTCAAGTTCTCCAGGATATCCTTCATCGCCATCCTTGCTCTTGAGCGTGAACTCGACACCGACAGCATCTTTCCGTTTGATCGGGGTCGCCTGCCAGACCCGCTTGTCAAAACCCTTCACACCGCCATGCAGGTGGTTGGGGTCATTGTTGGCAGCCAGGGTGTGCTCGTTGCCGTCGATCGTAAATTTACCCTTGGCAATCCGGTTGCAGTATCGGCCGACCGTCGAGCCAAAGTAGCTGCCACAAGCTTCGTAGCCGGCCATGTCGGGGCAGCTGAGCGTGATGTTGGCCAATTTGCCGTCAACATCGGGTGTCTGCATCGAAATGACGGTAGCGCCGTAATCGATCATTTCCAGAACAAGCCCGTTGGCATTCGTACATACAAACTTGGTGACGGGTTGGCCGTCGGCCGTCTTGCCAAACGCTTCTGTCTCAACGCCCATTTCTACAGAGCTCGTATTTGTTTCACTGGAAGAGAGTGCGCCCAACAGGACAACGCGTTCGATGATTTCCGGTTGGTCAGATTTCTGGGGCATGCTAGCCGTCATGTAACAGCCAATCACAAAAGCCGCCAAACATAACGCGATCTTCATCGGATTTCCTTACGTGGATACGACTGGCCTTTTTGCTAGCACGTTATTATGTTGAAAACACTATTTTTGGCAAGCGTTCGATTGTTCAAAGGTGACAGATTCCCTTTTTTCCAATGCCAATCGACGAATTCCGGATAAAGTATGCCCTTAAGGAGGACCTAAACGAAAAAAGCCATGCTCCCTCGGAACATGGCTTTCTCAGGTAAATCGTTTGGAATACTACTTTTTGGTTTGACCGGTAGGTTGCAAATCGTTGGCTGTCCTGTTGGTTGCTGAGGTTTTGGGTGGCAGCTTGACTGTCTCACCATAAAAACGGGTCGTCCCTTGTGCGATTTCACTTGAATCCGAGTCGTCACAGGAAAGTTGTGCCCGGAAGACGTGGGTTCCGCTTTTTTCAGCTTGAGCAACGACGGTCAGGACCAGTTCCTGGCCTGGTTGGATAACAGGAATCGGTTCGAATGCGACTTCACCCGTCGTGACCTGGTTTTTCATCCCCTTGGCGGATGTTGGTTCGATTCCGTCGGCGAAGTGCATCACGACGTCGATGTTGGTCGCTGCTTTGCTTCCGCGGTTTTTGATTCGCAGTTCGTACGTCACGTCTTCGCCGGTTGGTAAAGGACCACGAGGATCAACCACATTTAGTGTCAGGTCGGCAACGGTTTGAACCGTAGTCACACATTGG
>JABACA010000168.1 GCA_014237975.1 Mariniblastus sp. | reverse complement strand
GCCATTTCCCGATGCAGGCGGTCGCGTAGCCATTGTTTTTGAATAGTTCCGCGATGGTCAACTCATCCGGGTGGATGCCATACCGTGAATCGGCCCGCTGGACCCAGACCTCCATCCCTACACGTCTTGGGTAACAGCCGGTTAACAGGCCCGCCCGGGACGGGCTGCAGATCGGCGCCGCGGCGTAATAGTCCGTGAACCGCATGCCACCGCGGGCCATGGCGTCGATATGCGGCGTCTTGACCTCGGTCGCCCCGTAACAACCGAGGTCATAGTAACCCTGGTCGTCAACGAAGATAAAGATGATGTTCGGTTTGCCAGCTGCCATGGTCTCTGCGGCAGTGGCCATGGCGGACAACTCGAGCAGCAACAAGAGGCAGACGGTAGACCTCGTGATGATTGTCATTTACTTCTCACTGCAATGGAGCCCGGTTGATGCGTTAGACGTGAACCGAGAAGTTCTGCCTTTACGATCAGAATTATACCTCCCTGGGTGCAATCATCCAGATGCTGGGCATTCCCCAACGGCGAATTCACCTTGCATCATGGCAATTGGGTAGCACTGGCGATCGAATTGAAGACACGCCAAGGTTTAAAACAATGGCTCACTCATTTCGCTGTTCAACTTCTCCCACAACTCCACCAACTCGGCGAGCCGCTCGGGGTGTGACTGGGCCAAATCGTTCTTTTCGGAGAGATCCCGTGAGAGATCGTAGAGTTCCCACCGCGCTTTGCCGGGCGCCTTCCGCCCTCCCATGCGAACCAGTTTCCAGTTGCCGTGACGCAGGCCCGCCTTGCCGCCCTGCCGCCAGTAGAGGGTCTCGTGCGGAGTGCCGGTATTTTTTCCCGTGAGGAATGGCAGCAGATCGACCCCCTCGATTTGCGGAGGTGCGGTGACACCTTTACCGTTGGCTGCAGCAGTAGCAAAAATGTCGAATGAACTGACAGGTTTTTTATACACCTGCCCGGGTGGAATGGTTCCCTTCCATTGCACCATGAAGGGGACTCGCAGGCCGCCTTCGTACATCGTACCTTTTTGTCCGCGCAGCGGAGCGTTGGAGGATGTGAGCTCGCGCGTCGGACCGCCATTGTCGCTCAGGAAAAAGACGATCGTGTTCTCTTCCAGTCCGGATTCCCGCAATTGTTTCATAACGGCTCCGACACTGTCATCGAGGTTGGCCAACATGGCCGCAAAGATCCGCCGCTGGATGTCTTCGATGTGCGAGAACTTTTCCATGTAGGCATCCGCTCCCTGCAGCGGGCTGTGAACGGCGTTGTAGGCGAGGTACAGAAAGAACGGTTTGTCGTCGTGACGGTCGATGAAGTCGACCGCTTCGCGGGTGAACGCATCGGTCAGGTATTCGGTTTCGATCAGAGGCTGACCGCCCCGAGTGATCGGATTGTCGGCATCGTAATCCGGCTCGTTGCCCCCCATGTGATCGGTATAGATGAGTCCCTTGTTGCCGACCCAGCGACCCTTGAATCCAGCGGGCAGCGTCTTGCGACGCAACATTGTCGTCACGCCGTTGTAGGGAGGCGGCACGAAGTAGTGGCCCTCATGCATGAATCCGAAAAACTCATCAAAGCCATGCCGCAAGGGGTGAAAGTCGGCCGTGCCACCCTGGTGCCATTTGCCGATCAGCCCGGTCGTGTATCCGGCATTCTGCAACGTTTCGGCAATCGTGACTTCCGCCGTTGGCAGCCCGATGCCGGGTCGCTCGTTGATCGCCCCGGTCGGGTTGAATTCATACCCGAAACGTGTCGGGATTCGCCCGGTCAGCAAGCCGGCCCGGGAGGGACTGCAGTTGGGACCTGCCACATAGCCGTCGGTGAAACGGACACCATTATTGGCGATCGAGTCGATATGGGGCGTGGGGATTTCAGGATTTCCCTGGCAGCTGAGTTCCCCGTAACCGAGGTCATCCGCAAACAGGATAATGATGTTGGGTTGTTCCCTGGCAGAGGCAAAAACGGCCGTTGACGCTATCAGCAGGATGGCCGTCCGTGTTGTTAATCGAGCAACATTCATCGTGGTTTCCTGTCCTCGGATCTCTCTGCGTGGGGCCAAGCCCGGTTCTTGGTTTCGCTGCGTTACTCTGTCCCTTGGTCCTTCACTTTGCCTCGCCTCAATGGCGGTTGGGATGGATCACTGTCCTTTTTCGGTTGGTGGAAATCGCTTGCGAGCCTTACTGTCGACAGGCTGGCCGGTTCGCATGCTCCACCATTGGTCGGCCCGTTGTTCATCGTAGTTTGGATTGGGATAGGGCATCCGGGCAATCACCTGCTGCCGCCATTGGTTTAGCTTCTTCTTCAGATCAGCAGCGCGACCCGGGTTCTTTTTTACCAGATTATTCGTCTCGCCAATGTCTTCGGACAGGTTGTAGAATTCGACGTCGCCCGTTCCGTCAAGATATTCGATCAACTTCCAGTCACGCTCGCGAATACTGCTGGCCGGGCGATCATGGTGGTAGTGTGGATAATGCCAATGCAACGTGTTCCTGGCCAGCCTGGCGTTGGCGTCGTTAAGCAGTGGTATCAGGCTCCGCCCATCAATCGTCTGCCCGGTCGGCAGTTTTCCATGAGCAAGATCGACAAACGTCGGGTAGAAGTCGTAGCTGATCGTTGGTTCCGAACAGACCGTGCCCGGTTTCACCATCGGGGGGTACTTTACGATCAGCGGAACGCGAACGCCACCTTCGTGCAGTGAGCCTTTTTCTCCCTTGAGTGGCGCCTGGCTGGAAACATTGTCATCAGCCGCTGCGCGATAATCGTATCGTCGATACAAGCCTCCGTTATCAGAGGTGAAGACGATCATCGTGTTATCCGTGATGCCGGCTTCTGCAACCGCACTGACGATGCGTCCGACCATGTCGTCGCAGTGTTCAACCATCGCTGCGTAGACTGGGTGCGGCAACTCGCGTTTTGTTCTTTCTGCTTTCTCGGTGTACTTGTCGACCTTGGCCGACATCGCTCCCAAAGGGATATGAACGGCAAAGGGGGAAAGCATCAAGAAGAACGGTTTGTCTTTATTCTTCTTGACAAAGTCGATGCAGAGCTCCGCTTCGTAGTCCGTCCGGTATTGCCCGGGCTTCGGCTTGGGAACGCCTGGACTCTGTACCCGGTACTTGCCAGGCAGGTGCGGCCCGGCGATGACGGCCGAAAAATCGTAACCCTGCCGATCGGGCTGAAATTGCGGACCATTGCCGAGATGCCATTTCCCAACATACCCCGTGGTATAGCCGGACGTCTTCAGCGCTTCGGCCACCGTGATCGTATCGAGCGGCAGCGCCATGGTGGGCCGGGGAGTAATCACACGTTCAAAGGGTCGCCAATGCCCGGGGATATGTGCCGTGATGCCAATGCGAGCCTGATTTTGGCCGGACTGCAAGGCGCAACGTGTTGGCGAGCAGACGGCTCCAGCAGCGTAGAAATCGGTGAACCGCATTCCTTCGGCCGCCAGTTGGTCGATGTGCGGCGTATCAATGAAATCATTGCCGTAACAACCAACATCCTGCCATCCCATATCGTCAATGAAAATCAGGATGATGTTGGGACGGTCGGCAGCGCTGAGTTGCGATCCGGCGAATACCAGGATGATGGCAGCGTAGAACCATTGAGTCGTAATTCTCACGGCAATCTTTCGAAACAGGGTGGTGGTGGCTCACCGAAAAACGGTGGACTGCAAAATCCATTTTGGTTTCCTCCGCTCAGACCGCAAGACCCCGGCGATTCTGTTGATCTTTTTTCAATTTAATTTCCAGGAAGTGCGGCAGGATCGACAGCAAGAAAAAATATATCAACCAGGTGGGGTAAGGCAGGCGACTCTCTCGATGAACGAACTCGCTGAAATCGAGCAGGACAAAAGCCACAAATAACAATCTCCTACTAGCAAAACGGATTACCGCTTCTAGAATGAAACGATCCTCCCAAACCGATAACAAGCAACCACCCATGAGGGGGTTTTGGTTTGATTTTGTGGGTCAAAGCCGACGTTCATTCTTAGACGCTAATTGAGGAGCTGCGATGAAAGCCAGAGACCGACGTGACTTCCTGAAGACGACGGCAGCCGCCGGTGTCGCCATGGCGGTGCCCACCATTATCCCCTCATCCGCTTTGGGACGTGATGGTGCCGTCGCACCCAGCGAACGAATTGTTTTGGGCGGCCTGGGAATTGGACCGCGCGGAACGACCGACCTGAAATGTTTCCTCAAAAACCCGGACGTGCAGTTTGTGGCAGTTGCCGATCTGCAAAAATCACGACGCGAGGCCGTCAAGACGCTGGTCGATGGTACGTACGAAAACAAAGATTGTGTTTTGTACCAGGATATGTATGACATCCTTGCCCGGGATGATATCGATTCGTTGCTGATCGCGACCGGTGATCGCTGGCACACGATGGCATCGATCCTGGCGGCCAAAGCGGGAAAGGATGTGTACTGCGAGAAACCGTGTTCGCTGACCATCGCCGAGAGTCGTGCACTGGCCGATGCCTATCGTAAATACGGCCGCGTTTATCAAGCGGGGACTCAACGACGCACGATTGGGAACTTTGAATTTGCCAAGAACCTGGTCCGCGACGGTCGACTCGGCAAGCTGCATACCATTCATGCCAACACGCGACCGCCCGGTACGAGCCATCATTGGCTACCGGCGGAACCGGAACCGGCCAAGGACGTTTGCGACTGGGATCGTTGGCTCGGTGCCTGTCCGTGGCGGCCCTATAACTCGGCCTACGTACGAGGTCGTTGGCGGGGACATTTTGATTTTCATGGCGGTGGAATTCTCGAATGGGGTTCACACACGGTTGACCTCTGTCAGTGGGCAGCTGGCCGCGACGATACGGCCCCTGTCGAATACGTTCCCAATGCCGATGGAGTGGAGTGCACTTACGCCGACGGCCTGAAACTGGTCATGCGGAGCGAAGGCTGGATGGGGATGGGGACGTGCAGCGTGCGCTATGAAGGCGACGAAGGCTGGATCGAGACGGGAGATTCCGGGAACTTCATTCTCGAGCCGGAATCCCTCCGCACTCAACAGTCGGTCTTCCATCGGGCGGGAACGGATCCGACGACCCACATTCGCAACTTCCTGGACTGCGTCAAGACCCGCGCATTGACCAACGCCAACGCTGCAGTCGTAGCTCAGTCGCACGTCGTATGCCACGCTGCCTACATCGCTTGGCAACTGGGACGCAAACTGACATTCGACCCGGTCAAGGAAGAATTCGCAGGTGACGAAGAAGCCAACCGGATGCGTTCAAGGGCTATGCGTGAACCGTGGCACGTTTAAACGAAAATTTTCATCGAAACATCTCTAAAATTCAAACCTGCAACCATCGATGCCAGGTCCATTTTCCTGGGAGAAAAACCCTAATGATCATTCTTCGCTCTGTTGGTTCCATCGCGGTGCTCGTGATTTCTCTGGTCTTACCAGCTGCGACAACAGCGCAGCAACCGCTTCCGGCCGAGGGAGACGAAACGCAGTTGCTTGCTGTTCTGGATTCCGATGCCGAGTTGTTCGATAAAGCCAAAGCTTGTCAGCGACTGGCCATTATTGGCACGTCCAAGTCGGTACCCGGCGTGGCCAAGTTGTTAGCCGAACCGGCGCTGTCCCACTACGCACGTTTTGCTCTGGAAGCGAATCCCAGTCCGGAAGTCGACCGGGCATTTCGGGATGCGCTGGGTAAATTAAAGGGCCCGCAACTGGTCGGTGTGATCAATTCCGTGGCCACTCGTAAAGACATCCAGTCGGTCGACGCTTTGACCCGACTGGCGGCGAGCGATGACAACCAGGTTGCGGCAGCCGCCGTTTCCGCCTTGGGCGCACTTGCGACTCCCGAATCGATCCGCACGGTTCAGGCGGTGTTAACCGATAAGCCGTCGATGCGTGTGACGGCAGCCGATGCCTGCCTGACCGCCGCTGATCGGTTACTGGTCGAGGGAAAGCACCCGGAAGCCTTGACGTTGCTGGCTGCCTTGCGCCAGGCTGATTTGCCGAAGCATATCAACGTGGCGTCGCGAATGGGCGAGATCCGGGCAGGTTCGCAGAACGTTAACGAACTGATGAATTCCTACCTGATGGACAATGATCTGGATCTGTTTCGTATTGGACTGGAACTGGCGCACCATTTGTCGGACGAGAAAACAACGGGGCAACTGCTGAAACAACTGGATGGCTTGCCACCGGAACGCCAGGTTCTGCTGATGCATGTGCTCGGCGATCGTGGTGACGCTTCGGCGCTGCCAACGGTGATCGAAGCGGCGGGCTCCGACGATGACAACATAAAAATTGCCGCCGTCCGGGTCCTCGGCACGTTGGGCGACGGATCGGTGGTAGCGGTCTTGCTGAAGGCGGCCGTTTCCGACGACCAGGCCCTGGCAACCATCGCCCGCGACAGCTTGGCACAGCTTGGCGGGCATGATGTCGATGACCAATTGGCAAACCGGTTAAAAAACAGCGACGGACAGGAGCGTCTGGTGCTGGTCGATGTGGCTGGTCGGCGCGGGATCAAACAGGCGATCCCAATGTTGTTGAAGCTCGTGTCGTCGGACGATCCGGAATTGCGGAACTCGGCCATCGACGGCCTCGGCATGACGGTCGGCCTCGAAGACTTTCCGCAGCTGGTCGACCAAATGTTGGCGATCGGTTCGGCACCCTCGGCTAAACCGATGAAGGAAGCCCTTCGTAAAGCGTGTCAGCGGATGGGCGACCGCGATGCGGCCTCCCAAGTTCTGCTGGATCGAATGACGGACGCTTCGGCTGATGCCCAAACCGAATTGATGGATCTGCTGATTTACGTGGGTGGCAAACAGGCACTGGCCGGCGCGCAGGTCGCCGCCGAGGGTGACGACAAATCAGCAGCCAATGCAGCCACCCAAGCTCTCGGAAAATGGCTCACTCCCGACGCCGCGCCCGTGCTTTTGGAACTGGCTAAATCCGGAAATCCAGCCTACCGCGTCCGTTGTCTGCGCGGCTACATCCGCGTTATTCGACAGTTCGGCTTGAGATCTGGGCAGCGTTTGCAAATGAGCAAAAAGGCTTTTGCCGCGGCGAGTCGAGATGAAGAACGCAAACTGGTCCTCGATACACTTACACGGTTCCCTTCGTCACAAGGCCTGAAAATGATCACGCCCCACCTGGAGAATTCGTCACTCAGTGAAGACGCCAGCAAGGCGGCCGTGACGATCGGGGAAAAGATCGTCGATAACGATCCGAAATCGGTCGCCAATGCGATGACGAAAGTCGTCGCTGTAACAAAGAACGAGGACATTGCCAAACGAGCGAAAGTGCTGATTGCGCGGTCGAAGTAGAAACGGCCATCGTGGTGCGATAACATCACAAGCAATGCACCACAGCATGATTCGCGAAATCCCTCAAACATTGAGCCTTTCGATGCGAGGGCCAGGACCGGAATGACGTGGCGAAAACCGAGGACTTTTCGGCAGTGAAATCAAAGGAGCAGGCCGGCAGGGAGACAGATGTCATCCACTGCAGGAGGGCAGGGTAGTCCAATTGCCAGTCACTTCGACCCAACTGGAAAACAAAAAGTCCTATAAAAACAGGAAACGGGCAGGAACCCGTGGGCGCCAAGGTTGCAAGAGGTTTGCTGGTTTCTTGTCGCTTGATTGGGCGTTTCGTATAATCACGCATCCTTAATACGAAATGAAAAGGTGCCATGTCTTCCAAGCTAATTGTTGTTGCCATTGTTTTGATCGTGGCAGTTGTTTCAATCGTCGGTATTTACCGGCTGCTGGTTCCGTCTGGGCCGGTCGAGCCTGAGGGTACAACCATTCAACGGACGGTTGATTCACAGGGGCGTCCCGACCCGGTAACCGAATCCGCAAAACGGATCCGCTCGATTGTCGATTCGGAAGAAGTGAACCAGTCACTGGCGCCGTTGTTGGCCCATCTTGCCAACCTGTTGATGTCCCAGGAAATGGAAAAAATTGATTTTGTGGCCAGCGATTTCCAATACGAGGGGTTGGAACCGTTTGCCCTGCCCGGTGCTGATGCCAAAAGTACTGATCTGTTTTCCAAAATTGAGTGGCCGATTGCGAGTCAAGCCAGCTCGGCGACCGCGGAGCAGATTTGGAAACCGTTGCTGGAGGCCTATACCATCCGTGGTTTAAAATTTGGAATTGTGGGTGGATCCTTTGGTGAATCCAATACCGAATTCGTCATGCAAACCGCCTGTGATGGCCATGCACAACGAAAAACAAGCGACACCGAGGGGCCCCATTTTGGGATTTCCGGCAAGCAACAGATCCGCTGGGCCAACGTCGATGGCAGCTGGGAGATTGCATCCTGGAAACAAAAGTCATTCGAAGTCGTCGAAGCCAAACAGTTGTTGTTTGAAAACATAACGCAAACGGCGATTCCCGATCCCGCGACTTATGACCGTGTGACCCAATCGAAGCACGAAGACTTGATTACCAGCCGTCTGGAATCGGGATCGATGGAGTCGCCTCGTCAAGAGGATCCTTATTTTGCTGATTGGGAATCTGCCAATCAGTATCCTTCGGCCACCGTCGTCGATATCGATGGGGACGGTTTGGAGGATCTGTTTTTGGTGGATCGATGGGAAAAGACGATCCTGTTGCGCAACCAGGGTGATGGTACGTTCAAGGACATCACTCAGGAGAGTGGCTTGGAGATAGAGGGTTTCTCGAACTGCGCCTTGTTTTTTGATTATGACAATGACGGTGATAAGGATGTGTTCATCGGGAGAAACCGTGAGCCCAGCCAGTTTTTCTTGAACGAGTCGGGTGTTTTTGTCCCCGACACGAAAATGAATGAATTGATGAGCGATACCCTGTGCGTGGTTTCTGCTTCGGTTGCTGATATCAACCGCGATGGGTTGTTAGACTTGTATTTGTGTACCTATGGCTATGGTGCAGGTGCCCCGGATCGCTGGATCGATGCGACCGTACGCGATCTGGATCGGGCAGAGATGCTGGGTCGATTTGGCGATCAATCCCATTACCTGGATCGGGTCGGGCCACCCAACCTGGTTTTAATGAATACGGGTGGGGCATTCAAGCGAGTCGAGATCAGTAACGATTTAAAGCAATGGCGGAATACCTACCAGAGTGTTTGGGCAGATTTTGATAATGACCAGGACCTCGATCTGTACCTGACTAATGATTTTTCTCCCGATGCATTTTTGCGGAATGATACCGGGCGGGGATCGATGAAACCGGTTTTTACGGACATCACCGATTCGATCATTACCGATGGTTCGATCGGGTTTGGAATGGGGGCCAGTTGGGGGGATTACAACCACGATGGCAACCTGGATCTGTATGTGTCCAACATGTTTTCCAAGGCAGGCATGCGGATCGTAGGTCAACTGGAAACGGTGGACCCACGGATTGCCGTTTCTGCCCGGGGAAATTTTCTATACGAGAATGATGGAAACGGGTTTCGCCAAGTGGCCGGGCTGGAGTCCGATGACATCCACGTCTCCAAGGTCGGTTGGTCGTTCGGAGGCCAGTGGGCCGATTTCGATAACGACGGTTTTCTCGATCTATATGTTCCCAGCGGTTATTATTCGGCGCCCAAGTCGGTGGCGACGACAACCGATTTGTGATCTTGCCTGTGGCGCGCGGTCGTGCGTTTTGACCCTACCAAGGACCAGGAATTCTCGGGATCGGATCAATGGCTTTTGAACGGTCC
>JABACA010000167.1 GCA_014237975.1 Mariniblastus sp. | reverse complement strand
GTTGGACATTTTTGTGGCTCGGTCAGGTGAACCCGACCTTCCCGAACACCTGTCCCCCCTGCGAGTTGCCGAAATTGGGCGACAAGTCTCCTTAGCACTGAGTTACGCGCATCAACAGGGAACACTGCATCGAGATATTAAGCCAGGCAACTTGCTGCAGGACGATCATGGAAACATCTGGGTGGCAGATTTTGGTTTGGCGTTTAACGAGCCGGAATCCCAGGGCGGGAGTGTGCAGGTTTCCGGTACGCTCCGTTATTTGCCTCCCGAACGATTTTCCGGTGTGTATGACGAGCGAAGTGATATTTTTGCCCTCGGCATTACGCTAATCGAATTGCTGACCGGGCGTCCTGCCTATGATGCAAGTTCACAGGATGTTTTACTGGACAAGATTCAGGACGGTTCGATTAGTGGTTTGCAGCATCTTGGTGAATCAGTCCCCAAAGATTTAAAAGTGATCCTGTCTCGGGCAACGAATGTCAATCCAGACAACCGATTTCAAACGGCCGATGACTTTGCCCGAGACCTGGACAATTTTATTCAAGGTCGCCCGATTGAATCCCGTCGGTTCTCGTTCATTGAGCGCGGCTGGAGATGGGCCAGGTGCAATCCATCTTTGGCCTCGATGTCCGTGCTTGCCATCCTGTTATTGATTACGGTGACGGCGGTTACCTCAATCGGTTATTTCAAGGTTGCGCAGGCCTACGATTCCGAGTTAACGCAACGGCAACGCGCTGAATCTGTATCCAATCTTGCCTCATCAGCCATGGATCGTATCTTTATGCGTTTTGCACCGGATTCACCGTTTGCCGATTCAAACAGCTTTGAAATCAGTGCCCGCCAACCCATTTTGTCCTACGAAGCAGTCGCTTTACTGGAAGAGATGTTGCGATTCTACCGACATCTGTCTGTCCACGAGAATGCAAATCCTGAAATACGTCTCAAGTCGGCATTGGCTCAGAGTAAGGTGGGCGAAATTAATGAACGATTGGGTAGTTATGAAATGGCCAGTACAGCGTTTGAATCGGCTTTGATCAAGATCCGAAATTTGTCCCGGGAACAGCTTGAAAGTAATCGTATTTTCGAGGCTCGGATATTGAATCAACTGGGCGCTGTATATTCCTTGCTGGGGGAAGAGCAACGCGCCAAAGAGTCGATTCAAGAGGCGATTGAAATTCTGGAAGCTGCTTCTGAAGGCGGTGACGCTTTTCGCTTGGAAGAAGCCAGATCCTATTACTATCTTGCCCGGCGTATTCGGCCCGGGATGGGACCAGAGAGTTTGCCGCCGGAAGAATCATCTCCTTTGTGGGACCGTGAGAAGGAGCAAGTACCCCGTGTTAGCGGTCACAAACAAAATTATCTGAACTTGGCGATTGAGCTGGTTACCGAAACCGAACCCCAGAAACCTGACGGTCCCTTGGCGGCCAGTTTCAAACATCTTTTGGCACTTTGTTACCGTGAAAGGGCCGAGGACAATCATTCTCGTCGCACCGATCAGGATTGGGTTTTGGAGGAAAAATCGATCAATCTGTTGCGTGAGTTGGTAGAAGACTATCCGGAACAGGATCTGTTTCGTTTTGATTTATTGGAAACATTAGCCGAGGTTAAGGTTTTCGGTGACAGTGTACCGGTAAAACAGGTTGATTATCTCAAGGACCATCTCGAGGTAGCGCTGGACGAGGCGAACTACCTGGTCAAACAGCGGCCGGACGTTGTGGAATACAGGATTGCATTGATCCACTCAAATTTCAAATTGGCGGAAATTCTGAAATTGAAATCGGAATCGACGACCTCCGAGGATCGATCTGAACTGCTGGAACTTGCAGAACAGCTAATGCAACGGGCCATTTTTGAACAGAGAAATCTGGTCCAGGTTCATCCGTCTGCGTTAGGCTACCGGGTCTGGCTCATCAGGTTTTTCGTCTCGATGGCAGAACTCAAAATGAGTCAGGGTAAGTTGGGCCAGGCCGAGAGATTTGTGAATCGCGCGGCCAGTGCATTTTCACATTTGCCGGATTCAGCAGGAACCCACTGGATTGTTGGGGCACTCGAATCAGAAATAGCTGATTTGACGGTACAGGTTCAAAAACGGATCGCAGAACAAGACGATTCGGATGAATGACTTCTGTTTCATCCTGTTGCCAAGATGGCGTTGCCGAACAACCTGGATTTAAGGTGGTCGTTCGGTTTGGCAGGAAACGAATATTGCTCTGAAAAAAAAGCCCGTGATGACACGGGCCTATGATTCATGATTTGATTTGTCGATCGGGTTACTCTTCCTCGTCAGCCGTCATTTCACCTTCTGTTTCGGGAGCATCTGAAACGGCGGAACTGACGGGCTGGGCTGAGGTGTCATCCTCTTCCGTTTCGAATGACGGTTTCTGGCTGACCTGTTTGACGCGGTCATGTTGCCCAACAAGCTCAAGGATGGCTCGTTGTCCTGCGTCTCCAAGTCGCGGTGTTGCCAATCGCATGATTCGGGTATAGCCGCCTGGCCGTTCCACAAATCTGGGCGCAATGTCCTCGAACAGGATTTCGACTGCTTCTTTGTCGCGTAGTATGGCAAACACTCGACGGCGAGCGTTGACAGCTGGGGCCAGTGCCGCATTCCAATTTTGCCATTCTTCGCTTTTCCGCCATTTTCGCCAACCGTCAGAATTACGCTCTTCGTTGGTTTCAAAAGCGGCCGCCGCATCTTGGTGAGGCAATGCTTTCTTGGCAATAGTGATGCACTTTTCGACCAGCGGCCGGACCTCTTTGGCTTTATGCAATGTTGTCACAACCCGTCCGCGGAATTTGGGCGGTTGGACGGGAGTTTTCCCATCAGACTGCAATAGCCCCTCGTAATAGTCAGGATCCCGTTCAGTCAGGAACAGGCTGGCAGCCAGGTTGCTCAACATCGCTTTGCGATGACTGGAGGAACGGCCTAAAACTCGGCCACGTCGTCTGTGTCTCATAGTTTCACCAACTTTTAGCGGCCCAAGGCGGCCGCATGATGTTCTTGATGTTGTCCGAATTAACTAATCATTGGCGCCGGTGGCACCTTCATTCCCAAGTGCAATCCAATTTCTTCAAGCACCTGCCGCACCTCGACCAATGTGGTTTCACCGAAGTTGCGAATTTCCATTAGCTGATCTTCTGTGTGTTGCACCAGGTCCCGCACCGCTTGGATGTTGCCGGCTTCCATGCAATTATTGGCACGGACGCTCAGCCTCAACTCGGGAATCGAAATATTCAACTTGGCTTCGAGTGCCGCATCGAGTCCACCTGCCGTCCGAGGCTGTGAAAAGACCTGCGGGCCAAGTTCCGAGTACTGAACGAATGGATTGAGATGTTTCCGAAGTATTTTGGCGGATTCAACCAACGCCATATTGGGGGCCAGTGAACCATTAGTCCAAATTTCCAAGGTCAGCTTGTCATAGTTGGTTTTTTGTCCAACACGCGTTTCCTCGACACCGAAACGGACTCGGGTGACGGGCGAGTAAACTGCATCGACGGGGATAATTCCAACTTCCTGTTCCCGACTGTTCTGTTCGGTTGCAGGAACGTAGCCTCGTCCATTTTCTACAACCATCTCCATCATGAAAGAAGTGTCGTCGGTCAATGTGCACAAGACATGGTCTTTATTGATGATCTCTACGTCACCACTGGTTTGAATGTCGGCGCCCGTTATCGGGCCCGCGGTATTCTTTTC
Organism: Mariniblastus sp.; assembly: GCA_014237975.1. Lineage (GTDB taxonomy): Bacteria > Planctomycetota > Planctomycetia > Pirellulales > Pirellulaceae > Mariniblastus. Next base: position 6,130 of record JABACA010000167.1, on the reverse strand, counting down.
AACGGTAATGACTTTCATCTGATCATCCGAATGATTCTTGACGACCAGTGATTTGACATTCAATACGATGTCCGTGACATCTTCCAGCACGCCCTGGATCGAAGAAAACTCGTGGTTGGCCCCACGAATCTTCAATTGGGTAATTGCGCTGCCCTCGAGACTGGACAATAGTACTCGACGTATACTATTTCCAATCGTTGTACCGAAACCACGTTCGAAAGGTTCAGCAGAAAATTTTCCGTAGGTTGCACTGAGTGATTCTCGATCGCAATCAACAACACTCGGAAGTTCCAAACCGCGCCATCGAATATGCATTGAATATCTCCATTAAATTGAAAATTACCGCAATCTCACGGTGATCACGCATGGATGCGCGGTAATCTGAATTGGTAACCAGTTAGACACGACGCTTTTTTCGAGGCCGACATCCGTTGTGTGGGATGGGCGTGCAGTCTTCGATTGACTTGATGTTCAAGCCAGCCGATTGCAATGCCGTAATTGCACTTTCGCGACCGCTACCCGGACCTTTGACGCGAACGTCAACTTCTTTCATGCCAAACTTGATTGCTTTTTCTGCGGCCTGTTGTGCAGCCATTTGACCGGCAAACGGTGTGCTTTTACGACTGCCTTTAAAGTTACAGGTACCGGCACTTGCCCAGCAAAGTGTTTCGCCTTTAGTATCGGTGATCGTAACGGTTGTGTTGTTAAATGTCGCATTGACATGCGCTACGCCATGAGTGACGTTGCGACGAACACGTTTTTTCTTTGCCTTACCCAATTTGGATACTCCAGACGTAATCTTATTAATCTTATTCTGTGACCATCATTACTAACGAAGGTCCTTAACGCCTTTCTTGCCCGCGACCGTCTTTTTCGGTCCTTTCCGGGTCCTGGCGTTTGTTTTTGTTCTTTGGCCCCGAACCGGTAATCCAACGCGGTGACGAAGACCTCGGTAACACTTGATATCGCGCAACCGGTTGATATTCTGTTGCACATGACGTCGCAACGGTCCTTCAACCGTATAGTCGCGTTCAAGGATCATCGACAAACGACTGATTTCCTGGTCAGTCAGGTCCCGTGCTTTTTTATCCTCATCCACGGCAGCCTTGCGGCATAGGTCGCGTGCGGTCTGGTCACCTACGCCGAACAAATAGGTCAGCGAGATGACCGCTTTTTTATCGTTCGGGATGTCAACACCCAACAAACGTGGCATCTGTTTTCTCCAAGTAGATTTTGCCCAAAAAAATGGGGTGAATACGAGTTATTATGGAATTCCCTGGGGTCGGTGCTTCGGTCACTTGCCGATGAGCCCTGCTCATCCCTGCCGCTGCTTGTGGCGCGGATTGGTGCAAATCACGTAAACACGTCCCTTTCGACGGACAACTTTACAATTTTCACAAACTCGTTTGACGCTGGCGCGGACCTTCATCGGCGGGCCTATCGGTGCTCGAAATCAAAACTGGTAAAGCTCGTAAGTATATGTTTTTCAAGGGAATTACCACAAGGGCCAAAGATTGAACAAATCAGTAATAATCGAGATTAGGGCTTCGAATCGCCCCGTTTTCCGCTCCGCCCCACCGAACTCCATTTTCATGGGTGGCTGATCGATCAAGCCGGTTGTTGGCCGGGGCCTCCAGAACCGAGGGCGATCTTACCATATTGCTGTTTGAGGGATTTGCTTTGTCTTGCCGGTTACCAGTCTTTTTTCGGGGTAATATCGAGCAAATACCACCCAGGCCGGGGATTTAGTGAGATACTGGCCTCTGGATCATATCGGTCGCAGTTTTGCACCGATCAGTCCTGCAAATCGAGGCTGCGCCACAGATACCAACTGGCGACGGTCGCGTAGGGCCGCCAAGATTGGCTCATTTCAAGGAGTTCTTGACGATTTAGATCATGGTCGATGCGATAGGCTTTTTGAATCGCATTTCGTATTCCCAGGTCGTCCACCGGAAAGACGTCCAGTCTGGCCAAGGAAAACATCAGGAACATCTGGGCAGTCCAAACTCCGATTCCTTTGACTTGGGTCAGTTCATCAATGACTGTTTGGTCGTCTTTTCGGGCGAGGCTGCTCAATTTCACCTGCTCAGAATCGACTTTTTCGGCGAGGTCAAACAGATAGCCTGCTTTTTGACGCGAGATACCAATTTGTCTGAGATCATCCGTGGTAAATTGCAACAGGGAATCAGGAGTGAGCTTGGCCGGTTCGATCGCTTGGTTGAGCCGAGACTTGATCGTCTTTGCCGCTGCCCCTGATATCTGCTGGCTTAGGATTGAATGAACGAGCGATTGGAACCGGTCTCGATTGACTTTGCATTGAAAAGGCCCTACCCGTTTTATGATCCCTTTTAATACGGGATCCGATTTCTGCAGGTGCAATCGTGCAGTTCGAATGTTTTGCGCGGCGAACGGCATAGGTTCATCCAATTTACGGCGATCAACTGGAGGCGTATGATGCTTCCATGAGTGCAAATCTGACCTTATCGACCACGTACCAACAACGACGTGAAATTGAGCGGTTTTCCCAAGAGCAGTTGGCCGCTCATCAATTGGGTCGCATCAATCAGTTACTTTCTGAAATATTACCACACAACCGTTTCTATGGTCAGCAGTTGGCGTCCTGCGATTTGCCGCTGAAATCGCTCGAACAATTTGCAGAATTCCCGTTTACATTCAAGGACCAATTGCTGGAAGATCGCGATGGGACGGGCTTTGCCAATAATCTGACGTATCCGATCGAGCAGTATTGCCGATTTCACCGCACCTCTGGTACCCGTGGTAAGCCGCTGGTTGTACTGGATACTGCCCGGGATTGGGCTTGGTGGATCGACACTTGGCAATATGTTTTTGATGCGGCCGAGATTGGCCCCGAAGATCGTTTGGTGATGGCATTCAGTTTTGGACCCTTCATCGGTTTTTGGAGCGCCTTTGACGCGGCCGCCGCACGCGGTGCGTTGGTTTGTCCAACCGGAGGCTTCACGACGTTGGCCCGGATCGAGTTGATTCGGGCCACACAAGCGACAGCCATCTTATGTACACCCAGTTATGCGTTGCACATGGCCGAAGTCGCGGCAGAGAATCAGATCCAGGCAGCCGATCTGCCAATCGATCGAATCCTGGTTGCCGGCGAGCCTGGAGGCTCGATTCCCTCGGTTCGAGACCGTATTGAGACCCTCTGGAATGCCCGAGTGATTGACCACAGTGGAGCAACCGAAGTCGGTCCTTGGGGCTACTGCGACCCACAAGGTCGCGGGATCTATGTCAACGAAGCAGAATTCATTGCCGAATTTCTGTCTGTCGAGGCAGGAGTGCCGTCGGGTGAGGGAGAGTTATCGGAATTGGTATTAACGACGTTGGGTCGCTCGGGCAGTCCCGTGATTCGATACCGGACCGGGGACTTGGTTCGACCGACCTGGAATGACGATCAGCAATGCCAGTTTGTCTTGCTGCAGGGAGGCGTCTTGGGGCGGACGGACGACATGATGATCATTCGGGGTGTGAATATTTTCCCTTCCTCGATCGAACAGATTCTTCGCAGTTTTCCCGAAATCATCGAATATCGGATGACCGCGTTGAAACAGGGAGCGATGGACGAACTGATCATTGAAATCGAAGATCGTCTCGGCCAGCCCGGGCGGGTCGTGGATGAATTGCAGGTGCGTTTGGGGTTGCGAGTCAACGTGGAATTGGTTGACATCGGATCACTGCCGCGGTTTGAAGCCAAAGGAAAACGTTTTGTTGACAAGCGGTAGGGGGTTCCATTGAACGATTTCGAAACATCCATGCTGGCAGACTGTCGTCAACAATTTCCCGCCTTGCAGCGACAGGAAAAAGGGCAGGCGGCCGTGTTTTTTGACGGGCCTGCAGGCACTCAGGTACCTCTTTGCGTGATCCAGGCGATGACCCGCTATCTTACGGAATGCAACTCGAACCAGGGTGGTGTCTTTGGAACCAGCCTGGAAAGCGATCAATGGTTACATCAGGCGCATCAGGCATTTGCAGATCTGGTAGGCGCCACCGATCCCGATGAGATTGTGTTCGGTCAAAACATGACATCGTTGACCTATGCGTTTTCAAGATCTCTTGCCAAAACCTGGAAGGCGGGGGATGAAATTATCGTAACGGCGCTGGATCACGACGCCAATATATCGCCCTGGGTGCAGGCGGCCGCCGATCACGATGTCACGGTCCGCTGGATCGATTTCAAATCAACCGATTACACGTTGGACCTCGATCAACTGGCAGCAACTTTGTCAGCAAAGACGCGACTGGTGGCAGTTGGTTGCGCTTCGAATGCAACGGGCGGGATCAATCCGGTGAAACAGATTTGCGGCATGGCCCACAAGCATGGAGCACTGGTTTACCTGGACGCCGTTCATTTTGGACCGCATGGCTTGATAGATGTTGTTGATTGGGATTGCGACTTTCTGGCTTGTTCCTCCTATAAGTTTTTTGGCCCGCATCTAGGCACCCTGTGGGGGCGTCGAAGACTGTTGGAAGATTTGCCAGCCTACAAAGTGCGGCCAGCCTCTGACCGGATTCCATGGAAATGGATGAACGGCACCCAATCACATGAATCGATCGTCGGCGGCATGGCGTGTATCGATTACCTGGCGAATATCGGTCGCGCGTTGGCTGACCAGGGGGAAACACCACGCCGCACAGCGCTGGAGGTCGCGTTTACAGCGATTACCAAGTACGAGCGGGCGTTGGCCAGCTATTTACTGCAAGGTTTGGAACGAATCCCCGGAATCAACATTTTTGGGATTACTCAGGAGTCACAGCTCGATAACCGATTTCCAACCGTCTCCATCACGCACGATGCCATCAATACGACCGACTTGGCCCGGATTCTCGCCGATGAGGGTATCTATGTCTGGCACGGAAACTACTATGCGTTGGAATTTACCGATCGACTTGGTCTGGAACCGGAAGGAATGGTTCGAATCGGCTTGGTTCATTACAACACCTTTGCTGAAATCGACCGGTTACTGGGCGTGGTCAGCAACGCTGCGATGGCAACATCATGAACTACAGCACTCCCCGGCGGTTGGACAAGACGGCCCAACGAACGTTGCTGATCGAATGGAACGACGGGTTTTCTCAGGAACTCAGCTTCTTGCAGTTGCGTCGAGCCTGTCCCTGCGCGACCTGCAATGAACAACAGCGAGAAACGGAACCGTCGACAACGTCATCGGAATTACCTGTGCTCAGCGCAGCTGAAACGTTGCCATTGGAGATTGTTTCGATGAAGCCGGTAGGCAATTATGGATACAATATCCAATTCAGTGATGGTCATTCGACCGGGATCTACACATTGAAGCTACTGCGTTCTTTAGACTAGTCCCACAGTTCAATTATGTTTTGGCGCAGCGACTTCCTTGCCATGAAGGTTGAACTGTCGATGGGTTCAATTGACCCAATCCGGCTTGCGTTTTTCCAGGAATGCGTTGACGCCTTCGATCGCGGCATCGGTTGTGCGGGCCGAGGCACTGTTGGCCGAGCCAATACTGAGCTGCGTGAACAATGGCTCGCCCACCGTTTCGTTCAGCAATTGTTTGGTAAGCAAGTGCGAGTGGGGGGCGCCTTGGGCGCAATCGATCGCCAGCTGCTGACTGCGGGCCCATACCAAATCATCACTGACGATTTCGTGAAACAACCCCAACTCCTGGGCCGCTGTTGACGACAAGGTTCTACCTGAAATCAGCAGATCACTGGTTGGCCCAGTGCCAATCCTGAAGGCCATCAATGGGGTGGTCAATCCCGTATTCAAACCGAGTTTTGCTTCGGGCATCCTTAGCTGGGCCGACTCCGACCCGATCACAATATCTGCCGCCAGCATGAGCCCGACGCCGCTACCCAGAACCCAGCCGTTGACGGCAGCGATAATCGGCTTCGGGTAGCGAAGCATGTATTCGATCAACTCCTGAAACCGCAAGGCGTCCTGGTGCCAGATTTCCATGGCATTTTTTTCCGCCATCGAATCACGGACTTCCCGTAAATCCGTCCCGGAACAGAAGGTGTTGCCGACACCCGTTAATATGATCGCCCTGACATTGCTTTCCTGATAGAAATCCTCTAACGCTTGACGTATCGAGTCGATGATCTCGCGCGACAAGGCGTTGCGCCG
>JABACA010000166.1 GCA_014237975.1 Mariniblastus sp. | reverse complement strand
CCCAAGCAGTGTCCCTTCTGTGACGCATGCAATTTAACTCCCGGACGCAACCCCTGCGGGGTGTAAACGTTGAATTGCAACTGGTCCGATCGAGGCGACTAGAGAGAGATGAACCGAAAAATGTTTCTTACCGGTTCCCCATCAACATACGCTTTGGGTTTTCCAAACAGGCTTTTCCCCATGTAGGTCCCCGGTGGCAAATTCTGGAACTTGGTCGGTTCAAACGCGCCGATCGTCGTTGACGCATCGCCATTAGCAATGGCATATCTGGCATTGTCGACACCGACATTGAGCGATGGCGCGGCGTTAACCGCAGCGGCAGGTTGGTACGCTGTTTGTTGGGTTGCCTTGCATTCGCAATCGGTGGCTAACTGTCGAGGGCGACTTAGCCCCATGCCGAGCGTTGGCGATTGGAAATTAACGATCTGCGGAGTGGGGATCGCGCCCGGCAATCCATTTGGCAAGGTAATATTTCTCCCCGAGGTTGGCAGTGTTGCCGAAACTTGGCCCTGGGGTAATGGAGCTGGAACACCCGATACCATGGTGATGATCTGGCTTGGATTGCCCGCTATCGACTGGCTGGTAACCTGCCCACCCCCCACCAGTGGAGATGAAGAGAAGCTGTATTCCTGGGACGCGGCCGTCGGTCGCTGTTGAGCCAAACCAGAAACCGGAATGGCCAAAATGACGGTGACAGACAAGATCAGCAGAGGGCGAATTTGTTTCAGGCAATTTTGCATTTCGTCCGGTTCCCTATTTAAACAACAACTCAACATGACTAAAACGCATTTCAAATAAGTCGGGTTCAAAAAATTCCTGGTTCTTTGCCAACCAAAGGCAGATCCTGAAATTCGTGTCGCTTGACACTCCATGCGACAAACGCCAGGAAATGATCAATGAGCGACTTCCGTCGGTGGGGAATGATGGAATAGCAGAATCAGCCAACACCGCCAACGGAAATAAGGGATGGCGTCGATGCAGCTAGCATCAAAGCAGACCATTCGCCGTTCCCACTCGCACGGGTTGAGAGCTTAGTCGTCGGAACTTGTCAGATCCAATTCGCCAGGGTCATCGGGCTGTAATTTGGCGATGAAGATCCCGAAAAAGCCGAACAGCATGGTCATGATGGGGCTGATAATGTTGAAAAAACAGAAGGGTGCAAAGGTGAGTGTTGAAACATGCAGAATGGCTGCTTGCGTTGCGCCACACGTATTCCACGGTATCAGCACCGAGGTCACCGTACCTGAATCCTCCAGGGTGCGACTCAACACCTGAGGCGCCAATTTGCGTTGGCGATACGTTTTGCGGAACATCCGACCGGGAACGACAATCGCCAGGTACTGGTCCGACGCGGTCACGTTGACAAACAGGCAACTGGCGACGGTGGTCGCAATCAACGAACCGGTCGTTCGAGCAAGTTGAACCAGTGGCATCGTGATTCGCTGCAGCAGCCCACACGCTTCCATCACCCCGCCAAAACACATCGCCGTCACGATCAACCAGATCGTATTCAACATTCCGTTCATCCCACCTGCACTCAAAAGATTGCGGGCAAACTCATTCTTGGAATCAATACTTGTCTCCACCGACATTGCATTGACAACGGCGACGTAACTTCGCTTGAGGTAACTGGCTGGCTGGGTTTCGGTCACTTCATTGCCATCCACCATTTGGGTCACCGAAACGTCTGGCAAATTGGCAACTTCGGTAATAATGGCGGGTTGAAATACAACCGCGCAAACTCCTCCCAACAGCGTTCCAACAAACAGTGCGGCCACCGCATCTATTTTCAGGATTACCATGACCAGGACCGCGGCGGGAACGAAAAACAAAATCGGTGTCAAATAGAATTTCTCGTCGATCGCCGTCGATAGGGCCGCCGTATTGGTTTCATCCACCGGTTGCGTTTCCGCACCAAAACCTATCCAGAAAAACACAATCAGTGTGATCACGATGCTGGGAACGGTTGTCCACAACATGTATTTGATATGGGTAAACAGATCAGTCCCCGCCATCGCCGCAGCCAAGTTGGTAGTATCGGACAGGGGTGATATCTTGTCGCCAAAGTAGGCACCAGAAATGATCGCCCCGCCAATCATGCCTTCGCTGATATCCAACGCCCTGCCAATAGCCAACAAGGCAACCCCAACTGTCGCGATGGTTGACCAACTACTGCCGGTGGCAATGGAAACAATGGCGCAAATAATGACCGTGACTCCCAAGAACACGCGGGGGTCCAGTATTTCCAATCCATAATAGATCATGGCCGGCACAACGCCGCTGATCAGCCAGGTTCCTGCCAGCGAGCCGATCAACAAAAGAATCAGCATCGCACCCAGTGCCGAACCCAGGCTATTCACGATGCCATTCATCATCGTTTTAAAAGAGATCCGACATGTCAGACCGACCACCGCTGCAGCTGCGGCTGCCATCAACAAGGCGATCTGGTTGGGACCGGCCGTCGCTCCATCACCGTAAATAACAACATTGATGATCAAGAGAGCGATCAACACGGCAATCGGAAACAATGCCGCCAACAGCGAGACATTATATTCAGGCGGCTCGATCGTGGCGGAATTCGATTGCATCTTGGCCCCATTTGACAATCGTCTTGGCCGAACGTACCCGTTCGTGAAGCAGCTTATTCTTTACGCTGCACGGGCGATGTCAATTCGACTCGCAGATTTTTGAGATACGGGCAGGCGGATTTCAAATTTCCCACCGTTTTGACTGGAGTAATCACAAAAAATGTCCCCCCCGTGCTCGTTAATAATCCGCCATGCCTTGGCCAAGCCAAATCCAAGCCCCCGGCCCGCCTCACGACCCGAGTAAAACGGGTCAAAAAGATGGTCCGCCTGGTCCGGGCTAACTCCGGGGCCCGTGTCAACAACGGATACACCCAGCCAATCACTGGATTCCCGGAAAAAACGCACCCGGATCTGCCCGTCAGATCCTATCGCCTCGATCGAATTTCGGAGCAAGGCCTTCATCGCAACACAAAAATGGGTTGGATCCACAGGAACCATTCTGACGCCTGGATAGCTGCGAATCAGCACCTCAATTTCTGTTTCCTGTAATTCCTCCTTCAATTCGCCTAGTAACTGACCGGTCAGCTTGGCGAGGTCCCGAGTTTCCATGGTCATTCGAGGAGGATTTGCGAACAGCATCATATCGGCAATCATGTCGTGAGCCCTCATGGATTGGGCATGAACGACCGAAAGCAGGCGTCGTTTTTCCGGATTTGATTCTTTACGAATTAACGTTTCTGCTCGGGTCGCAATATTGGCCAGCGGATTGTTGACTTCGTGACTGGCTCCATAGGCAAGTTGTTTAAGTGATTTCAATTTTTCCAGCCGCAATCGATCTGCAAACTCTACCGCCAAACGGGCGTAGTCATGGACCATCGGCCATGTCGTTGCAAATCCAGATGCAGAAGGAACCTGGTAATAAGAAGCCTCGATCACGTCATCTGTTCGAATGACTCGCTCTGACTCGGTTTCGGGTAATTCCGGCAAATCCTGGCTACCCATTCGCGAATTCAATATCCATTCTTTACAGGCACGTTTACCAATATGAACGCCTTGGCCGCTCGAAACTTCACGCAGGAATTTCATCAGCCGGCTGCAGCTTGGTTGATACAGAAATCGGCGGTGCTGCAACGCAATCTTGTGTTTCTGATTTTCCCAGTCGAGGAAATCATCCGTTTCCGACAAAGGGGCGACATGGGAAAGCAAGGGCAATAACCTTTGGTCCACCCAATGACTAAGTTCACCCCATGACTCGGGTCCATCCGATTCATCGCGACAATGGGCCATCGCAAACAGCAGCAGAGCCGGGCTGTTAAACAGTAGCGGGTAATCAACCTCACTACGGCGCGCCGTTGCCCTGCCAAAACTCGATAAACCAACATGATCGTCTGCCATCGGTCCGCAAATCTGGCCGGCAAGTTGCAGCAGATGCAGGGCGGGGCAGGGCAGCCTGATCTCTGTTTCCTCGATTCGGATTGCAGGCAACAAGTACATTATTGATTGCGTCTGAAAACGGTCACACGGTTCAACAGTTTGCGATCACCACCAATTCAGTGGTGGCTGACGAGTTAAAAAAAGCGTACCGTTGATAGGTACGCTTTATTCGTTCGGGTTTATCCCAGAGCCAGCCTTTTGGCACAAGCTTGATTTCACCAACTGACCCGCCCTAACAGGGCACGGCCAGATTGCCTAAGTACCCGTGATTGCTTCTATTTCCAGCATTTCACAGGCTCGCTCCATCAGCTTTTCAACCGTAAAGGGCTTGTGAATAAAATCATCTGCCCCGGCAGCCCGCAGATCCGCAATCTTATCCTGTTCAACCATTCCGGAAATACAGATGATTTTCACAGATGACATCGTAGGATCACTGCGGACACGCTGGCATACTTCTTTACCATTAATGTCGGGCAGCATGACGTCCAGTACGACCACGTCCGGACGGAATTCTTTGACCATCATGCCTGCGTCAAATCCGTTATTCGCCGATTTATAGTCGAAACGACCATCGCGGGCGAACACGTCAACCATCAATTCTACGAGTTCCTCATCATCATCGACAATCAATATTTTTCGCTTGCCGCTCTCCAACGCATCTGTCGGAATGCCGTTTTCCTTCATGAAAATATACAACTGATCGCGCGGAATGCGGCGAAACCTACTACCGGGTACACGGAATCCCTTTAGCGATCCATTATCGAAGCAACGAATAATGGTTTGTTGGCTGACCTTACAAATCTTGGCCGCTTCGCCCGTCGTAAAGACATTTTTGACATTTTTGGAAGTCATTAAACCATCCTCTCCTTAGGTGGTTAGGCGTGGGGCTCGCCGTTGTTACCATTTCCATTTGAGCCATCACGTCCAAACCTCTTTGTTTGGATCGATCTATCAAAATACGATTTGAGAGACTGTGATAAATACGCAGACGCTGCAATTTACTGCGTCCTTCCATTTGAAAATCTCGACCACCACTTCCAAGCTTGCCGAAATTACCAATGTGACCGGATTATATCTGTCCTACGAAGTCGGTCAAGATTGATTGAAACGCCTCAAACGCTTTAACTTCAACAGGTTACCTCTTTTCAGCTAGCATTAGTCATTTTTTTTTTGAAAGACTACGACGTGTGGTGAACAGACAAAAACCAGGGGAGTTAAGTAGGTTCCAGCAAAACAATCTTGCCTGATGACAAAGCATCGCCCATCAAAACAGAACCGAGTTTACCCAATTCGCCAAGAGTTCAATTGGCTTGCCATCTTATCGCCAGCGTTTCAAAAAATTGCACGAATGGCTTTGTCGTGTTTCGAAATTTCGCTATTATTCGCCGCCTCGGAAACAACCATCCGTCTGCTTCATTACAACCTGTTGTTTTATTTAGTAGTCAATCAAGATGATTCGTATTGAATCGTTCCAACCACGCAACAACACAAAGCGATCGACACGTCGTTGGCGACATTGCCTGTTACTGCTTTCGTCGCTCTGGCTGTTTGGCTGTGGCACTACCACCCAACGTTTGGCGACAGAACAGCTGCTAATGTCGGATGCGGTTGACTCGGCCATCAATCGAATTGACTTCAGTCACTTGTCGGACCGATCTGTTTTTCTCGACACAACCTATTTACGGCCCGTTCGTGGTATCGGTTTCGTAAACTCGGACTACATCATTAGTTCCTTGAGACAACAACTGACGGCAGCCCGTTGCAAAATCCACGACAAGCGGGAGGACGCTGAAATCATTGTCGAACCTCGGGTTGGCGCATTGGGCACCGATGGACACGAAATCACCTATGGCATACCCCAGCAGCAAACGGGACAAATTGCTTCCGCTGCGGCCGCCTTGACCAGCGCCCCGTTGTTCCCAGCGCTACCAGAACTATCTTTTGCCAAACTTGACGCACACCAGGGCATCGCCAAGGTCATGGTATTTGCCTATGAAAGAGAATCCCTCCAACCGATCTGGCAGTCGGGAGTGGCGAAATCAGAGAGTACCAGTCGTAACTCCTGGTGGTTTGGCGCTGGACCCTTTCAAAAGGGAACGATCTACGATGGAACCCGATTTGCCGGAAGCCGACTTAGTCCCGAGGAAAAAGAGATCCTGTCGGAATCGACCATCCCTTTGACCAACGAGCACCTGTTCCGACAAAACCCCTTTCGCATCGGCTCTCGTATCGCCGATGTGCCGGCTGAGACCGAGAAAAAATAATCCGTCCGCCCCTGGTTTGCAGCAAGTCAGCTAGTTGGGTTTGACATGGTCAGAAATTCGACTCAAAAAATACGCAGCTATTTCTCAACGAATTTTCAATCAGATACCGGCGCGCGAAAAGCCATATTGGCTAATTTGAATTCGAAACCATCGGCCGACGGTACGATCTTGAAACGGGACTGTCGTACTTCCGACAAGTTACGACCGACTTGTTGCAAGTAGGCATTTTCTACCTGACGCAACAGAACGCGTGTTTTCACTGGATAAAACAGGACCGTGAAACTGGCTTCCAGATCAATGCCATTTTCCTCGGCCAGCGTTTCGTCCCAACGTTTCAGAATCTGGTTGTTGCCGTGAGTAAAATAGAGCGACTTCTTTTTCTTTTCTGCATTTCGATTCGAACTGATCACCTGGGGGCTCACAGCCACATCCCGCAGTCTGACAATCCCTCTGTTTTCTATTTGAATCACGGCGATATCCAGGTCAAAGAAACTGAGCTGCCTGGCATACTGCGAGATATTTTCCACATTGTGGTCGATACTCCATCGCTTGTACTCCGGGAACACGTCGGGAATCACGTCCGAATTAACGGGCCTGGCGCGTTGATTCGAACGTGATACCCAGTTCACGCCTGCGGCCAGGTACTTTTGACGTATGTCACGACGGACCTGGCGACAATGATCGAGAAAGGCCTGCGGCACATCGCCAGCCGCCGGCCCGGATAAAAACTCCAACTCGACCCGCGGGGCCAACAGGCGGCGGGCTTTTTGACGATCGCCCTCTGCAATGAAATAATTGGGCGAATCAACCATCGTTACCTTGCCAAGCGTCTTAATTTTGGCCAGTTCCTGCAGCAGACTGGTCGACGGTTTCCCAAACAATCGAACCGATTCGAGCCGGGGACATTGCTTGGCGCTTAGCGGAACTTGACCCTGAACCCCACAGTCAAATTGCAGGTGCTGCAAGTTCTTGAGTCGCTGCAGGAAAGAAAAGTCAGGGACCTTCAGGCCGGCTGGCAGGACAAGCCGCTCCAGGTTCACCAATCGTTGAATCGGTCCGAGGTCAACTTGATCTGGCCACAACTGGGTGGGTGCCTTTGAGAATGCGGGCAACCAGGAATAGTCCAGGCTCAGGTTTTTTAACGAGGTCAGACCCCCCACCTCGTTAATCTGCCACGGTTCGAATTGCGGCAGGAACAATGTCTCGATCTTGTCAGGTTCGATTTCGCCCGCGCCATACGCCCAGTGATGTTTGATGCAATCTGCCGGAAAATCAAACGTTGGTGAAGATGGTTCGCTGGCCAACGTCACCCGGCTAAGTGGATTCGCCACAAACACCGAATCCCAGAACCGCTGACGACGTACCGGATCATGCTCGTCCAGGGTTAAACTAAAAGGGTCAGCGCCTGCAACACCATCAATCGCAATACCAATTTTGGTATGGAACAACAATTCCCATCGTTGCTGATCGGTGAAAAAACCCGGGTGACAGGTGACCGTTACCTGGCTATCGGGGTACTGTTGGCCAACACGGACGATGTCCGAACCCAAGGAAGCCCATCGCCCGTCATGATCGATATCCCCGCTGCTTTGCCGAGAGAAGTGTAAATCGACTGGGGTCGTACAGCCTAGCTGAAACAGCGCCGCACAATCTTGCTGGCTCAACTTACAATCGGTAATAGAGAGTTGATCAACCGCATCGGCAGACAAACACTCGATCACTTTGGCGACCTCGCCAGGCCCAAAATCAGAAAGCCTGATTTGGCCGGCCAGGGTGACCTGGGGAGATTCCGAGCCGGGTACAACTGCCACTTTTTCGAACCAGGATCTGCCGGAACCCTGGACCAGATCGTGAAACTGCTTTTCCGTGATCGTTCCACCAGAAATGGCGACACGAAAACGTGGCGGCTTCTGCGACCGGCCCCACCGCGTTGTATCGATATGGGGTTGGATATTTTTGATCGTTAACCACAGCTGGTTGTTCTGTAATTCGGGTAACGTGTCAAAATAATCGGCTGGAGTATCAGGTGAAAAAACAACTTCCATATCCACCATGATTCCACCCAGGGAAGCGCTTCGCCATTCGGGAACCGTGGCGAACCGCGTGCGGGTCCCAGGTATCGTGTCCAATTTACGAATGGCGCGCGCCACTTGCCATCGTTCCGGCCCGTTCCAGAAAACCAAAATGGCCGGGTCCAACCAAAGGGTCAAAAACAGTAGCGCTGGCAACATGACGCTGGGGATGATGCCCCATACAGAGATCCATTGACGCGGTACAGCGTCACCTTGCTGTTCTACCCCGGGGTCGATCGCACGATCCTGCGGTTGGCGCAGTAACAACGCCATCATCAGAAACAGAAAACTGTAAATCAATGTAAAGGCAACTGCCAGTTCAACGTCGCCTGATGTTGAGAGTCCCAAGGCGGAGATTACCAGCAGCACGGTCGCCAGAAGATAAACCGCTACAAATCCTGACAACGCCCAACCGCCGCGGATTTTCTGGATCAACCAAACGGGCAACGAAGCGAGCAGGATTGGGAGCAAGAGCCAGACAGGGTGGAATGAAAGGAACGAGAGCCGACTCGAAAAAAACAATCCGTCGCCAGTCTGGACAACCCGCACAATCACCGACATGGCAAACAGAACGACCGCGCCGACGATGACAATCCGAGTCCGCGACACCTCGATCCGCCTGATCCGCCCCTCCATTTTTCGGCCGAGCAGGCCGACCGCCGCACTCGCGCCCCACGCTAACAAACCGGTCCAACCGAGCATCCAGATCAACGGTCGATACTCGGCCACCGACGAATCAGTTCCGTTTGGGTATATCCCAACATCCAGCAATCCTAAGAAACCAGAATAACCGATTAACCCGATATAGCTGAACATGCCTAACAGGGCAAACTTCCATTGACGCCCCCAGGTTGTTTTCGACCAGGTTCCGATGACAGCCGTGAACGCCAGCCAGGTTGCCAGATACGGCACCATAAATACGAACAGGCTGTCGTTGCCTAATCCCGGAATCCACCGCTCCATTGCCGATTGCCAGAGCAACGGCATTAACAACATGGCCAGGTAGAGCAACAGCAGCGCAAACGCAAACGCATCGCAGCGGTTGGGAATCAAACATCGGTAGGCAAGCTTCACCCGCTCAACTCATTCAAACGAAGACAGTCGGTTCAACAGAACAAAACAATCAACTTAATTTTACCAAAAACAAGAAACAAGGCACGTATAGAAGATCACTTACAAAGATCACTTACAAGAACTGTGAAACCGGCCACCTTACTGGCTCATCGTTTCCGCTTTTCCATCCAGGTGTAACATGATCATGGCAATATCGGCCGGCGTGATGCCACTGATGCGGCCCGCCTGGTCGATGCTGGTCGGTCGAAACCGGGAGAGTTTTTCCTTGGCCTCGTTGCGCAAATGGGTCAGCGCGTCGTAATCAAAATTATCCGGGATCTTTTTGTCGGCCAATCGCTTGTGCCGATCGATGGTGGTCTGTTGCCGAGTAATGTAGCCCTCGTATTTCACATCGTAGATCACCTGTTGTCGAACGGCGGCCGAGGCGTGTTCCAACTCGGGCAAGTGGCCGACCAGGTCGGACCATTCCGTTTCGGGGCGGCGGAGCAGTT
>JABACA010000165.1 GCA_014237975.1 Mariniblastus sp. | reverse complement strand
CCATGATTTGCAAAGCTGCCGGGCCGTTTTTATCAGTGATCTGCACCTTGGTTTCCGCTTGTCAAACGCCAGTGCCTGTTTGGAGCTGCTTAATCAAATTCAGCCGGAACGGCTTTACCTGGTTGGTGACACGATTGACGGATGGCGTTTGATGCACCGATGGTTTTTTCCGTCGGAACATCAGGAGATTATCAAGCGATTGTCTCAAATGCAAATGGCCGGTTGTGAAGTTATATTGCTACCAGGCAACCATGATGACTTCCTGCGGCACCCTGATTTCATGAACCGGCAGCGAAGCAAGGAACACGAGCCGATATTTTCTGAGATGGGTGAACAGTTAAAGAAATTCAAATGGGCTGAAGACACGATTCATGTAACCCAATCGGGCAAGCGATTGCTGATAGTACATGGCGACTTGTTCGACAACGTAGAACAACGCACCAAAGGTCTGTCTGTTTGGGGCAGTCGTGTTTTCGATCGAATCTTGTGGGTACTGCCCACCAAACTGTGCCATCATATAAGGCGATTTTTCAAATCCGTGATGGCTCGCCCTCGATCCATTCACAAGCGACTAAAAGAAGAAAGCCTGCGTCGTGAATGCGATGGATTTGTATATGGTCATATTCATCGTCCTTGCATGGAACAGGAAGAGTCGGTTTTAAGTATCAACCTTGGTGACTGGGTCGAAAATGAGTCTTTTTTAGTCGAACGACCGGGCGGCTCACTGGAGTTGATCAATTTCGGAAAATGGATCTCTACGGTCGATCCGGGATTTTCTGACCTGGAGCCGCGACCCGCTAAAGACGATTCACCAAGACCTGGGAAAACGGCCTGATTCTTTTTCTGGGTTTGTTGAATCGATATCTCAATATCCGCTGGATCGGGACGCTACAATGACTGACTTGTCACTCAAACCAGAGTGTGATGAGGCCCAGCAATTGGATTGATTCGAACCATGCCCCCCTTCCATGTCCATTTGGTATGTTTCCTGTTTGTTGTTACGGCAATTTCCTGTAACGACTCCTCTCCCCAGCAACGTCGGACGGAAATTGATCGTCCGCCTGCCGGCCCGTCTAATGAACCCCCATCCACCACTACGGGGCAAAAATTGGCTTCCGTGATTGAAACCTATCAAGAGCAAACGCGGCGATTCCGACAAAACCAACACTCCGAATCAGCCTCGGATGATAAGAACCGTGGCAACGAAGCAGAGACGGCCACTTTGCCGCAACCGGAAATATACGCTCAACAACTAATCGACATTATGAATCGGAATCCCAAGGGCCCAGAAAATATAGATGCGGTCCACTGGATATTGACCGAGGTAAATTCCGGCCCAACTCGCGATGCCACCATCCAGTTGTTGCAAACGGATTATTTCGAAACGGAACAAATCGCCAATGTCCTGCCCGTTTTAGTTGATGGTTATCCGGACAAAAACAGCATGCAATTGATCGAAAAACTTGCCACAAATTCTCGACACCACCGTGTTCGGGCTGTTGCAACCATGGCGAGGGTCAAGGGCCAGCAGGCATTGACTCGGTTCGTCGGTTTTCTGGAAAATCCAAAGTGGACTGAACGCATGAAGACCTTTGTCGACAAACCAACCCTGGAGTATTACCAGGCAGCCGTAAAGCAAGAATTCGATATGGAATCGACGCTGCAAGAATTGATCGACAGTTATGGCCAACATGATTTTGGAATTAAAACGAACGGACGACCCGTCGAGCAAATTGGCCCTATGGCTACCGACATGCTGTTTTCGTTACAGCATTTGCAGATTGGGAAATCCGCTCCCAAACTTGAAGGGCAGGATTTGGATGGATTAACGTTTTCCCTGGCTGAATACCGCGGGAAAATCGTAATGCTGGATTTTTGGGGTGACTGGTGACCCCCCTGTCGGGATATGTATCCCCACGAGCAGTTGCTCGTCAAAAAGTTGGCAGGTAAACCTTTTGCAATTGTCGGTGTCAATAGTGACAGCGATCGCGAAGAAATTCGCAAAACTGTCAGGCAAAAGAACCTGACATGGCGCAGTTTTTGGAATGGTCCCGATGGCAAATTCGGCCCTATTTCCAGGCGCTGGGATATCGAAGGTTGGCCGACAATCTATCTGATTGATGCAAAAGGCATCATCCGCCACAAGCAAATGGGTGGCGAAACGGAGCCACTCGATCGGGAGATCACACGGCTGATGAAAGAGATGGGTCACACGGTTGACTTGTCGTCCGATCCTGGCCAAGACCCGACCCACGATTCGAGTCAATGATGGCCGACCTGTCCGGCAATCGGTTGACCCCGATTACCAAGGGGTGCAGGGCCTAAAAAAAAAGCCTCGTGAAACAAAGTTCACGAGGCTTTAAACAGCGAGGCCGAGGGGACTCGAACCCCCAACCACCGGATCGACAGTCCGGTACTCTAACCAATTGAGCTACGGCCCCAATCAAGGGGAATACGAAATTATATTGAATTCGTCAATTTTACAAGTCGTCATTAAAAGAATGTTTCCAATCTGCTGCGAATCCAAAAAAAATAGAGCAAAACAATCGATTTGGCGGCACCCTAGGCTACTACCTCGATCAAGACGAATCACCTGATTCGGCCGACTGCCCCCCTGTCCCGGCCACACGCTGTGCGCGCCAGCCTCTCTATTGGTGGCGTCTGTGGATACGTGAACCGAAGGAGCTGAACATGAAACGTTTGCTGGGTCTGCTGCTGGTGATAGGGATGGTCGGGTGTGGGGGAGTAAAGACCGTTGACGATTCGGAGCTTGTTAAAAGAGGTGGGCTGATGTATGAACGCGCCAGTGGAAGGCCATTCACTGGGGTTATGGCCTATGAATATCCGGACGGGCATATGGCGTACAAAAACACTTACAAGGATGGCAAGGAAGACGGGCTGCAGACTGATTGGCATGAGACCACTGGGCAAAAGGCGTACGAAGCATTTTACAAGGATGGGAAGCTAGTGTCTGAAACGAGGTGGGACGAAGAGGGCAACGAGATCAAGGAGTAACTACCCCCCGCTGCCTCTCCTGCCGCTGCTGCGGGTCCCGCTCCGGCCAAGCCAAAAAAGTCGGTCGACGGGAACGACTAAAAATTGAATCCGAGTGAAACACCATAATCAATATCGTTAGCCTGGAATCCGGGGTCGGGTGTGCTGTTATACCGGTTCAGCACGAAGGTCTGCAGGCTCAATCCGTAGGCCGGATCCAATACGGTCTCCAAACCGGCCCGAGTATTGACCCGAAAACGGGCAAAATCCTTGAACTGCGGGTAGTAGTCGTTCGTGGCGAACAACCTGATCTTACTGCCCAGTTTCCGTTCCCAATCGAGGCCCCACTGCAGTTCCAGCGGCCAATCGTCCTGAACACCACCAATCTCACGCGAAGACCCGGCACCGAAACGGGTTTTGAGCGAACGGACATCATCCCTGCATAACAACCAGCCGGCACCCGTATGCAGGGCGATTCGAAAATCGTAGCCGCTGAAGCGATCCCATTCCCAGGTGCCGCTGTAATACCAATTCAGGTTGGGGTTGGCCAGTTTGTGCTCGTGCCTGGCTTTGGAGAAAATCCGATCCGTGGAGGGCACCAAGTCGCTCTCCGAATAAAAATAGTTGAACAGAAAATCTGTCACACCGTCTGCGGTCTCCCTCTGTGTTTCGACGCTCAGGTTGATATCGACGTTCTGGCTGTTTCCACCGGTTCCATTGAGACCGAAACCGACCGACCCATCCCAACGTTTCCTCTCGTCGGTCAGGTCAGAAAAGTCGAGTTGATACCAGACATCCTGCGCCCCCAACTGATGGTCGGGGGCAAAGACGGAAAACGTGCCAAGCGCTGCCCAGGCAGCAACGGTGGCGACTAACCGTTTCCACAGAATTTTGCCCATCGGGAACACGAAATCGAAAGAGTCACTTTTGAAAAACAGCGGGGATACTGACAGCAAGTAGATCTCCTGTCAACGGGAAATGTCCGGCTGGCCCCAGCACCCGTCGGGCCGTTGATTTCCGAGCTGTGCGTGCCCAGCGGCAACAGCAGGCTAACCGACAGAGGACACCGCTCACCCCGGCTTTGTGAGACTCTACACGCAACCGGATCTGCCCGGTTACCGTGGTTACCGTGGTTACCGTGGTTACAACCGGACCCGTCCGTTTGTGCTTGCCAACCTATTTTTCCGTTTTCCCGGCACCTCCGATGCTCCTCGACCTATATTTGGCTGGGCCATGCCCCCTAACCGCTCCCCTTGATCTTCATCTTGAAACCGAAGTTATTATTCCCAAAGGACACCAAACATGGACAGCGTGATAAGAAATCTCGTTCGTCTTGGTGAATCGATTGGAAAGGAAGTCAGCCGGTTTGACGAGACAACTTGGTGCGTCCTGGCAGTAGCAACCGTTCTATTCGGCTACTACCTACTCCGCAGCCAATCCAGTTAGAACCCACTGCCTGGTCGGCGATGCTTGTGAAACAAGCTCCACTGCCCCGCAAGTCAAAGCCTTTCCTTACAACGGCTAGTTGAGCCAGGGGCCAGGCTTGAATCCAAGCTCCTCGATCCGGCGTCGATCGTCATCGAATTTCTCTTGGTCGTCCATTTCTTCTGCTAATTGCATGCGATGATAGAGCACAGATGCTTCCAGTTCCCGGCTCCTCGATTCCCGAAAAAACCTGCCACCTTCGTTCATTACGCTGTTCTGAATTCCACCGGCAAACGACTGATTGAGAACCTCGATTGCCGTTATGGCAAGATCAAAGTCCTGCCTTGCCGACGCCACCTTCCCCTGCTTTAATTTGACGACTCCGCGGGTATCCAGGTAAGTCGCGGCTTGTTCAAGCGTTCGCAAACACTCGATATCATCTGGAAACTCCTGCACCACTTGATCTGGATCAATCCCCATTTCAGTGGCTTTAAACCGGTCCTGGTCACAGCGGACCACCTGCCCCAGGTCATCGAGGATCAAGGCTCGAACCACAAGCATGGTGGCTATCCGTTCGCGACCCAAACGGTAAGCCACAGCCCGTTGACGAATAAACTTTTCAACGTTTCGATCGAAGGGAAAGTCAAGTGACAATTCATCGTTGATCGTTTCCAACATTTCGGCTTCCTGCGCATCCGATGCCGATTCCAATCTCGCAATATAACGGTCCAGCAAATCCAACACGTCTGGGCCGCGATCTACCTGCCGACCAATCAAAGCGATGGCAATCATGGTTCTTTCCACAAACGAGATCCGCGCTTTGACGGGCAACCAAAGCTGGGCTGAAAACCGTCGATCACTTCCTCAATATCATCTTGAGCCAACGACAGCTCCTTGCCAGCTAATGCACGATGATAGGCCAAGCCGTTGAGTCGCTGACTACGGACCTGCATCAACGTGTCCGTCATGCCCACCAAGCCATCCAGCCAGCTCGCAGAACTTTCCTGAGAGTTTTCGAATTCCTCGAGTTGTTTGGCAATCGATTTGTAAACCACCAGCGAATCATTAAAACGACCGAGGTGGTTAAGACTGCGGACCATCAGATTACTCCCCGCATATTGCAACTCGGGGTTCTCCGCAACGACTTCGGCCAGCTCCAGTGCCTCCTCGGCACGACCATGGTCCAAAAGCACCTGTGCAACCCCAAACAACGCTTGGTCATCATGCAAGTTCAACGAAGCTGCCTGCAGCAGAACATCTGTCGACCCTTCCGCATCGCCCTGCTCATGCTGGACTCGATTCACGGCTACCGCTGCCTGCCATCGAGCGCGCTCGCCTTGCAAGACTTGAGACAAAACCGGCAACGAGACAAGCGCCGCAAAAAAAACGATCACGGAATATACCTGCAATCGGTTCTTGAAACTCAAGTGTTCGGGTGAATTCATGGACTCGGCCAGCGGTTAATCTTCCTGTTGCAGAAAACCACTGGTTTCCCGCAATACTTCCTGTTGAATGACCTGCAATTGATTCTTGTCATGAACCTTGTTCCCCTTCTCATCGCACACATAAAAAACGGCGATCAACTGATGGGCATAGGTGGAAACACGAGCGTAATTAACATCCAATCCAAGTTCATGGAGCTTTCTGGAAATTCTATACAAGAGACCAATTTTCTTATAGGCAAACACATCAATAATTGTTGCAGAATCGACCGTTTGATTATCAATCTTGACTTCAATGATCGGACGCGATAGCTGCAACGCCCGCCCGCCACCACGTTTCTTCCATTTGGTTCGAAATTGGGGCGGACTCTTATCGCCACCAGCCACGACGGCGATCGCGCGACGTTGAATCTCATCCAATCGGCGTTGTGGCGTATGTTCAAAATCGAGGTCGGCGAACTTGAACCAGTAAAAAATCAAGGAATCGCCAATCGGCTTGATATCGACGGACGTAATCGAAAGCCCAAGGCTGGCCAGCAGACCCATCACTCGATAAAAAACGCCAGCCCGTCTTTTTTCACGTTTACCGATACACAGCTCAATCAAGTTCCTGCCCTTGACCCTGCCAACGGTACATTGCACTTGTTCAGCTATCACCTCGCGCAAATGCAACAGCTGTTCCGAAATGAACTGGGGTTCATGCTGTTCACAATAATTACGAGGCAGGTTCTGAGAGGCATTATTCAGCCAAGTAGATGTTTCCGGATCGTTCACCGTGTCGGCAATTTGTTGATAAAATTCAGCCTGGAGGGTCAGATAAAGGTCATCCTCTCGATGCCCCGTCAATATATTCTTGGCGTGCCGGTAAAGGTCTGTCAGCAACTCCTGTTTCCAGGGTGTCAGCACGCCCGGCCCCACCGCGTCTATATCGGCACACGTCAATACGTAAAGCATCGACAACAGTCGAACGGATCCCACCTTGGCAGCAAACTCAGCCACCATCTCTTCATCATTGATATCCCGATGGAATGCCAAATGACTCATGAGCAGGTGGTTTCGAATAAGAAACTGAATCGTCTTGGTATCATCGTCTGACAAGCCCAACCGCTCACCGGTTGCACTGGCAATTTCAACTCCCACCTGGCAGTGATCTTCGGGATAACCCTTTCCCAGATCATGCAACAACAGGGCCAAGTGCAAAACTCTCTTGTCCTGAATACTGCGATAAGCCTTTCCCTTGGCGGTCTGCTCCTGTTCAAACTCGGTCAGGATACCGATCGCTCGCAATGTGTGCTCGTCGACGGTGTACTTGTGGTACTCATTGAACTGCAATAACCCACGAGCATGCTTGAAGTCTGGCAGGATTTTCTCCAGCACCCGCATTTCGTGAAGTAATTTAAGCAGGTCGGCCAGCATTTTCGTATTGGCCAACAACGCAATGAATTGCTCGGCAGACTGACGGGTTAATTCGATCTCCGGGTTATTGGTCATCGTGCGACGGATCGCGTCCCAGGTAGGATAATCGATTTTCTTTTTATGAACGGCCGCCAATTGCATTAGACGCAGGACTTCGGATAAATCTCCCTGGACCGAATCGATCGCCGTCTTGTTAACTCCAATATACAGCGGGCCCATCAGGAAGTTTTCACCTATCTGTCGCGTCAACAGCGGTGAAAAAACATTGGTTGCAAACGAACCTCGATTCAAACTCTTCGCCACAAAGTTATCGCAAATATTCCTTATTTGACTGGAGAACCGAAAATAATCCTGCATCAGTTTCTCGACCGGCAACACGCCGTCGTCGCCGACATAGCCAAATTTTTCGGCAATTCGCACCTGTTCATTACGACCAAATCCGTCGTTGGCGCGATTCGCCTGCCAGTGCAGTTCATTACGTACCCGAAGAAGAAACTCAGCCGAAGCCTGTAGACGGGTCGCTTCCACACCAAACAAGGCTCGACGCCGGCAAAGTTGATCGATATCGGTCTCCCCAAAACGCACAAACCCCAACCACCGAATCAGGTGAATGTCGCGTAATCCACCGCGCGATTTTTTAATATTGGGCCGTAACAGGTAGACGGTTTCTCCAAACTGCAACCGCTCGCGCTCTCGCGCATCGACGATACCACGGATCAGGTTGGTACTTCGACGACTCGCCAGACGCTGTAAGCGACTAAGATAATTTTCGTACAGTTCCGGATTGCCACCCAAAAACCGAGACTCGGTCAGAGATGAAAATACAGCAGGGTCTTTCAACGACATGGTGCATGCGTCTCGAGGCGTTCTCAGACTGAAACCCAACTGAAACCCCGCATCGGTAATGTCCTGTGCAATACGGCGGGAAAATTCGCTCAACTCATCTGTCAAACTACCTTGGTAGAGCAGCATGGAATCAACATCGGAATAAGGAGCGACTTCGCGGCGCCCGCACCCTCCATGCAAAACGAATGAGACATTTGCCGCGATCTCCTGGGAGAAATCTTCCAGGCAGGCCCGGTACAG
The DNA here is from genome assembly GCA_014237975.1 of Mariniblastus sp. Lineage (GTDB taxonomy): Bacteria > Planctomycetota > Planctomycetia > Pirellulales > Pirellulaceae > Mariniblastus. Next base: position 1,756 of record JABACA010000165.1, on the reverse strand, counting down.
ACTCAATAACACGTGATCGAGCAAATCAGACAACGCGTTGACGACCCGTCGGCCCGGAGCCCCTTCCTCGTGCAACTGCTGCAACTTATCGCGACCGTCGTGCCAGCGCTCTCGCGCGGCTTGCACTGATTCTCGAAATCCTGCCCCGCTTACCGACATATTTGGTAATCAAAAACCCCCAACCGGCCGCATGACGGGCTCTGAATCCGTCGATCCCGTGTCCTGAATTGGCCGGACCAATGCTGGGACGCCAAATAGAATGGGCATCCCACTCAATAACTAAACCGCATCCTTACCCGTTTCTCCTGTCCGAATACGAATTGCTTCTTCCAGATCCGTAATAAAAATCTTGCCGTCTCCCATCTGGCCGGTTTGTGCCTGGTCCATAATGGTGTCGATGACCGCCTTTACATTGTCATCTGAAACCACGACTTCCACTTTAACCTTGGGGACGAAATCAATGGCATATTCATTACCGCGGTACATTTCCGTGTGGCCTTTTTGACGCCCGAATCCTTTGACTTCGGTGATCGTCATTCCTTCGACTCCACAATCAGACAACGCAGACTTAATGTCTTCCAGTTTGAAATGGCGAATGATGGCTTCAATCTTCTTCATGGAAACTACTTTCAACCGATTGGTCACAGAGCCGCAACAGGATCTTATCGCTTTAATTTTACTGCATTTTGACCCACAACAGTTCCGACGTCTTGATCATTATCCGGTAATTCAGGCCTCCTGTCGAACGACAAGACAACAAGGTGGCATCCAACACCCCAAAACAAGGCCTACGGCGTCAAATCATCCTGACCTTTTAGTCAATCGTATCATGTTTTCGGTAGCCATTTGGTTTCTACCACCCCATGTTGCCGATTCGTCCAGCGGGCAGCAACAAACAGGTAATCACTCAAACGATTCAGGTAAATCAATTCCGTGGCCAATTCAGCATCTGAAAAACCGGTGTTTATCAAACGGACGAGAGCTCGCTCAGCGCGGCGACACACGGTTCGTGCAAAGTGTAGCGAGGCCGCCGAGGCGTCTCCTCGAGGCAGAATAAATGCGTCCAGCGGCGGAAGTTCATCGGTCAACTGGTCGATGGACTCTTCCAACTCCCTGTTCCTCTCCGCTGAAATCCGGAGCGGCCCATTTTTCGCTTTATTTTCACAATTTGCCACGCAACTACCAATCAAAAACAGATCCTGTTGTACATTTTTCAGTGTCGAATCTACAGAGACCGGCAACCCGTGGCTACAGGCCAAACCAATTGCGCTATTGGTTTCATCGAGGCTGCCACAAACCTCAATCGCCACATGGTCCTTGGTAACGCGCACACCGGACATCAACCCGGTATCGCCTTGGTCTCCTGTTTTGGTGTAGATTTTCATCAATCCAATACGTTCCTTTGAGTATTAAAAATGCCAGATCTGCAATCCTGTGGATTCCTAATTGTTCGCGACGAGCCGGAACCTTCATTCTTGCTAATGAAACACCATGCCCGTTGGGACTTGCCCAAAGGGCATATTGACGATGGTGAAACCAAAATGCAATGTGCCTTGAGGGAACTCCGGGAAGAAACCGGTATTACATCGAAACAAATTGTAGTCGATCCGGACTTTAAGTTCGTTCACGAATATGTCATACATCATAAACGAAACAACAAAAAAAAAGAAAAACAACTAACTGTTTTTCTGGCGCAATTAATCGAGCCTGTAAAAATCGTCGTTACCGAACACGAGAGTTACAAGTGGTTTAGGTG
>JABACA010000164.1 GCA_014237975.1 Mariniblastus sp. | reverse complement strand
TAAAAAGTTCAATAAAATGAGGTTCAAGCGAAATAAATTCTGATTTTTCATCATTATTCCATTTAGAAAGAACATAATCAGATTGTCTGCCTTTTGGAAAATTTCCGCCAATTCCCAGCCGCCGTGGAAGGGTTGCCGGATGACATCAAATCAAAACCGTTGGTCATGTTTTGTACTGGCGGCATTCGCTGTGAAAAAGCCGGCCCCTTCATGGAACAGCATGGGTTTGATGAGGTTTACCAGTTGGACGGAGGCATCCTCCGTTACTTTGAGGAATGTGGCGGCGAACCTTATGTCGGCGAGTGTTTTGTTTTCGACAAACGGGTGGCAGTAGATTCCGAGTTACACGAGACGGAGACAGCCCAGTGTTATGCTTGCCAACATCCGCTGACTGCCCAGGAACAGGAATCCGAATACTACCAGCCTGGCAAATCGTGCCCGCATTGCTACCGCTCACCGGCCGAAATCATGCGGGAATCGATCACCATCCGCCAAGCCGCGCTGGATCAAATCACGCGGGAACTGCCCGGCAGCCAGCCTTATCACAATCAACGCCCATTGAATGTCCCTGCCCGCTACGACCATTTTTCGGTGATTGATTTTCTCAACGCCTATCATCCCCATGTGCCAAGGAAGCGTTGGTCTGATGAGATTGCCGAATCGCGGATTCACTACCAGGGAAAACCGGTGGTGGAATCAAAATTACTTCGCGCAGGAATGCGGCTTGATCACTTGATTCCCGAAACGGTCGAGCCGGATGTGGCGACTGGAATCACCCTGCTTTTTGAAGATGACGACTTGATCGTGGTCGACAAACCGGCGCCTTTACCGATGCATCCGTGCGGTCGATTCAACCGCAACTCGTTAATCTATCTGATCGGTCAAGTTTACCAGGGTGAAAAGATACGGATGGCACACCGCCTGGATGCAAACACTTCGGGCTGCGTCATCCTCTGTCGTAAAAAATCCACTTGCCATCATTTACAGACGCAATTCGTATCGGGCCGCGTCGAGAAATCGTACTGGGCCCGTGTCCAGGGTCATCCCGCTTGGGACCAGTTGACCGAGACCGCCAGTATCTCGAAGGAACCGACCACGGCCGGCGTTCGTTGCATCGACCCACACGGTCTCAAGGCGGAAACCCAGTTTGAAAAGGTGCGGGATTTCAGTGATGGCACCACCCTGTTGCAATGTTTCCCCAAGACGGGCCGGACCAACCAGATCAGGCTGCACCTGTGGCACCTGGGACTACCGATCCAGGGGGACCCCGTGTTTTTGCCCGACCATCAACTGGGTAACAAGCAGACGTTGGAGCTGGGAGCACCACCCATGTGTCTGCATGCTGGGAAAATCCGTTTCGAACACCCGCGACAACAGCAATCGATGGCAATAAAAGCTCCCCCACCCGAATGGACCTCAATCTCTGGGGGATAATTCGCCGAAAAAGTTCAAATCCCAGAAACCGACCGCCGTTTGATTGGTTTCAGTTAAAACCTGAGTTATTCTAGGGTTTTTCCCCTTAGCAGGGGATTTGTGTCTCGGACCATCTCATTTATGCGTGAACCTAGGTATCTTGCCTAATATTCAAGCATTTTGAAAATAAACGGCAGCCCGATGGCATTATTTAGATAGATCAAGAGACTCCATTTCCACGTCAACCGATTGAACGACCGACTCGATTAGAGGAAACCAGATGGAATTCGCCAGAAAATTTGTCAGCCTGTTTTGTCTTACCAGCCTACTGCTCGCTGGCACGCTCTGCGGACACGATTCGTCTACAGAGAAATCAGGGGAATCGGTCAAGTCAGTCCCCCGCAGCCAAGTCACCAAGTTGGCCAACCAAATTGATGCCCTGGTGTCGTCCAAGCTCGAAGCGAACGGACAGTCGCGAAACGCCCTCTCCTCGGACGAGATTTTCCTCCGCCGCGCTTACCTCGATATCGCGGGGCGAATCCCGACGATCGAGGAAGCAAAAACGTTTTTGAAATCACGCGACAAGAATAAACGTGAAAAACTGATCGACCAACTTCTCGATTCTTACGGGTACGTCAGCCGGCAATACAACTTCATGGCGGATCTTTTGCGCATCCAAAGCCGTGTGGGGAATACATCGGGGCAACCCTACATCGACTTCGTCAAAGACTCACTGGAAACAAACAAACCGTACGACCAGTTGGTCCGCCAATTGCTGACCGCCGAAGGCGCCAACATGTCCAGGGAAAATGGCGCCGTGGGTTATTATCTGCGCGACTACAATATGCCCGAAGACAACATGTCGAACACCATTCGCATCTTCCTGGGCACGCGACTGGAATGCGCCCAATGTCATGACCATCCCTTCGACAAATGGACGCAACGTCAGTATTTCGAAATGGTCGCCTTCACCGGCGGCATGAATTTTCGCCTGACCATACCCAACTCGGATAACGCTGGCGAAATCCAGAAGTTGCGTCGTGATCGCACGGTCGACCAACAAACCCGAAACGTGCTTCGCAGACTTCTCGAACCGATGACTTATGGAATCTCCGGTACCGGTACCGGACTGGCTCGTTTGCCTGAGGGTTTCATGGGCGATGACGGTGACGAATTCGACATCGTAACCGCTAAGACAATGTTCGAGGGCGACGAACTCGTTTCAGCGCGGGCACCCAGCCAATCCAATTCTCGTCGTTCCAGCCGTGGCCGTCGCAACCCGCAACAGATCAGCGGGGCCCGATCGATCAATTCGCGCGACGCCTATGCCAACTGGCTAACCGACTCCAGCAATCCACGATTTGCCAAAGTCTTCACCAATCGACTTTGGAAACAAGCGATGGGGATCGGGCTGGTCGAGCCGGTTGACATCTTCGAAGACGGGACGGTCGCTTCCAACCCGGAACTGCTCGATTTCCTGGCCGAGACGTTTGTCGACCTCAACTATGACATGAAACAGATGTTGCGGATTATCTACAACACGAGAACCTACCAGGCGACCGCCTATTCCAAGGACGTCGTCAAGGCATCGGAGTTCTACTTTAACGGGCCCCTGGTGCGTCGCATGACGGCCGAACAGATCTGGGACTCGATGTTGACCATGACGGTCCCCGACGTGGATCAGCGGCAGGGTGGCACCAGTGGACGGCTGGCGCGTTACCTGGGTAGCGGCGACATCTACGAGTCTTACGACAAGTTGCAAAAGATGTCGGCGGACGACCTGCTGGAGATGGCCGAATCGTATGGCAATGGTCGCAGCAAGGGAAGCATGTCGATGACCGATCGCAGGAAGATGTCCCAAGCCAATTCAAAAATGCAACAACAGCGCAAGTCGATGGCGACCGAAATTCGCAAAGCCCGTCAAAAAGGGGACGCCAAAAAGGTTCGCCAACTGATGGAGCAAATGAACTCGATGTCGGACAAGCTGCGCAGGAGCCAAGGCGGTAACGGGATGTATCGCGCCTCAGAAATTCAATCGCCTGCCCCGGCAGGACATTTCCTGAGAGAATTCGGCCAATCCGATCGCGAAACGATCCAAAACGCCAATACCGAACCATCTGTCACACAAGCCCTGTCGCTGATGAATGGTTACATCGAAACCCGGATCGCCCGAAACCCGAATACGATCCTGATGCAAAACATTTACGAAGCATCCGCCGATGATCGTATCGACTCGGTCTACCTGACCATGCTCAGTCGAAAACCGACGCGGGTTGAGGAAGCTGGCTGGGTTAAGGAATCCAAAGACCAGTCAGGTCCGCAGGTCGTTTCCGACCTGATCTGGACACTGGCCAACTCCAACGAATTCATTTTCATCAAATAACCCATTGCGGTAACATTTCTTTATCGATCAGTTCAAGGAAAGCAAATGGCTTACTTTTTACAACAACCATCGTCTCGTCGAAATTTTGTTTCCGGGGTCGCCAAATCGATGCTCGGCGTTGGCATCCTGCCCTGTTTGCCCAAGGTCGGCCACGCCGCACGACCAGGTCGAACGACGGGCGGAACCGCCAAGTCGGTGATCTATATCTACCTCAGTGGCGGCATGAGCCATATTGATTCCTTCGATCCCAAACCGGGCAGTGAAACCCAGGGGCCCGTGGAAACCCTGAACACGTCGGCCGATGGCGTACGGGTCAGCCAGTACTTCCCCCAAATGGCCAAGCAGATGCACCATGTTTCGGTCATCAATTCTTTGAACTCGACCGCCGGGGCGCATGCCCAGGGCCGTTATTACATGCACACGGGATACACACTGCGGGGCACGGTACGCCACCCGGACCTCGGTGCCTGGAGCTCCTACCACCTCGGCAAACGGAATCCGGGTTTGCCGGCCAACGTCAAAATCGGTGGCAATAGCGATGGCAATGGCGCCGGATTCATGGAATCCAGCCATGGTGCGGTACCCATTGGCGACCCGTCGGCCGGGCTGCAATACAGCCAGCTGCCCAAGGGAGTCGATTTTGATCGTTTCAACCGCCGCATGACGCGTCTTAAGCGAATGAACAAACGATTCACCGACGAGTACGACACCAAGCAGGCGCGGGCTTATGCCTCGATGTATGACGAGGCGGTCAAGCTGATGAAGAGCGAAGACGTCAAGGCGTTTGATCTTGGCCTGGAAGACCAGGCAACTCGACAGCGATACGGCGATGGCCGCTTGGGGCAAGGTTGCCTGCTGGCCCGTCGTCTTGTCGAAAAAGGTGTCCGTTTCATCGAGGTCAATGATGGTGGATGGGACACGCATGACGACAACTTTGGTCGTCTTGCCGACAAGACGGTTCCGTTGGACCAGTCATTGTCGGCCTTGATTGGCGATCTCGACGAACGAGGTTTGTTGGACGATACGCTGATCGTCCTGGCAACCGAATTTGGCAGAACGCCGACCATTCAGACCGAGCGTAACAATGGCCGAAACCATTATCCTCAAGCCTTCAGCTGTTTGTTGGCCGGTGGCGGCGTCAAGGGTGGCTACGTCCACGGCAAAACGGACGAAGAAGGCCGCGAAGTGATCGAAGATTTGGTGACGGTGCCCGATTTCAATGCGACGATCGGCCACGCCATGGGATTACCCCTGGACAAGAAGGTCATGTCTCCCGAGATGCGACCGTTTACCGTGGGCGACAAAGGCGAACCGGTTCTGAAAGTATTTTCCTAAGAACGACCACCAGCTTTCTCTACGCCAAACGAGTACAGCCTGCCAGAGATGAGGAAGTTATCAAGATTTCTGTTCCAATTTGCGTGCTCCTTATCACCTTTGCGGTGTTGGCCGTATCGTCGGCGAGTTACTCAGACGATTCCGTCAAGCAGCAGATCCTTAAACTCTTCCCGCAGGCCGACTCCAACAAGGACGGCGTGATCTCCGATGCGGAAGAGGCCGTCGTCAGTCGGCAGGCTCTGAAACGTTACCCCCAAGCCGATAAGGACGGCGATGGTGTTCTTTCCGTTGCCGAAAAGAAGGTTTTGCTGAGGCAAGCGGCCCAACGAGCAAAGAGGAACAAACCCAAGTCAGGTAACTCACCAATGGCCCAGGCCAAAAAGCCCCCGACTCATGGCAACGTCAAGTATGGCAAGCATGAGCGGCAGGTGTTCGACATCTGGCTGGCCGACACATCGAAGCCGACACCCCTTGCGATCTACATTCACGGCGGAGGCTTCCGTTCGGGTAGCAAAGAGAAGCTGAGTCCGAAGCAGTTGTCTGAACTATTGAAATCCGGCATCTCCGTCGCGGCGATCAACTACCGCTACAAGACCATCGCCCCTTTGCCGGCCGCCCATCACGACGCGCGGCAAGCATTGCAGTTCATCCGTTCCAAAGCAGGCGATTGGCATATCGACAAGACCAGAGTCGCCGCATTTGGCGGTTCTGCCGGAGCCCAAATCTGCATGTGGCTGGGGTATGCCGACGAGATGGCCAACCCGGACAGCTCTGATTCGATCGAACGAGAGTCGACGCGGTTAACCTGCCTCGCAACGTCCGGTGGTCAAACGGGAAACAGTCCCGAATACTGGCAGAAGATGGTCGGAACTTTCCTGGGAAACGAATTCGGTAAGTCCCTTGCCAAACCTCTGAACGGAGAAACGGATCCTCAAAAGATCCACATGAAGACATGGGGTGCGAGCACTCTGGAGGAGGCCAAACAAATCTCTTCACGCCACGCTGCCCTCAACCTCGTATCAAGCGACGATCCACCAATTTTCATGACCTACAGCATGAAACCAACCGACAAACCGCCGACCAATCCCGAGCGAAAGCGAGGGTGGATCATTCACCACGTGAATCTCGGCATCGCTCTCAAAGAGAAAACGGACGAACTCAAACTTGAAGCTCACTTGGTGTATCCCGGAGCGAAAACCGAATACCGTTCTCAGGTCGACTTTTTCAGAGCCAAGCTGCTCGAAAAGTAAACCGCCACAAGATAACGAGCCCGCACCGGCACCTCCCAATTTGCCTCGATCAAGCACACGTTCGTCGATTTTTCTTGCCTCCGGACCGCGTCGAACCTTTTGTCCGTCGGCATTCCATCTGGGGCTGAGAAAGAAGAGTTGAGTGACGTGGCGGGCAGCCGCTACCATAGAGGCGTCCGATCCACACCCTTTCCGGAGCAAGCGTGGCTATTACTCAAATTAAAATTACTGTTTTGTCGTTCATCGCGATCACCGCACTTTGGGTTTTTGGTGCGTGCGGCACGCCGGCCTCAGCACAGCCTCCTCAGCAACCCGATGTCCTATTCCTGTCGATTGATGACCTCAACGACTGGATCGGCCCACTGAGCGGCCACCCGCAGGCGCTCACGCCGAATTTAGACCGACTCGCCAAACGGGCAGTCGTGTTCACCGACGCCCACTGCCAAGCACCAATCTGCAACCCCTCGCGGATCAGCCTGTTGACCGGGAAACTCCCCTCCAGCACGGGCATCTATTACCTGTCGCCCCATATCCGCAAATGCGAAACGACCCGCCAGGCCGTCACCCTGCCCCAATACTTTTCCAAGCATGGTTACAAAACCGTAGGGGTCGGCAAGACGTTCCACACCGAGGGACCGGCCGAGTTTGACTTGTATGGTGGCAAGTTTGGCGGCATGGGTCCGCGACAGAAACAGAATCTCAACTGCGACCACGTGCATCCCTTGTGGGATTGGGGTCCCTTGGACGTTGCGGATGACGCGATGCCGGATCACCAGATTACGGATTGGGCGATCGAACAGATCCAACAGCCGAGCGACGAACCGAGGTTCATGGCGGTCGGTTTTTACCGCCCGCACGTTCCTCTCTACGTTCCCGAAAAATGGTTTAAACCGTTCCCGCTGGAAACGATCCAGCTGCCGCCCGTTCCGGCCGATGATCTGGCCGATATCCCCGAGATCGGCCAGGACCTCAGCTGGAGTGCCGTCGCGCCTCGTCACGACTGGTTCCTGCAACATCCGGATCAATGGAAGAGAGCGGTGCAGGCCTACCTGGCCAGCATCTATTTCGTGGACCACCAAGTCGGCCGCCTGTTGGACGCGCTGGACAAATCTCGCCGGTCGAACGATACGATCATTGTTCTCTGGTCAGACCACGGTTTTCATTTGGGGACCAAGCAACGTTGGGGCAAACGTTCGTTGTGGGCTGACTCAACCCGGGTTCCCTTAATGATCTCGACACCCGGACAAAAACAGTCCGCTCGCTGCGATCAACCGGTTGGACTGATCGACCTGTTTCCCACCTTGACACAGCTCTGTCATTTACCGGCCAAGCCGGGACTCGATGGTCATAGCCTGGTTCCGCTGCTGCGCAACCCGTCCCAGGATTGGCCGCACCCGGCCATCACACAATTTGGGCCGGGCAACACCGCGATTCGCAGCCGCGACTGGGCGTTGATTCAATACAACGATCAATCCCGCGAATTGTATCGGCGGGGCAAGGACCCAGGAGAATTCAAAAATTTGGCGACGGATTCCGGTCAGCAGGGCATCATCAGCCAACTCCAGCAACATCTGCCTGCCAAGTCGCTACCGCTGGCCCCCGGCAGTGCTCATCTCGACGCGCGACCCGGATCGCCGGTGGATATTGATGGAGAGCCCAATTTCGACAAGATGTGGGGTAAACGACGATCCAAATAGGTTTTGCCGGGCAGGCGTCATTCCACGGAATGTCCCGTGTCGCTCCCGGTCGCCGGGCTGTCCGCGGAGATTTCAACGCGAAGACCGCGTGTCCCATGCCGCGGCCGCGGCATGGGACGTTTCCCGGGTAGCTCCCAATCCCAATTAATTGCGGCAGAATCACGGAAACTCGGTCCGGGGCTTTGCGGGACGCACTTTTTTGGTATCTTTTTAACCTGTTATGGCGAGCCCCTTAAACCGGGATTGCGTAACGGGCCGGTGTATTTGCATCGGTGTTTTCATTGGTCCCCAGGATTCGACAGCCGTTGGTCCCGGTTTCCCAATGAAAGACCCTGTAGCTCAGTTGGTAGAGCAACGGACTTTTAATCCGTAGGTCCTGGGTTCGAGCCCCAGCGGGGTCACTTACAAAGTGACAATCCGAAAGCGTATATATTTGGCCGTGTGAACAGGAAGTTCATGCGGTTTTTTTTGTGGGACTTGCGTGGTCGACGACCTCTTGACCGGAATCGACGCCCTAACGTTTTCCAGACTTTGCCACCACCCTGCTGCTTACTTTTCTCTGGACATTGGACTCACTGTTGCTGTGCAAGTATTGCATTGCATTTTTTAAACAATAGTCGACGCCGTCCCGCCTTGGATTTAGAGTAAAATCGGAAGAGACCGGCCTGGCAAAGTTTGGGGGCGTATTATATTGACACCCCATATTAGGGCCATGTTGGGACCGATTCTCATTGCAACGTAAATCACCCTACCCTGAATTGAGCGAGCAGAGCCGATGACAATGTGGAGCCGGGCCATCCTGTTCTTGCTTTTGACTTGGCTGTATCCACTGGTCGCTCTTGGCACGGCGCCGGGCACAGACGGGTACGATGATCTTGTCAGGCCGTTTTTCAAAACGCACTGCATCCAGTGTCACGGCCCGGATAAGAGTAAGGGCGAGCTTACGCTTCACACGTTGGATGGCGATCTGGCAGCGGGGGCCGACCTCGATCGCTGGGAACAAGTGCTCGAGGCATTGGAATCGGGCGTCATGCCACCGGAGGACGCGGATCAGCCGGACGCATCCGAACGCCAGGCAGTCATCGACTGGATCGACAACGGTCTGCGTGCCTACGTCGAAAAAGCCAGCAGGGAAACCCCGGCCAACACGGCACGCCGGCTTACCAATTTCGAATATGAGAACACCATGAGGGATTTATTGGGTGTCGACCTCCACCTCATCGGCGACCTTTCCCAGGACCCGGTCAAACCGTACCACTTCAATAACACGGCCGAGTTCATGCTGCTCGGACCGGAACAGATCGACCGTTATCTCGAAGTGGCCCGCCGCGCCTTGGCCAGCGCGATCGTCGATCCGGAAAAACCAAAAACCCACAAATCCCGCCAGGAATGGGACTCGGGGGAATCCCACAAAGGTTTTGCCAAAAGCCTCCAGCGCAACGAGATCGCCATCCATAACTCGCGGCGGGGCACGCCGGGGCAAGGCATGGGCATCAAAGATTTTCCCAGCACGGGTGAGTTCCGCATCCGCTTCCAAGCCTCCGCAGTCTTTCCCAATGGCGCCAGCGAACTCCCACTCCGCTTCGTGATGGGATACCATCTCAATATCAACAGCTCCACCCAGCAGGTCGCCCCGGTTGGGATCGTGCACCTGAAGAACCCGCCAAGTGAGCCAAAGGTGTATGAATTACGGGGCCGGATCGAGAACTTCCCGGTCCAGTTGGGCAAGGTCCACAACGGTCAACGTCGGCCGGATACGTTGACGATCACCCCCCAGAACATCTACGACGACGGCACCCTCAACGACGATAACCGTTTCCTCTACTGGCCGCGGCAACCGGACATGCCGCGGGCCGTGATCGACTGGATCGAATTCGAAGCACCGATCACCGAGGTCTGGCCACCGGAGCACCACACCCGCATCCTGTTCGACTCGCCCCTGAGGGAAAACGACCCAACGGAATATGTCCGCCAGGTGCTCTCCCGTTTCATGTCACGCGCCTACCGCCGACCCGCGACCGCGGCCGAGGTGAATCGTTTCCTGGAGATTTATGAGCTGTTGCAGGGGGAACTCGGGACGCTCGAGGCCACCCTCCGCGAAACCCTGGCGATGGTATTGGTGACACCTCAATTCCTGCTGCACACGAAGGCCGACGGCGAAGTGGTGACCCGCGAATTCGAACTTGCCTCCGCACTCTCCTACTTTCTGTGGGGCAGCCTGCCGGACCGGGAGCTTTGGGAACTTGCCTCCAG